>NZ_JBWKCC010000004.1:34850-314803 GCF_056436655.1 Streptomyces sp. NPDC043427 | reverse complement strand
GTGCTGGCCGTCGACGTCGGCGTCCCCCCCCCCCCCCCCCCCCCCTCCCCCCACCCCCCCCCCCTCCCCCCCCCCCCCCCCCCCCCCCCCCTGGCGCACGCCCTGCGGGGGTGGGCCCTGGAGGATCCTCAGCGGTACCTCCTTGTCTACGGCACGCCCGTTCCGGGCTATCACGCGCCCGACGACGTCACCGGGATCGCGTCCGAGATCATGGCGACCCTGCTCGACGCGTGCGCCGCGTTGCCCTCCGACGGTCCCGGCACGCCGTTCGACGCGCACCTCGAAGGGCATCGGCAGTGGGCGGGCGCGCACCCCGCTCCGCCCGGGACCCTCCATCGAGCCCTGAGCTTCTGGACTCGGCTGCACGGGATCCTGTCCCTGGAGCTCGCAGGGCACTTCACCGGCATGGGATTCGACCCCGCACTGCTCTTCGCGGCCGAACTGGAGGAGCTGCTGACGTAAAGGTGACGCAGAGCTCTTTGCATGATCATGCGTGATAATGCATAATCTTCCTATGTCCAAGGTCCTCACCTCCCTTCCCGCCGGCGAGCGCGTCGGCATCGCCTTCTCCGGCGGTCTCGACACCTCGGTCGCGGTCGCGTGGATGCGTGACAAGGGCGCCATCCCGTGCACCTACACCGCCGACATCGGCCAGTACGACGAGCCCGACATCGCCTCGGTGCCCGGCCGCGCGCAGACCTACGGTGCCGAGATCGCGCGCCTGGTGGACTGTCGGGCCGCGCTGGTCGAGGAGGGTCTGGCCGCGCTGACCTGCGGGGCGTTCCACATCCGTTCGGGCGGACGTGCCTACTTCAACACCACGCCGCTCGGTCGCGCCGTCACCGGAACGCTCCTGGTGCGGGCGATGCTCGAGGACGACGTACAGATCTGGGGCGACGGCTCGACGTTCAAGGGCAACGACATCGAGCGGTTCTACCGCTACGGCCTGCTCGCCAACCCGCACCTGCGGATCTACAAGCCCTGGCTGGACGCGGACTTCGTGACCGAGCTCGGCGGCCGCAAGGAAATGTCGGAGTGGCTGCTCGCCCACGGCCTGCCCTACCGGGACAGCACGGAGAAGGCGTACTCCACCGACGCCAACATCTGGGGCGCCACCCACGAGGCGAAGACCCTGGAGCACCTGGACACCGGCGTGGAGACCGTGGAGCCCATCATGGGCGTGCGGTTCTGGGACCCCGAGGTCGAGATCGCCACCGAGGACGTCACGATCGGCTTCGACCAGGGCCGGCCGGTCACCGTCAACGGCAAGGAGTTCGCCTCCCCCGTCGACCTGGTGATGGAGGCCAACGCCATCGGCGGCCGGCACGGGCTGGGCATGTCCGACCAGATCGAGAACCGGATCATCGAGGCCAAGAGCCGCGGCATCTACGAGGCCCCCGGCATGGCCCTGCTGCACGCGGCCTACGAGCGGCTCGTCAACGCGATCCACAACGAGGACACCCTCGCCCAGTACCACGCCGAGGGACGGCGCCTGGGCCGGCTGATGTACGAGGGCCGCTGGCTGGACCCGCAGGCGCTGATGATCCGCGAGTCGCTGCAGCGCTGGGTCGGCTCGGCCGTCACCGGTGAGGTCACCCTGCGGCTGCGGCGCGGTGAGGACTACTCGATCCTCGACACCACGGGCCCGGCGTTCAGCTACCACCCGGACAAGCTGTCGATGGAGCGCACCGAGGACTCCGCGTTCGGTCCCGTGGACCGGATCGGCCAGCTCACCATGCGCAACCTCGACATCGCCGACTCGCGCGCCAAGCTGGAGCAGTACGCCGGCCTCGGCCTCATCGGCACCGGCAGCCCCGCCATCGGTGCCGCCCAGGCCGCCGCGACCGGCCTCATCGGCACCATGCCCGAGGGCGGCGCCGAGGCCATCGCCTCCCGCGGCGAGGTCTCCGACGAGGACGCGCTGCTGGACCGCGCGGCCATGGAGTCGGGCAACGACTGACCCACACGTGAGGTGAAAGGCCGGCTCGGGGCACCGAGCCGGCCTTTCACGTCACCCGAGCCGGTCCCGCAGCTCCCCCTTGAGCACCTTCCCGCTCGCGTTCCTCGGCAGCTCCCCCACGAACTCCACCGACCGCGGCACCTTGTAGTTGGCCATCTCGCGCCGTGCCCAGGCGATGAGCTCGTCGCCGGTCAGCGCGGTTCCGGGGCGTCGCACCACGTACGCCTTGCCGACCTCACCGAGTCGCGCGTCCGGTACGCCGATCACCGCCACGTCGGCCACGTCCGGGTGCAGGCCGAGCCGTTGCTCGATCTCCGCCGGGTAGGCGTTGAAACCGCCGACGATGTACATGTCCTTGATGCGGTCGGTGATACGGAGGTTGCCCGACTCGTCCAGGACGCCCACGTCGCCGGTGCGGAGCCAGCCGTCGGGGGTCAGGGTCTCGGCGGTGGCCGCCTGGTCCTCGTAGTAGCCGCGCATGACGTTGAAGCCGCGGACCCAGATCTCCCCCGGGTTGCCCGGCCGAAGCGGGGTCCCCTGCGCGTTCACGACCCTCACCTCCGTGCCGGGGATCGGGCGGCCGGAGGTCGACGCGATGACCGAGGGGGCGTCGTCGCGGCGGCACATGGTGACGATGCCGCTGGCCTCGGAGAGGCCGTACGCCGTGAGGACCGTGTCGACGCCGAGTTCGCCCCGGAGGCGTTCCACCAGGCGCAGCGGGACCACGGCCGCGCCCGTCACCACGAGCCGCAGCGCGGACAGGTCGTGGGCGGTCCGGGCGGGGTGATCCAGCAGGGACTGGTGCAGGGTCGGGGGGCCGGGCAGGACGGAGACGCGTTCCGCCGCCACGTTGGCCAGGACGGCGTCCACGTCGAACACCGGCTGCGGGATCATCGTCGCGCCCCGCATCAGGCAGGCGATCACGCCGGCCTTGTAGCCGAAGGTGTGGAAGAAAGGGTTGACGATGAGGTAGCGGTCGCCGCGACGCAGGCCCGCGAGGTCGCTCCACACCTCGTACGCCCGCAGCGTCTGCGCGTGGGTGATCACCGCGCCCTTGGGACGGCCCGTCGTACCCGACGTGAAGACGATGTCCGAGGGGGAGGACGGAGACACCTCCGCCGACCTCGCCCTCACCTCCGCACCGCTCACGCCCTCCCCGCTCGCCAGGAAGTCCTTCCAGGTACAGAAGTCGGCCGGGGCGTCCTCCGAGAGGACCACCACCCGCTCCAGCGCGGGGAGCCCGGGCAGCGGTCCGGTGCCGTCTCCGTCCCCCGCCGCTCTACGTAACGACGCCACGTACGACGTCCCCAGGAACGTGCCGGTCACGAACAGCAGCCGGGCGCCGCTGCGGCGCAGTACGTCCGCCGCCTCCGCGCCCTTGAAGCGGGTGTTCAGGGGGACCAGGACCGCGCCCGCCGACACCGCGCCCAGCGCCGCGACCATCCAGTCGAGGGAGTTGGGGGCCCAGATGCCCACCCGGTCCCCGAGCCGCACCCCGTTCGCCGCGCACGCGGCCGCCGCGCGTTCCACCCGGGCGCCCAGTTCGCCGTAGGTGATCCGCGTACGCCCCTCCACGACCGCCTCGACGTCCGCGTACCGCTCGGCGGCCCACCGGACCAGCCCCGGAACGGCACCCCACGCCCTGTCTGCGCCCACAGCAGGCCTCCCAACCCCAGGAGCTGACTACCCGTCAGATTAGCTGTAACCTGACGCACTGTCAGCAGCCGGGCACCCTCGCGGAGGTAGCCACAGCATGGCCGGACTCAAGGACGCCACCGCCATCGTCGGCATCGGGCAGACCCCTTTCGCCAAGCGCCTCCCCGAGGACGAACGGACGCTCGCCTGCCGTGCCGTCCTCGCCGCGCTCGACGACGCCGGCATCGCGCCCGGCGAGGTCGACGCCCTCGCCTCGTACACCATGGAGGAGACCGACGAGGTGGAGCTGGCGAAGGCTGTCGGGTTCGGTGACCTCACCTTCTTCAGCAAGGTCGGCTTCGGCGGCGGCGGTGCGTGTGCCACCGTCGCGCATCTCGCCGCCGCGATCGCCGCCGGGCAGGCGACGGTGGGAGTCGCCTGGCGGTCGCGCAAGCGCGGCAGCGGGCCCCGGCCGTGGACCAACACGGCGGTCCAACTCCCCACTCCCGCCCAGTGGACGCGGCCCTTCGGCTTGCTCCGTCCCGCCGACGAGATCGCCATGCTCGCCCGCCGTCACATGCACGAGTACGGCACCACCCGCGACCACCTGTTCAACGTCGCCCTCGCCTGCCGCAACCGCGCCAATCAGAACCCGGCCGCCCTCATGCACGACCGCCCGCTCACGCGCGAGATGTACATGACCTCCCGATGGATCAGCGAGCCCCTCTGCCTCTTCGACAACTGCCTGGAGACCGACGGGGCATTGGCCTGTGTCGTCGTCTCCCGGGAGCGTGCGCGAGACTGCCGGCGACCGCCCGTCTACGTCCACTCCGCCGCCCAGGGACTGCCCGCCCAGCACCACGGCATGGTCAACTACTGGAACGACGACCCCCTCACCGGGCCCGCCTGGACCGCCGCCCGTCACCTGTGGAAGCACGCCGACCTCACCCCCGAGGACGTGGACGTCGCCCAGATCTACGACGCGTTCACGCCCCTCATCCCGCTCTCCCTCGAGGGGTACGGCTTCTGCGGGCGGGGCGAGGGCGGCGCCTTCACCGAGGGCGGTGCGCTGGAGATCGGCGGGCGGCTGCCCCTCAACACCGGCGGCGGCGGGCTCAGCGAGGCCTATGTGCACGGCTTCAACCTCATCAACGAGGGCGTCAAGCAGCTGCGTGGGACCAGCACCGCCCAGGTCCCCGGCGCCGCCACCTGCCTCGTCACCGCCGGCGAGGGAGTCCCCACCTCCGCCCTGCTCCTGAGGAGTTGAGATGCTCCAGCCGATCGTCGCCCCCGACGGCGCCCCCTTCTGGCAGTACGCCGCCCAGGGCGAGCTGCGCGTCCAGGCCTGCGCCGACTGCGGCGAACTCCGCTTCCCGCCCCGGCCCTGCTGCCCCCACTGCCAGTCCTTCGCGAGCGAGTGGCGTGCGATGTCGGGGCAGGGCCGCATCTGGTCGTACGTCGTCCCCCATCCGCCCCTGCTGCCCGACTACGCCGAGCAGGCGCCGTACAACGTGGTCGTGGTGGAGCTGGCGGAGGCGCCGCGCATACGGCTCGTCGGGAACCTGGTCAGCCGCGCCGGGGCGGCGCTCAACTCCCTTCCGCTGGAGCGGGTTCGGATCGGCGCCAGGGTGCACGTCGTCTTCGACGGGGCCACCGGGCTTCCCCAGTGGGTCCTGGAGCGGCCGTGAGCCTGCGGATCAGCACCTACGAGGACACCGGTGTCGCCGTCATCACCCTCGACCGGCCCAAGAAGCTGAACGCGATCGACCTCGACACGGCCGACGAACTGGCCGCCACCTGGCGCGCGTTGCGGTACGACGACTCCGTACGGGCCGTCGTGCTCACCGGTGCGGGAGAGCGGGCGTTCTGCACGGGGCTCGACCGGGAGGCCGTCGTGCCGCAGCCCGACTCCCCGTACATGCAGAACGATCCGCTGCTCACCGTCGGCCCGAAGGCGAACGACCTGTGGAAACCGGTGGTCGCCGCCGTGGAGGGGATGGCCTGCGGGGGCGCCTTCTACCTGCTCGGGGAGTGCGAGTTCGTCGTCGCGGGCGCCGGTGCCGAGTTCTTCGACCCGCACACGACGTACGGCATGGTCAGCGCGTACGAGTCGGTGCTGATGGCGCAGCGGATGCCGTTCGGGGAGGTCGCCCGGATGATGCTGATGGGGACGGCGGAGCGGATCGGGGCGCGGCGGGCGCACGCGATCGGGCTGGTGTCCGAAGTGACGGACGCGGGTGGGGCGTTGGCTGCCGCCGTCGACTGCGCCGCCGTCATCGCCGGGTATCCCGTCGAGGCCGTACAGGGCACCGTGCGTGCTCTGTGGGCGGCCAAGGAGGTCGCGCGGGCGCAGGGGTTCGCGCAGGCGCCCCATCTCATCTCGCTGGGGAACCTGCCCCCGGACCGGCAGGCGGAGTTGTTCGCGGGGCGGCGGTCCGGGGGGTATCGAGTGCGGTGAGCGGTCGTCAGGTCACGGGCGTGGCGTACCCGTCGGCCACGCAGTGGTCGACGCGGGGGACGAGGCTTGTGTCGCCCACCTCGACCTGCACCCTGGTCGAGCTGTTCGACGGTACGTAGGCCTGCGTGCTCTTCAGGGCGACCTGGTCACCCTGCTTGTCCAGGAAGGCGACGTCGAAGGTGAAGGTGCCGCTGGTGGAGTTCGGGTTGGTGACGGTGACGGTCGCGTAGGGGGCCTTCTTGGTGGCGCAGCTGATCAGCTCGGTCTCGGCGTTCTCCAGCACCGGCGTGGACGTCTCGCTCGACCCGCTGCCGCTGCCGCTGCCGCTGCCGGAGGAGTCGTAGTCGTCGTCATCGTCGTAGTCGTGGCGCGACCCCGACCCGTACCCGCCCGAACCGCCGGACGTCGATGACGAACTGTCGTGATCCTGGCTCGAGCTGCTGCACCCGCCGCCTCCGCCGCTGCCGTGGCTGCTGCCGTGGCCGTGACCGCGGCTTGTCGAGAAGCCGGTGAGCGACAGGACCACGAGTGCGGCCACCGCTGCCAACTTGATGCTGCGTCCCCGTGAATGCATGGCGGCCACCCTACGCACCGCCTGTCACGATCAGGTCACCGCGTGGCGATGACCGCGTACCCGGCGTAGCGCCTGGGACAGAGCGGTGAACGGGCCGTTCCCCCGACGCGGTGGCCGCCGTCCGGATCCCCTTTTGTGCGCCCCGGCGCGACGGCCGTCACCGGTCAGGCCCCGTGCGGCAGCCCGACCGGCCGTCAGGCGTCACGCCGTGCGTGCCGTCCCCGTCCCCTTCTCCGCGTCCAGCGCGTACACGCAGCGGTCCTTGCTGCACGCGTACACGACGCCGTCCCTCACGACCGGGGAGCCGGTGATCTCTCCGCCGGTGGCCAGCTTCCAGCGCAGGCGGCCGTCGTCGGCCTTGAGGGTGTAGAGCAGGTGGTCGGTGGAGCCGAAGTGGATGCGGCCCTCGGCCACCGCGGGGGCGCCCACGATGTCGCCGCCCGCCTGGAAGCGCCACTTGGGGGTGCCGGTGACGGCGTCCAGGGTGTAGAGGCCCTTGCCGCTGCCGACGTGGACGTGGCCCGCCGCGACGAGGACCGGTTCGATGGACGTCCGTGACTCGGTGGCGATGCGCCAGCGGTCGCGGCCGTCGGTGGCGTCGAGGGCGTACACCGTGCCGAGGTAGTCGGCGAGGTAGACGCCGCCGCCGGTCACCGCGGGGCCGGGGACGAAGGTGGGCGGGGAGAGGAAGACGGCGGGCGCCTCGAAGTGCCAGCGGACCCTGCCGCTCGCCACGTCGACGGCCAGGACCCGGGAGCCCGCCGAGAGGTACACGTATCCGTCGGGGCCGTTCGTCACCCGGACGGGGACGCCGCTGCAGGAAGCCGCGTCACCGATGGGATACGACCAACGCTCGTCGCCCGTGCGGGCGTCGAGGGCGCGCAGGCGGGCGTCCTGCCAGACGTAGGCGGTGCCGTCGTGGAGGGCGGGCCCCGCCTCGGGGGACTCGAAGTCGGTCTGGCAGCCGGTGATCTCCCACAGCTTCTGCCCGCCCGAGGCCTCCCAGGCCTGCACGCCGCCGCCGCGGGTGCCGGTGAGGACGGTGCCGCGGTCGGCCTTGAGGGAGTACACCCAGGCGTCCGTGGACAGCCGCCACAGGTCGCCGCCCTCGCGGGCGTCCAGGGCGAACAGGGTGGGGCCGTCGGAGGCGTGGACGCGGCCGTCGGCGACCGCCATGGACCAGGCGACGTCCCGGGTCTTGAAGCGGCGGCGGCCGGTGGCCACGTCCAGGGCGTGCACCTCGAAGGAGGTGACGTAGACCAGGTCGTCGGCGACCTTGGGGGTCCCCCACACGTCGTTGGACATGCGGAACCGCCAGGGCCGCCAGCCGGCCGCCGTCTCCGGGGGCACGGGCGGCGGCGCGGGTACGGCGGGGTCGGCGCCGTTGAGGCCGGGGCGCGGCCGGGACCAGGAGGCGACCAGGCCCGCCTCGGGCGGGGGTGCCTTGACGGCGGCGGCGCGGGCGTCGGCGACGCGCGGGCCGGGGCCGATCGGGACGGCCGCGCCGGCCAGCCGCACGGGGCCGGTGTCGGGGCCGCCGACCGGGACGGGCTGTGGTCCGGGCACGACGGGGTCGTGCGAGGGCGGGGGCGGCACCGCGGGCCTGCCGCCGCTGCGGGGGCCGCTGGAGGTCTGCTGCGCGGGCGGGCGGCCGCCGCGGCGCGACTCGATGAGGGCGACCGCCTTCTCGGGCAGCCACGCCGACGCCGTACCGCTGTCGTCGGAACCGGAGCCGAAGAGGTGGGGGGCGAGCTGGGCCTGGAGGTCGGCGGGGTTGGGCCGGCCGGTGGCCTCCATCTGCATGCACGACTCGATCAGCGGGCGCAGCTCGTCCGGGAGCCCTTCGAGGTCCGGGCCCTCCCGGAGCAGCATGAAGACCGTCTCGACGGGGTTGGCGCCGTGGAAGGGCGGGTGCCCGGTGGCGGCGAAGACCAGCATGGAGCCGAGCGAGAAGACGTCGCTGGCGCCTGTGACGCTGCGGGAGTCCTTGGCCTGCTCGGGCGACATGTAGGCGGGTGTGCCGACGGCGACGTTCGTCATCGTCAAACGGGTGTTCGATACGCCGGAGGCGATACCGAAGTCGATCACCCGGGGGCCGTCCTCGACGACGAGCACGTTGGACGGCTTGAGGTCGCGGTGGACGAGGCCGGCGCCGTGGATGGACTGCAGGGCCTCCGCGACACCCGCCGCGAGCCAGCGCACCGCCTGGGCCGGGAGCGGCCCGCACTCGTTCACTATCTCCTCGAGCGAGGGCGCGGGCACGTACGCGGTGGCCAGCCACGGCACCGCGGCACGCGGGTCGGCGTCGACCACGGCGGCCGTGTAGAAACCGGAGACCGCCCGGGCCGCCTCCACCTCACGCGTGAAGCGGACGCGGAAGAGCTGGTCCTCGGCGAGCTCCGTGCGGACGGTCTTGATCGCGACGCGCCGGCCGGACGCCGAGCGTGCGAGATAGACGAGCCCCATGCCGCCGGCCCCCAGCCGTCCCAGCACCTCGAAAGGCCCGATCCGCCGCGGATCGTGCTGTGTCAGCTGATCCACCACTTGCCTGCCACCTCCCCGTACGAGCCGCGTGGCTCACCTGTGTACGCGACCCCGTGCAGCGTCTCACCACCGCACCGCCGTGGCGGCACGCACCCTGATTCTTCCTGGCCGGGCCACAGGTTGCGAACCCGGTGAGGAATAGGATGTCTAACTGTTTACCAGGACGAACCTGACGGATCAGCGCTGCAGCACCGCGAACGACGCCCCCTGATTGTCGGTGACGACGCCGACTGTCCCGTACGAGGTGTCGAAGGGTCCCGCCTGGACACGGCCGCCGAGCCGGTTCACCGTCCCGAGTGCCGCCGCGCAGTCCTCCACACGGAAGTGGACCAGGAAGTGCGGCGGCATCTCGGCCGGGAAGACGTCGGCGACGGGCGCGCGGCCGAAGTCGGGATCGGCGCCGGGACCGAAGAGGGCGTCGTGGAAGAGATCGCCGTAGAACGTGTTGGCGGACTCCGTGTCGCGGGTGTACAGCTCGGCCCAGGCAAAAGTGCCCGGCTCGTGGCGGCGCCCGAAGCCGGTGTGCTTGTGCGGCTGCCAGAGACCGAAGACGGCGCCCTCCGGGTCGGTGGCGAGGGCGGCGACGCCCAGGTCTCCGACCGGCATGGGGGCGGTGACGACCTGACCGCCGGCCGCCCAGATGCGGTCGGCGAGGCCCTCGGCGTCCGGGGTGGCGAAGTAGACCGTCCAGACGGTGGGCATACGGCCGTCCGTCTTGCGCCCGAGCGCGGCGACGGGCTCTCCGTCCAGTCGCGCCCACACGGACGGGCCGTACGCCTCCTTGAAGGTCCACCCGAAGAGCTCACCGTAGAACCGCTCACCCGCTGCCACGTCCGGCAGCTGAGCGTCCACCCAGCAAGGGACGCCCTCTCTATACGCGGATGCCCTGTTTTCGGCCATGCAGCCAACGTAACGTCGGCTCCCGCAGCCCGCAGACCAGGCACACCCGCCCCGCAGCACCCGCACACCCCATTTGCAGTCGGCCGAATCGCGCTCCCATCACCCCTCGGTAAGCTGACGACATGACAGGACAAGTGCGTACCGTCGACGGCCGCGTGGCCGGTCGGCGCGGGCAGGCGACGCGGCAGAAGCTGCTGGACTGCCTCAGCGAGATGCTCAGCTCCTCTCCCTACCGGGACGTCAAGGTCATCGATGTCGCCCGGAAGGCGGGCACTTCGCCCGCGACCTTCTACCAGTACTTCCCGGACGTCGAGGGCGCCGTCCTGGAGATCGCCGAGCAAATGGCCACGGAGGGCGCCGGGTTGACCGAGCTGCTCGAGGGCCGGTCCTGGGTCGGCAAGTCGGGCTGGCAGACGGCGCAGGAACTCGTCGACGGGTTCCTGGAGTTCTGGAAGAAGAACGACGCGATCCTCCGCGTGGTCGACCTCGGTGCCGCCGAGGGCGACAAGCGCTTCTACAAGCTCCGCATGAAGATTTTGAACTCGGTGAACAACTCCCTGTCGGACGCCGTCGCCGAGTTGCAGTCCAAGGGCAGGGTCGACAAGGACGTGAACCCGGCCGCGATCGCCGGTTCGCTCGTCGCGATGCTCGCGGCGGTCGCCTCGCACCAGAAGGGCTTCCAGACGTGGGGCGTCAAGCAGGCTGAACTGAAGCCGAACCTGGCGCTGTTGGTGCATCTGGGCATCACCGGAAAGAAGCCGACGAAGTAGGCCGGCCCCACCTCTTTGCACGGTCAAGTCCTGTCTGGCAGGCGGCGGCTCACCCTCGGGTGGCCGCCGCCTGCCGTGCTATGCGCGCAGCGGCCGGTCCTTCACCACGTGCTTCATCACCAGCGTCGACGTCAGCCGCTGCACCCCTGGCAGCGTCGCCAGCCGTTCGTCGTACAGCCGTTGGAAGGCCGCGAGGTCGGCCGTCGCCACCCGCAGCAGATAGTCCGGGTCCCCGAACAGTCGCTGCGCCTCCAGTACGTGCTCCACCTCGCTCACCGCGCGCTCGAACTCGGCGACGGTGTCCCGGTCCTCCTGCCGCATCGAGACGAAGACGAGCGCCTCGAAGGTCAGGCCGACGGCGGCCGGGTCCACGACCGCCCGGTAGCCGGTGATCGCCCCCGACCGCTCCAGCTCCCGCAGCCTGCGGTGACACGGCGAGACACTCAGCCGCACCCGCCCGGCCAGCTCGGTCACGGTCAGCCGCCCGTCGTGCTGCAGCTCGGCAAGAATCTTCCGGTCCATGTCGTCCATGAGGCAGATCTTCCCTCAGTCCTGGCGATTCTGAGCAAACTTCGGGAACACCTTTGGCCGGATCGCGCCTAATGTCCCCGGTATGGACTCCGCAACGCTGCTTTCCTTCCTCGCTCTCGACCTGCTGCTGGTGTGCGTGCCGGGCGCGGACTGGGCGTATGTGATCACCGCGGGCCTTCGCGGGCGCTCGGTGGGCGCGGCGGTGGCCGGGCTGGTCTGCGGGTACGCCCTGCACACCGCCCTCGCGACGGCGGGCCTCGCGGTCCTGGTCGCCGGGTCACCGACACTGCTGACCGCGCTGACGGTCGCGGGGGCGGCCTACCTGGTGTGGCTGGGGTGGAGCGTGCTGCGCCGGCCGGGGGTGCCGGAGGCGGGCGAGACGGTGGTGACGGGCGGCGGGCGGGTCTTCCTGCGCGGGGCCACGATCAGCGGCCTGAACCCCAAGGGGCTGCTGCTCTACCTCTCGGTCCTGCCCCAGTTCCTCGTCACCCGGGACGCGCACCTGCCCGTCCCGGCGCAGACCGCCGCCCTGGGGCTGCTGCACATGGCGTGCTGCGCCGCCGTGTACGCGGCGGTGGGCGTCCTGGCCCGCGCGGTGCTCGGCGCCCGGCCCGCCGCGGCCAGGGCGGTCACCCGGACGTCGGGGGCGGCGATGCTGGGGATCGGGGCGTTTCTGCTGGTCCAGCGGCTGGCACTCGGCGGCTGATCCGGAACAGCCGGATCTCCCGCTCCACCCGCTCCTGGTACGTCGCGTACGGCGGCCAGAACGCCAGCACCGCCTTCCAGGCCGCCGCCCGCTCCTCCCCCTCCAGGAGCCGCGCCATGACCGGGATGTCCTCGCCCTTCCAGCTGATCTCGGCGTTGGGGTGGGCGAGCAGATTGTGGGTCCAGGCGGGATGGCCGCTGCGGCCGAAGTTGGAGCCGACGAGCAGCCAGCCGCGCCCGCCGTCCTCCGGCATACAGGCAAGCGGCGTACGACGCGGCTGCCCGCTGCGCGCACCGGTCGAGGTCAGCACGACCCCGGGCAGCATCTGCGCGCTGAGCAGCACCTTTCCGCGCGTGAGCCGGTGCACGGCACGGTCCAGCGCCGGAATCACATGCGGGGCGACCTTCGCGAAGCCCCGCGTCGAGGACACCCTCTGCACCACCCGGACGCCGATCACACCGCCACCTCCGTCCGCTCGAAGAGCCGCGCCCGCTCGGCGGCGTGCGCCCGCAGCCGGTGCACCGGCCCGAAGAGCAACTCGTCGCCCGCCGCCCGCTTGAAGTACAGGTGAGCCTCGTGTTCCCAGGTGAAACCCATACCGCCGTGCAGCTGAATCGCCTCCCCGGCGGCGATGCGCAGCGCCTCCAGTGCCTGGGCCAGAGCGAGACCGCCGACGCGTTCCGTGTGCGGGGCCTTGGCGGGGGTGAGGCCGCCTGCCGGGTCCGTATGCGGGACCTCGGCTGGGACGCGGCTCCCTCCCGGGCCCGTGCGGGGCGCCTGGGGCAGAGCCAGACCGCCGACGTGCCCCGTGTGCGGCACTGGGGCTGAGGCGAGGCCCCCCGCCGGGTCCGTGTGCGGCGCCTGCGCGAGGCTGCGGCCCTCGGGGTCCGCCTGCGCCGTCGCCCAGGCGGCGTAATAGGCCGCCGAGCGTGCCGCCCGCACCTGGACGTACACGTCGGCCAGCCGGTGCTTGACCGCCTGGAAGGAGCCGATCGGCCGTCCGAACTGCTCGCGCTGCCCGACGTACTCGACCGTCCGCTCCAGCGCCCGGTCGGCGGCGCCGACGGCCTCGCAGGCGAGGAGGGCGGCGAGTCCGTCGCCGACGGCGGCGAGGGACGCCGGGACGTCCGCGTCCGGTTCGCCCAGCAACTCGGCCGGCACGTCCCTGAACTGGACACGGGCCCGGGGCCGGGTCGCGTCCAGGGCGGTCTGCCGTACGCGGACGAGTCGGGCCGCGTCGCCCGGGACGAGGAAGAGGAGGGTGCGGGAGCGGGCGAACCCACCGGCGTGGGCGGCGACCAGGAGCAGCCCGGCGCTGTGCCCGTCGAGGACCTGGTCGGCCTCCCCGTACAGCAGCCACCCGCCCCCGGACCCCGCGCCCCGCGTCTGTCGGGCCTGCACCCCGCCCGCACGGCCGTCGCCCGCCCAGCCGCCGTCGTTGCCGCCGGTCAGCGCGAGGGCGGTGGTGAGGCCGGGGCCGGGTACCGCGAGGGCAGCGGTCAGGGTGCCGGAGGCGAGGCGGGGCAGCAGGTCGGCGCGCTGGGCGTCGGTACCGAGGGAGAGGAGGAGGGGAGCGGCGAGTCCGGCCGTGGCGAGCAGCGGGGAGGGGGCGAGTACGCGGCCCACCTCCTCGCAGGCGAGGGCGAGTTCGGTCACGGAGCAGCCGACACCGCCGTACTTCTCGGGCAGGGCCAGACCGGGCAGGCCGAGCTGTTCGGCGAGGGCGGTCCACAGGGCCGGGTCGTGACCGCCGGGGGTGTCGAGGGCGGCGCGCAGCTCATGGGGGCCGCAGCGCTTGTGGAGCAACTCCCGCAGGGTGCGGCGGATCTCGTCCTGTTCGGCGGTGAAGCTGGCGTCCATGGCTGCCTTCCCTCCCGATCTGACGGTCCGTCATGTTAGGGGCGGGCGGCGGAGCCGGGAAGGCTGTCGTGCCGTTCCGATCTGATATACCGTCAGATTCATGGTGACCCCAGGGAACCGCAAAGTGGCCGCGGTGGGCGTGGCCCTGTCCGACTGCGGCCGGGTGGACGACGCGACGCCCTACGCCCTGCACGCCCAGGCGGCCCGCAGGGCCCTCGCGGACGCGGGCCTGGACCACACTCTCGTCGACGGCTTCGCCTCGGCGGGTCTGGGCGTCCTCGCACCGGTCGAGGTCGCCGAGTACCTGGGCCTGCGCCCCACCTGGGTCGACTCCACCTCGGTGGGCGGCTCCACCTGGGAGGTCATGGCGGCCCACGCGGCGGACGCGATCGCCGCGGGCCACGCGAACGCCGTACTGCTGGTCTACGGATCCACGGCCCGCGCTGACATCCGGGCGGGCCGCCGCACGGGCGACCTCTCCTTCGGCGCGCGCGGCCCCCTCCAGTTCGAGGTCCCTTACGGCCACACCCTGATCGCCAAGTACGCGATGGCGGCCCGCCGCCACATGATCGAGTACGGCACGACCATCGAGCAGCTGGCCGAGGTGGCCGTCCAGGCCCGGGCGAACGCGGCCCTGAACCCCGGCGCGATGTACCGCGAGCCGATCACGGTCGACGACGTCCTGTCCGGCCCGATGATCGCCGACCCCTTCACCAAGCTCCACTGCTGCCTGCGCTCCGACGGCGGTGCGGCGGTGCTGCTGGCGGCCGAGGAGTACGTACGGGACTGCCGCAGCGCGCCCGTGTGGGTCCTCGGCACCGGGGAGCACGTCTCCCACGCGAGCCTGTCGGAGTGGGAGGACTTCACGGTCTCCCCGGCGGCGGTGAGCGGGCGGCTGGCGTTCGAGCGGGCGGGCGTACGGCCGGAGGAGATGGACTTCGCGGAGATCTACGACGCGTTCACGTACATGACCCTTGTGACGTTGGAGGACCTCGGCTTCTGCGCGAAGGGGGAAGGCGGGGCGTTCGTGGAGAAGGGACGGCTTCGGGTCGAGGTCGGGGAACTGCCGGTGAACACGGACGGGGGCGGGTTGTCGGCCCAACACCCGGGGATGAGGGGCCTGTTCCTGCTGGTGGAGGCGGTACGCCAGCTACGGGGCGAGGCGGGGGCCCGGCAAGTGCGGCGGGCGGACGGCGAGTTGCCGCGCCTGGGGGTCGCCTCCGGCACGGGCGGGTGGTTCTGCTCGTCGGGGACGGTGATCCTGGGGCGGGACTGACGGCGGACGCCGGATACTCGGAGCATGGCTACGGATCTTCACGAACTGCTCAGGTCACTTCGGGTGTGGGACCCGGAGGTGACCGAGCTGCCGCCCTTCGACCCGACGTCGGCCCCCGCCTCGCCCCTCCCCCTCTTCACGTCCTGGTTCGCGGAGGCGGTCGCGGCCGGCGAGCGCGAGCCGCACACGATGACACTGGCGACCACGGACGAGGAGGGCCTGCCCGACGCCCGCATCGTCATGCTGCACGGCGCCGACGCCGACGGCTGGTCCTTCGCGACCCACGCCACCAGCCGCAAAGGCCGCCAGCTCACCGCCCATCCGTACGCGGCCCTCACCTTCTACTGGCCCGCCCAGGGCCGCCAGGTCCGGGTACGAGGGCCGGTCTCCGTCGCCCCGGCCGAGGAGGCGCAGGCCGACCTGCACGCACGCTCGACGGGTGCGCTGGCTGCCGCGCTGACCGGGCGGCAGAGTGAGGTGCTGAGCTCGGTGGCGGAGTTGGCGCGGACGTCGGAGGCCGCGTGGGAGCACGCCCAGGCGAACCCGACCGTCGACGCCCCGACCTGGACGCTGTACCGGCTCTCCCCGGAAGAGGTGGAGTTCTTCCAGGGGGACGAACGGCGGCGGCACGTACGGCTCAGGTACCGGCGTCAGGAAGGGGGTTGGACCAAGCATCTGCTGTGGCCCTGACAGGACCTGTGCATACCGCGCCGATGGCCCTCGCCTACCAGGGCGCCGACCTCGTGCGCCTCGATGGCTCAAGCGCCCGAAGCCGGTGCGCGGAACACCGGCACCCCCTCCCTGAACGCCACCTCAAGCTCCATCCCCGCCCGCAACTCCCCCGCCCCGCACCCCACCACCTCCGTCATCATCCGCGGCCCCTCCGCGAGGTCGACCACTGCGGCGACATACGGCGTCCGCTCCCCGAAGGGCGGCAGGTCGTTGCGGTGGACGACGGACCAGGTGTAGAGGGTCGCGCGGCCGGACGCCGGCTGCCAGGTCACGTCCTCGCTCCAGCAGTGCGGGCAGAACTCACGGGGGTAGTGGTGGGCCCGCCCGCACGCACCACAGCGGCGGATCAGCAGGCGGCCCTCGGCGGCCGCGCCCCAGTAGGCGCGGGTGAAGGTGTCGGGTTCGGGGAGGTCGTACCGCGCGGCCATCAGAAAAGTCCCAGCGCGTTGTCGAGTGACCACGCCTGCCACGACATCCCGAACAACGCCACCGCCGAGATCAGCGCCATCATCGCGTTCTGCCCCTGCTCGGCCCAGTCGTGGATCATGAGCGTGAAGTAGAGGAGGTTCAGCAGCAGCCCGCCGACCAGGGCAATCGGTGTCAGAAAACCCGCTACGAGCCCCAGTCCCAGCGCCAGTTCCGCGTACACGACGACGTACGCCATCGTCCGCGGCCTGGGCGCCACCATCACGTCGAAGCCGGACCGTACGGCGTTCCACCGGTGCTTGGCCGCGACGTCGGCCGCCCACGCGATGCCGGTGCCGCGCTCGAACCAGCCCTTCTTGTCCTTGTGCCGCCAGCTCTCCAGCCACCACAGCCCGAGCCCGATCCGCAACACGGCCAGCCACTCCGCCCCGCTGAGCCAGATCGTGTCCATGGATCTGACGGTACGTCAGATGTGCCGGGCCGGGAAGCCCGTGGGTTCCCGGCTTCGCCGTGCGGCGCGCGTACTCGCTGGGCATGGCGGGGGTCAGGATGCACCCGAATCCCCCACGACCAGGCCCCCTACGCCACCGGTCCCACCCATTCCTCCCACGGCCGTGATCAATCCGCAACCAATTCCGGTCTTGACCGAGACCCATCAACACCCCATCTGATTACGCTCGCGCTCATGGCCGACTCCACCTCGCCCGCACCCCCCACCGGGCCCCCGACCGCGCACCCCGCCGATCGCCCCGTCTACGTCATCGGTGGCGGCCCCGGCGGCCTCGCGGCCGCCTACGCGTTGCGCGCCCAGGGCATACGCGCCGTGGTCCTGGAGAAGTCCGACCAGGTCGGGGCGTCCTGGCGGCGCCACTACGACCGGCTGCACCTGCACACCACCCGGCGCCTGTCCGCCCTGCCCGGGCTGGCGATGCCGCGCCGGTTCGGGCGGTGGGTGTCCCGGGAGAACGTGGTGCGGTACCTGGAGAAGTACGCCGAGCACCACGAGCTGGAGATCGTCACCGGTGTCGAGGTCTCCCGCGTCGAGCGTTCCGCCGACGGCACCGGCTGGCTGCTGCACGCCACCGGCGGCCGTGAGCTGACCGGCGGCGCTGTCGTGGTCGCCACCGGCTACAACCACACGCCGCGCATCCCGGACTGGCCGGGCGCCGACGACTACACCGGCGAGCTGCTGCACGCCTCCGCATACCGCAACGCCAAGCCCTACGCCGGCCGTGACGTCCTCGTCGTCGGCATCGGCAACACGGGGGCCGAGATCGCCGTGGACCTGGTGGAGGGCGGCGCCTCCCGGGTCCGCCTCGCGGTCCGCACCGCCCCGCACCTCCTGCGCCGCTCTACGGCAGGCTGGGCCTCCCAGTACACGGGCGTCCTCGTTCGGCACCTGCCGGTCGCGCTCGTCGACCGGCTCGCCAAGCCGCTCGCCAAGCTGAGCGTGCCGGATCTGTCGGCCCATGGCCTGCGCCGCCCCGACACCGGCCTCTACAGCCGGGTCAACGAGGGGGCCATCCCCGTCCAGGACGTCGGCCTCATCGACGCCGTACGCAAGGGGAAGGTCGAGATCGTGGCCGCCGTCGACGGCTTCGACGACGGCAAGGTGGTCCTCGCCGACGGCACCCGCGTCTCCCCCGACGTGGTCATCGCGGCCACCGGTTACGTCCGCGCCCTCGAGGAGCTCGTCGGCCACCTCGACGTCCTGGGCCCCAACGGCAGACCGGTCGTCCACGGCGCCCGCACCCCGCCGGGCGCCCCCGGCCTGTACTTCACCGGCTTCACCAACCCCATCAGCGGCATGCTCCGCGAGCTGGCCCTGGACGCGGAGAAGATCGCGAAGGCGATCGCGCGGGACGGGGCGGGAAAGGTGTCCGGAATCCCGGGCTGACCCAAGGCCCGGAGTCGGGGATCCTGGAGCGACCCCCTGTGCCGGGGGTCGCCGTGGGTCCTCCGTTCTTTGCGTGGGTCCCCATGGGTCCCTCCGTTCTTTGCGTGCACGACCATTCCTGACGACCCGTCAGTTCAGTAATCTGACAGAGCGTCAGTTATTGAGTCATTGCCGTCTCACAAGAGCGGGCGGACCGATGCTTGGATCAACCCACGGCACTCTCACCACCGACTCCCGCCGGGCCCGGGCCATCGCGTGCGGCGAGCCACCCGCGCCCGCCGTCCACGGCCGCCCGGCCGACGTGGACGATTTCGACGTCAGCGGCCGTCCGCTGTACGCCGACGTCCCCGATCTGGACCGTTTCTTCCGCCCCGAGTCCGTCGCCGTGATCGGCGCCTCGGACACGGAGGGACGGCCCAACACCGGGATCACCCGGCAACTGTTCACCTGGGCCGAGCGGGTCGGGGCGCGGGTGCACCCAGTGCATCCCACCCGCGAGTCCGTCTTCGGCGTCCCCTGCTTCCCCGCCGTCGCCGACCTGCCCGAGCAGGTCGACCTCGCCGTACTGCTGGTCGCCGATCCCCTCTCGGTGATCGGCCAACTGGGCGAGGCCAAGGCGAAGTTCGCGGTCGCCTTCGCCTCCGGGTTCGCGGAGACGGGGGCGCAGGGCGCGGCCGCGCAGGCCCGGCTGGCCGCCGCCGCTCAGCAGGCGGGACTGCGGATGCTCGGACCCAACACCAACCTCAACGCCTTCGAACGGTTCCGGGACGACCTGGACGGCCCCGCCATCGCGCTCATCACGCAGTCGGGGCACCAGGGCCGCCCGGTCTTCGCCCTCCAGGAACTCGGCGTCCGCCTCTCCCACTGGGCCCCGACCGGCAACGAGGCCGACCTGGAGACCGCCGACTTCATCTCCTACTTCGCCGAGCAGCCCGAGGTGGGCGCCATCGCCTGCTATGTAGAGGGGCTCAAGGACGGCCGCTCCTTCCTGCTCGCCGCCGACCGGGCCGCGCGGCGCGGTGTGCCGGTCGTCGCGGTCAAGGTGGGCCGCACCGAGACCGGCTCCCGCACCGCCGCCTCCCACACCGGCAAGCTGACCGGCGCGGACGCGGTGGTGGACGCGGCGATGCGGCAGTACGGGGTGATCCGCGTCGACGGCCTCGACGAACTCCAGGACACCGCGGCCCTGTTGGCGCGGGCCCGGCCCCCGCGCGCGGACGGGGTCGTCGTCTACTCGATCTCGGGCGGCACGGGCGCGCACGTGGCAGACCTCGCGACCGAGGCGGGCCTGCGCCTGCCGGTGCTGTCCGAGGCCAGACAGGCCGAGCTGCACGAGTGGATACCGGAGTACCTGAACGTGGCCAACCCCGTCGACAACGGCGGGCATCCGGTCGGCGACTGGCGCGGACGGAAGATCATCGACGCGATCCTCGACGACCCCGAGGTGGGGGTGCTGATCTGCCCGATCACCGGCCCGTTCCCGCCGCTCAGCGACCGGCTGGTGCAGGACCTGGTGGACGCGGCCGAGCACACGGACAAGCTGGTGTGCGTGGTGTGGGGGTCGCCGGTCGGCACTGAGCCGGCGTACCGCGAGGTGCTGCTGGGCTCCTCGCGCGTGGCCACCTTCCGGACCGTCGCCAACTGCCTGACCGCCGTACGCGCCCACCTCGACCACCACCGCTTCGTACGCGGCTACCGCTCCCCCTTCGACGAGGCCCCGCGCACCCCGTCCCCCTCCTTCCGCAAGGCACGGATGCTGATGCGGCCGGGCCAGCAGTTGAGCGAGCACGCGGCGAAGCAGCTGCTGCGGGCGTACGGCATCCGGGTCCCGCGCGAGCAGTTGGTGACGAGCGCCGCGGCGGCCGTACGGGCGGCCGGGCTGGTCGGCTACCCGGTGGTGATGAAGGCGTCCGGCGCGCAGATCGCCCACAAGACCGAGCTGGGCCTGGTGAAGATCGGCCTGACCTCGGCGAGCCAGGTCCGCGACGCCTACCGCGAACTCACCGACATCGCCCGCTACGAGGGCGTCTCGCTGGACGGTGTCCTGGTGTGCCAGATGGTCGAGCGGGGCGTGGAGATGGTCGTCGGCGTCACCCACGACGACCTGTTCGGACCGACCGTGACCGTCGGCCTCGGCGGCGTCCTCGTCGAGGTGCTGCGCGACACGGCCGTACGCGTGCCGCCCTTCGGCGAGGACCAGGCGCGCGACATGGTGACGGAACTGCGCGGCCGGGCCCTCCTCGACGGGGTCCGGGGCCGCCCCCCGGCCGACCTGGACGCCCTCGTCGAAGTCGTCCTGCGCGTCCAGCGCATGGCGTTGGAACTGGGGGACGAGTTGGCCGAGCTCGACATCAACCCGCTGATGGTGCTGCCCCGGGGGCAGGGGGCGGTGGCGTTGGACGCGTTGGCGGTGTGCCGGTGAGGGGTGGGCGCGGGGCGCCGTACCGGCGAAGATCACATCATGGACGAGACGCATGGGGCCGGCGAGAGGGCGGGGACCGGCGAGGGAGTCAGGAGGAGCCCGCGAGTCGGCAAGGGCTGGAGAGACGAGCCGATCGAGGCGTGGCAGGCCCGACAGCCGACGGCCAAGGCGCTCTACGCGGCGGTGCGGCAGGGCGACGTCGACGGGATACGCGCGCTCATCGAGGCCGGAGCGGATCCGGACCAGCTCGTCGGCGCGTACGACGACTGGACGCCGCTGACCCTGGCGGCGGCCGAGGGTCAGCGGGCCGTCGTGGAGGTGCTGCTCGACGCCGGAGTACACCCCGATTCCCAGAACAGGTTCGGGTACCTGCCCGTGGTGCTGGCGGCGACGAGCGGCCCGCCACCCCACTCGGAGATCGTCGACCTGCTGCTGCGGCACGGGGCGGACCTCGACGCGGAGATGAAGGGCAGGTCCGCCCGCTCATGGCTGGCCCTTCCCCCCAGAACGGAGCATGACCGTGCCCGAGCCGTGGATACGCCACCGGACTGACCACCACGTCACCCACCTCACCCTCGACCGCCCCGAGGCCCTCAACGCCCTTGCGCCCGACCAGCGCGACCGCTTGATCGACCTGCTGGCCGAAGCGTCCGCCGACGCGGAGGTCCGGGCCGTCGTCCTGACAGGGACGGGCCGGGGCTTCTGCGCGGGCGCGGACCTGCGGGGCGGGTCCGCGCCCGGGGAACGGGTCGCCGGAGACGTCGCCCGCACCCTCCGCCTCGGCGCCCAGCGCCTCATCGCCGCCGTCCTGGACTGCGAGAAGCCGGTCATCGCCGCGGTGAACGGCACGGCGGCCGGCCTGGGCGCGCACCTCGCGCTCGCCTGCGACCTGGTCCTGGCCGCCGAATCGGCCCGCTTCATCGAGGTGTTCGTACGGCGGGGCCTGGTCCCCGACGCCGGCGGCGCCTACCTCCTCCCCCGCCTGGTCGGCCCCCAGCGCGCGAAGGAGCTGATGTTCTTCGGCGACGCGCTCACGGCGGCCGACGCCGAACGTCTGGGCCTGGTCAACCGGGTGGTCCCGGACGAGGAGTTGGACAAGACGGCCCGCGCCTGGGCCGAACGCCTGGCCACCGGCCCGACCCGCGCGCTCGCTCTGGCCAAGCAGCTCGTCAACGCCTCCCTCGACAGCGACCGGGCCACCGCCTTCGCCGCCGAGGCCGCCGCGCAGGAGATCAACATGACGACGGCGGACGCGCAGGAGGGCGTGTCGAGCTTCGTGGAGCGCCGGGCGCCGGAGTTCAGGGGCCGGTGAGGACGAGACCGCGGCCCGCTCCAGAAGCGGTGAGGATCAGGCCACGGCCCGCTCCAGGACCGCGAAGGACGAGGCCGGGGCACGCCCTGGGGGCCCGCGTGAGGACCAGGCGGCGGCCCGCTTGCGCTCGACTCGCGCAGGCTGCGCGGCCATTGGCCCACGCAACAGGACCGGGTGAGCACGAAGCCGGGGCCCGCCCCAGGGGACGCGTGAGGGCCAGGCGGCGGGCCGCTTCAGGTGCCGGTGAGGATCAGGTGGCTGCCCGCTTCAGGATCCGCAGCTCGCCCGAGTCGGGGTCGCCGAACAGTACGAACAGTTCGGGATCGCGCTCGGTGCCGCCGATGGTCCAGCGCGTCTCCTGCCCGCACGTCCCGTCGAGCCGTACGACGACACCGTCACGGCCGTCCCGGTCGGGGGACCACGTGCCACCGCCGTCGCACACCGTGTAGTCCCGTCCCGCCCCGAAGCCTGGCTCGGCCGGCACCTTGCTCAGCTCGGCCCGACCACCCGGCCCCAGCCGCAGCACCGCGCCGTCGTCACCACGCCAGACCCCGGCGAGCCGGTCGGCGGACAGCTTCGGAGGCTCGTACTGCTCGATCAGCCCCGTGACCGTGGCCAGCACCCCACCCCCGAAAACCAGCACGAACAGGCCGGCGGAGGCGAGCGCCGCGCGCCACCACACGCGCCCGTGCCCCCACGCCCGCCCGGTGCCCCGGGCGCGCCGCCGGACGTACGCGACCCCGAGCACGGGCAGCACGCCCAGGGCACAGAGTACGAGGGCGGTGGTGCCGAACGCCCAGTCCCACAGCAGGGCCGCCACGCCGGCCCAGGCGACCCCGACCACCATGGCACCCACCAGGTGCCGGACCCACTCCGGCCCCGGCACGCGCCGACCGGCGAGGCGGGCCAGGACCGCGGCCGGCATGGTGTGCACGCACGCGTGCAGCAGCCCGAGCACCGACAGCACCAGCGGTGCGAAGACGAACAGGCAGAGCAGGCCGATGGCACCGCCGCCACCTGCGCCGTGGTCGTCGCCGGTCGCGACGTCGATCCACCAGACCAGCCCGGCCGCAGGAAGCTGCGCGGCACTCGCCGCGGCGGCCGCGTTCAGGTCGTCCGTCTCCCATGCCGCACGCATGCCGCGAAGCACCGGTCGGACCGTTCCCCACCCCATGGCCGCAGCGTACGCACGCGCGCTCTCCCCCCTCCACGGGGGTTCCCATCTGACACACCGTCAGCTTCAATGGGGACGTGATGGGACACGCAGGCATGGCGGCGGCCGCCGTCCGCTATCTCAGGGAACACCCCGTCGAGGCGCTACCGCGCCCCGAGTTGCGCTGTGTCCGCGAGGACGAGCGAGCGCCGGTCGACCAGGGCGACTTCCGACGCGTACTGGGAAGCTTCGCGACCGGCGTCACCGTCATCACGGCACCGGCCACCGAAGGCGATCCCGCCCCCGCCGGCTTCGCCTGCCAGTCCTTCACCTCCCTCTCCCTCGACCCGCCCCTGGTCGCCTTCATGGTCGGCCGCACGTCGACGACATGGCCGCGCATCGCCCGCGCGGGCGCCTTCTGCGTCAACGTCCTGAGCGCACACCAGGGCGACCTGTGCCGCGCCTTCGCGGTCAGCGGCGCCGACAAGTTCGCCGGCGTCCCCTACGACCCGGCCCCCGCCTCCGGCTCCCCCCGCCTCGCCGACACGCTCGCCTGGATCGACTGCACGATCCACGCCGTGCACACCGGCGGCGACCACCTGATCGTCGTGGGCAGGGTGACCGCCCTGGGGACGGGTGACGACTCCGCATCACCGCTGCTTTTCCACAGGGGTCGCTTCCTCTGAAGCGGTGATTGGCGGATCCGTGCCACACGAGGCCCACTCGAACAGGGGTTTCGCCCCGGCCCGCGTGACACACATCCGACAGTCACCCAGGATCTCTCCGGCCGCACCGGCGCCGACCCTGAGGGTCGGCCCTGAAGGCTTGTCAGGGGTGGGTGAGGGTCTTCTCGGGGGGATGCCTGATCTCGGGGCACCGGGCCGGCCGACAAGATCGACACATGACGAACCGACCTCGGGGAATCCGCCGGACCGCACTGACGCGGACCGCTTTCATCGCCGCACCCCTGTGCATGCTCGCCTACGGAACCATCCGTCTGTCCGACCCGGACCACGGTCCGGGTCCTGCCTGGAGCGGCGGTCATGTCCTTCTGGTCGCCGGGGTGTTGCTCTTCGGCGTGATCTTCCTGGGCCTGCTGCGGCTGTCGGCACCGACGACCGGCGCGGCACGGCTGAGCGCCCGTGTGGCGGCGTTACTCGGGCTGGTGGGGACGGTGGCCGTCACCGCCCAGGGCGTCATCGATCTCGTCGTCGGCTTCCGGGCCGACGACCGGGCCGGGATGGAGCGACTCTTCGAGGACATACAGAGCCACCCGGGCGTGATGCCCGCGGTGTACACGGTCGGCCCGATGCTGTTCTACGTCGGTCTGCTGTGGCTGGTGATCCAACTCGCCGTACAGCGCCGCATCAGCGTCTGGCGTCCCGCGCTGGTGGTGCTCGGTACGGCGACCATGGCGGCCAGTCTGGATCTGTTGCCGCTCGGCGGGCTCCTCTTCGCCGCGGCACTGTCTCCCCTGGGGCGCGCTGCGGCAACTCCCCGCGCTGCGGTGCCCGGAGCTCACCTCCGCACGCGCGGGGTGCAGGCCTCGGCGATCGACAAACTGTTCTCGTAGAGGTGGTGCCGGGTGATCCGGCCGTCCTCGACCGTGAGGCGCAGGGCGAACGGGCCCTCGAAGGACTTTCCCGTCGCCCGTACGGTCCCCGACAGGTGCCCCATCAGGACGGCGTCGGTGCCGTCGACGAGGAAGGTGTCGACGGAGGCGCGGGCGTCCTCGGGCACCGTGTGCTCCATCAACTCCGCGCCCTGGGCGGCGCACTCGGCGGCGGTGGACCGTGGGCGGATCCACGGGACGGCGGGGTTCTCGGCGAGCAGCCAGTCGACCTCGTCGGCGAAGAGGGCGACGAGGCGCGTGGTGTCCCCGGCCAGCCGGGCGGCGAGGAACTCCCGCACGACGGCCCGGGTGGCCTCGGCGACGGAACTCGTCGTGGTGGCAGTGGACTTGTCGGACATCGCGCTCTCCTCGCGGTGGCGGGCGGATCCCGGCGGGGGTTCCCGCCGGTCTGTCCGATCCTGCCGGGGGCGGGGAGAACGGTCGATTACCCCGGGGGTCATGTGTGCCCCATGGTGGGCCCTGAGCCCTGGGCCCTGCGCACCGACAGCTCGGCTCTCAGGCCGCCGTCGGCACAGGGGCCTTCGGCCCCCGCCGGATCACCAGCGCCATCAGTGTCGCCGCCGCGCACAGCGCCCCCGACGCGTACCAAACCATGTCGTACGAGCCGAAGACGTCCCGGGCGACGCCGCCGAGGAAGGCGACGAGGGCCGCGCCGACCTGGTGGGAGGCGAGGACCCAGCCGAAGACGATGGCGCTGTCGTCGCCGTAGTGCTCGCGGCACAGGGCGAGGGTGGGCGGGACGGTGGCGACCCAGTCGAGGCCGTAGAAGACGATGAAGAAGATCATCGGGGGGTGGACCGTCGAGGCCAGCAGCATCGGGAGGAACAGCAGGGAGATACCGCGCAGGGCGTAGTAGACGGCCAGCAGGCGGCGCGGTGGGAAGCGGTCGGTGAACCAGCCGGAGGCGATCGTGCCGACGACGTCGAACACGCCGATGACCGCGAGCAGTGAGGCCGCCGCGGTGACGGGCATGCCGTGGTCGTGGGCCGCGGGCACGAAGTGGGTCTGGATCAGGCCGTTCGTCGACGCGCCGCAGATCGCGAAGGTGCCGGCGAGCAGCCAGAACGGGCCGGTGCGCACCGCCAAGAGCAGGACCGTGACCGCCCGCCGTGCGGCCCCCGGCACGGGCGCGGGCTTGGGCACGAACACCCGTGCGCCGTACGGCTTCAGGCCCACGTCCGCCGGGTGGTCGCGCAGCAGCAGCCAGACGAAGGGGACGACCGCGAGGGCGGCCAGAGCCACCGTCACCGCCGCCGGGCGCCACTCGTGCGTCTCGACCAGCCAGGACAGCATCGGCAGGAAGATCAGCTGGCCGGAGGCGGAGGCGGCGGTGAGGATGCCGCTGACCAGGCCCCGGCGCTCGGTGAACCAGCGGTTGGTGACGGTCGCCGCGAAGGCCAGCGCCATCGAGCCCGAGCCCAGGCCGACCAGCAGGCCCCAGTACAGCAGCAGTTGCCAGGCCGCCGTCATCCACACGGTCAGGCCGGAGCCGAGCGCGATCACCGTGAGGGCCACGGCGACCACCCTGCGGATGCCGAAGCGGTCCATCAGCGCGGCGGCGAAGGGGGCGGTCAGGCCGTACAGGGCGAGGTTGACGGACACGGCGGCGCCGATCGTGCCGCGCGACCAGCCGAACTCCGCGTGCAGCGGGTCGATGAGCAGCCCGGGCAGGGAGCGGAAGGCAGCCGCGCCGATGATCGTCACGAAGGTGACGGCGGCGACGAACCAGGCCCGGTGGATACGGGAACGGGAGCGGGAGCCGGGACGCTTGCGGGAGTCCTCTACGGCAACGGGGGCTTCGGTCGTCTGAGTCACGTCATCGAGCTTCCGGCCTGCGGTCTCCGCGAACGAGTGGCCCGAGAGACACCATTCGCTAGGATCGGGCCATGACCTCAGAGCACGCGCCGTCGGCGTTCCGCCCCCACCGCGTCGCCGTCCTCGCCCTCGACGGACTGCTCCCCTTCGAGCTGGGCATCCCGCACCGCATCTTCGACCGGCCCAAGGACGCCGAGGGACGACGTCTGTACGAGGTCGTCACCTGCTCGATCCGGCCGCCCGGCCCGGTCGAGACCGACGCCGACTTCACCATCCACGTCCCGAACGGCCCCGAGGCGCTGGCCACCGCCGACACGGTCATCGTCCCGGCGTCGTACGAACTCGGCCCGGTCTACGAGGAGGGCGTCCTCACCGACGAACTGGCCGCCGCCCTCGCCCACATCCGGCCCGGCACCCGCCTCGCCTCCATCTGCACCGGTGTGTACATCCTCGCCGCCGCCGGATACCTGGACGGCCGCCCGGCCACCACGCACTGGATCGACGCCGACCGTCTGCAACGCCTCTTCCCGCAGGTCAGGGTCGACCCGGACGTGCTCTTCATCGACGACGGCGACGTCCTCACCTCGGCGGGCGTCGCGGCCGGGATCGACCTGTGCCTTCACATCGTGCGCCGCGACCACGGCACGGCGATCGCCAACGAGGTGGCCCGCCGGACGGTCGTGCCGCCGCACCGCGACGGCGGGCAGGCGCAGTACATCCAGCGGCCCGTCCCCGACCCCAAACAGGCCACCACGACCGGGGCGCGCGCATGGGCGTTGGGGCGGCTGCACGAGCCGATCCAGCTGCGGGACATGGCCGCGCAGGAGGCCATGTCGGTGCGCACCTTCACGCGCCGCTTCCGCGAGGAGACCGGCCTCAGCCCCGGCCAGTGGCTCACCCAGCAGCGCGTCGAACGGGCCCGCCACCTCCTTGAGTCCAGCGAGCTGTCCGTCGACCAGGTGGCCACCGAGGCCGGCTTCGGGACGGCCCAGTCGATGCGCCAGCACCTGCAGGCGACCCTCGGCGTCACGCCGACCGCCTACCGCAGAACCTTCAGAGCGAGCACGAACGAGACCGGCGTCAGAACGTGAGCACCCCCCGCGCCACGCGCCCCGCCTCCGCGTCCGCCGCCGCCTTCTCGAAGTCCTCCACCGGGTACGTCGCCGTCACCAGCTCGTCGAGCAGCAGCCGGCCCTGCCGGTACAGCTCGGCGTAGAGGGCGATGTCCCGCTGGGGGCGGGAGGAGCCGTAGCGGCAGCCCAGGACGGACTTGTCGAGGTAGAGGGAGGAGACGAGGAAGGACGCCTCGGCGGTCGCGGCGGGTACACCGAGGAGGACCGCCTGCCCGCGCCGGTCGAGAAGGTCGATCGCCTGCCGGATCAGCTCGACGCGCCCCACGCACTCGAAGGCGTGGTCCGCGCCCGTCGGCAACAGCTCCCGCACCCCCTCGGTCGACGTCAGGAAGTCCGTCGCACCGAACTGCCGCGCCACCGCCTCCTTCGCCGGGTTGGCGTCGACGGCGACGATCCGCAGCGCGCCCGCGATCCGCGCCCCCTGGATGACGTTGAGGCCGACCCCGCCCGTGCCGATCACCAGCACACTGTCCCCACGGTCCACGCGCGCGCGGTTGAGCACGGCGCCGACCCCGGTCAGCACCCCGCACCCGATGAGCGCGGCGGACGCCATCGGGATGTCCTTCGGGACGGGCACGGCCTGGACGGCCTTCACCACCGTGCGTTCCGCGAAGGCCGAGTTGGCCGCGAACTGGTACAACGGCCGGCCGCCCCGCGAGAAGGGCCGCTCCGGCCGCCCGATCGCCCGCCGGCACATCGTGGGGCGGCCCCGCCCGCACTCCGCGCAGGTGCCGCAGCTGGCGAGCGTGGACAGCGAGACGTGGTCCCCGGGCACGACATGGGTGACCCCGGCCCCCACCGACTCCACCACGCCCGCACCCTCGTGCCCCAGCACCACGGGCACGGGGAACGGAATGGTCCCGTCGACGACCGACAGATCGCTGTGGCACAGCCCGGCCGCCGAGATCGCGACCCGCACCTCACCGGGCCCCGGGTCCCGCACCTGGAGATCGTCGGCGACCTCGATCCGCTTCCCGTCGTAGATCACGCCTCTCATCACGCGGCTCCCTTGGGTTCCCTGGGCAGACCGAGCACACGCTCGGCGATGATCGTGCGCTGGACCTGGTCCGAGCCGCCGTAGATCGTGTCGGCGCGGGAGAACAGGAACAGGTGCTGTGCCGCGTCGAGTTCGTACGGCGCGGACGGCGACCAGTCCGCAGGCCCGACGCCCGCCTCCACCCCCCGCACCCGCATCGCCAGCTCCCCGAGCCGCTGATGCCAACCGGCCCACAACAACTTCGCCACGCTCGGCGCCCCCACGTCACCCGAACTCCCCAGGGTCCGCAGGGCGTTCCACCGCATGGTGCGCAACTCGGCCCACTGCCGCACCAGCAGGTCCCGTACGACGGGATCGTCCGCCGCACCCGTCTGAACGGCCGTCCGCAGCACCCGCCCCAACTCCGCAGCGAACCCGATCTGCTGGGCGAGCATCGAGACCCCACGCTCGAACCCGAGCAGACTCATCGCGACCCGCCACCCGTTCCCCTCGCCCCCGACGACATGCTCCACAGCCGCCTGCGCCCCGTCGAAGAACACCTCGTTGAACTCACTCGTCCCGGTCATCTGCCGGATCGGCCGCACCTCGATCCGCCCCGGCTGGTCCATCGGCACCAGCAGAAAGCTCAGCCCGTGATGACGCGCCGACTCGGGATCGGTGCGAGCAAGCACGAAGCACCAGTCGGCCTCGTGCGCGAGGGAGGTCCAGATCTTCTGCCCGGCGACCCGGTACGCCCGCCCGTCGGGGCCGAGTTCGGCCTTCGTACGAACCCCGGCGAGGTCGGACCCGGCACCCGGTTCGCTGTACCCCTGGCACCACAGTTCCGCACCGGCCGCGATCGGCGGCAGAAAGCGCGCCTTCTGCTCATCCGTGCCATGGGCCAGCAGGGTGGGCGCCAGCAGATTCTCCCCGATGTGCCCGGAGCGCGGCGGCGCGGCTGAGCGGGCGTACTCCTCGGCCCAGGCGACTTGTCGGGTGAGGGAGGCGGTCCGGTTGCCGTAACCGCCTTCGGCCCAGCCGAGCCCGATCCACCCGGCTTCCCCGAGGGCCCGTTCCCAGCTGCGCCGGTCCTGTCGCCCGTCGACATGCGCATCGAGCCAGGCACGCGCTTCGGCACGAAACTCCTCATCGGCGGGAGTGAATCCGAACTCCACGTTCACCTCCTGAGTGGGGGGCGACTGCTCCGGCCAAGGGGCGCGGGGCTTTATCGATGTGCGGCTCCGCCGCGTGGGTGCGACCAGCCACACCGCCCGCACCCGCCAACGAACCCCGGTTCACCCGTTCGGCCGCGCCCCCTCCCGCGCAGCGCGCCGCATCTCCTCCAACCGCTGCAACATCGGCATCGGATCCACCCCCACCGTCCCCGGCAGCACCTCAGCGATCCGCTCCGGCGTCCAGGAACCCTCCGCATGAGCCGAACGCAGTTCCCTCGGCTGGGCCCACACCGCGATCTTCGGCCCCGCGACCGTGTACACCTGCCCGGTGATCCCCTCCTCCCGAGCCCGATCGGACAGCAGGTACACCACCAACGCGGCGACGTCCTCCGGCTCCCCGATCTCCGCGAGCTCCATCGGAACACCGGCCGACATCCGCGTACGTGCCACCGGCGCAACCGCGTTCGCGGTCACGCCGTACTTGTGCAGCCCCAGCGCGGCGCTCCGTACGAGCGAGATGATCCCGCCCTTCGCCGCGCTGTAGTTGGCCTGGGACACCGACCCCTGATGGTTGCCGCTGGTGAAGCCGATCAAGGTGCCGCCACGCTGCTGGCGCATCACCGCGGACGCCGCCCGGAAGACGGTGAACGTGCCCTTGAGATGCGTGGCGACCACGGGGTCCCACTCCTCCTCGGACATGTTGAACAGCATCCGCTCACGCAGGATCCCGGCGACGCACACCACCCCGTCGAGCCGTCCGTACGACGACAGCGCGACGTCCACCACCCGCTGTCCGCCCGCCATCGTGGAGACATCATCAGCGACGGCGACAGCCTCCCCGCCCGCCGCCTCGATCTCCTTGACGACGGCCTCGGCGATCTCGCTGCTGGGCGAGGCGCCGTCCACCGACACCCCGTAGTCATTGACGACGACCCGCGCTCCCTCCCCCGCCGCCGCCAGCGCGACCGCCCGGCCGATGCCCCGTCCCGCGCCCGTCACGGCGACGACCTTGCCTGCCAAGAAGTTCCCCACGCCCGGCCCCTTCCCGCGGTTTCTGACGGTCCGTTAGATTTTATGTCGCGTCAGACGGGCCAGGACAAGCCCCGGGGAGGCACCGGATGTCACTGCCGGCCGAGTTCCACGACATCGCCAAGCGCGTCAACAACTGGGGCCGTTGGGGGGCCGACGACGAGATCGGCACGCTCAACCTGATCACCGACGAGGTCGTACGCCGGGCCGCGGAGACCGTCCGCAGCGGGCGCCGCGTGCCTCTCGCGCTGCCACTGAAGCAGGACGGCCTGCAGACGGGGATGATCCCGGGGCGGGTGAACCCCCTGCACGCCATGGTGCAGATCAACCAGGAGATCTTCGGTCCCGGGACGGTGGCGTGCAGCGACGACGCCGTGACGATGGGGCTGCAGGCCGGCACCCACTGGGACGCGCTCACCCATGTCTCGCACTCGGGCCGGCTCTACAACGGACGCCCGGCGAGCACCATCACCCCGCACGGCGGCGCCGAGTTCAGCGGTATCGACAAGGCGCGGCACATCGTCTCGCGCGGCGTCCTCCTCGACGTGGCACGCGCGCGGGGCGTCGACCGGTTGCCCGGTGGGCACGCCGTCACCCCGGAGGACCTGGAGGCCGCGGAGGAGCTCGCCGGTACGCGTGTGCGCTCCGGCGACATCGTGCTCGTACGGACCGGGCAGATGCAGGTCTGTCTCGCCGGTGAGAGGGAGGCGTACGCCTACCCGTCGCCCGGGCTGTCGATCCGTACGCCGGAGTGGTTCCACGCGCGCGATGTGGCCGCGGTCGCCAATGACACGATGACATTCGAGATCTTTCCGCCCGAGATCGACGACCTGTGGCTGCCCGTCCACGCGCTCGATCTGGTGGAGATGGGGATGCCACAGGGCCAGAACTGGAATCTCGAAGAGTTGTCCACAGCCTGTGGAGAAGCGAACCGCCATGCGTTCCTGCTGGCGGCGATGCCCGAGCCGTTCGTCGGCGCGACCGGCACTCCCGTGGCACCGGTCGCCATCCTGTGAACCGCGGGTCCCGGGGGCACCCCTGACCCCGGGACCCGCCTCCGGCCGGCGGCGCGCCGTGCCCGCCCCGAGCACGGCACCGCGCGCCGCCATCCGGCTCCGGCGTGCCCTCCCCCTCTCTCGACCGCGCTCGAGCGGGAGGTGCCCCCATCGGCCCCCCTAGGCCCTGAGGAAGCCGACGCCGAACCCGACGACCCGCACTCGACAAGGGCTTCCGTCACCGAGCCCTTGCCGTCCCCTCGCGGCGAGTCGCTGAACCTCAAGCGTGATCAGGCGGACACGAGGCGTCAACACCCCTGTTGTTTTTGCCCCCGTTTGTCGTGGGCGCGCACGGAAGCACATCCGGGCGCACGGATGCCCCGCCCGACTTGCCGCGACAGCGCTCTCTGCCCCCGTGCACCGAACCGACGACACCTACCGCGCACTCGCACCCTGTGCGCCCGTCACGTCGTGCGCCCGTCACGTCGACCGCCACCAACGGGGTCAAGCCCCCGCGCAGTGGTCAGGCCCCCCGTGAACAACGCCTCGTACGCCAGTTCCTCGTACGCCGACACACCGGCGACCCCACAGCCGGCCGCGGCCTGCCGGGGCTGTGCGCAGCGGTCGAGTTCGCACCAGATGCGCTTGCCGGCGCCTTCGCGGGCCCAGCCCCAGCGGTCGGCGAGGCCGTCGACGAGGGCGAGGCCGCGGCCGCCGGTGGCGTCGTCGTCCGCGCACCGCGGCGCCGGGGCCCGGCCGCTGCTGTCGGCCACCTCCAGGCGCACGGTGGTCGACTCGTCCCCCGCGTCGGAACCGGGCAGGGAGAGCCGGAGCACGGCCGGACGGCCGGTGTGCACCACGGCGTTGGTGACCAGCTCCGAGACCAGCAGGACAAGGGTCTCGGCGAGTGGCTCGTCGGCCTCTATCCCGGACCCCGCGAGCCGCGACCGGGCCCATCTCCGGGCGCGCCCCACCTCCGCGGGGTCGGGCCGGATCTCCAGCTGCACTTGAAGCACCTGCACCGCTCACACCATCCGAACCGGCGGACACATGACCTCGCGGCACGCGAGCGCCACGACGAGCGCCATGACGAGGGCTACGACGAGGGCCACGATCGTAACCATTTTTTGCATGACCAGAACAACGGCCAGTACCGGAGTCACGGCCGAAGTCACGGAACGTAAATCCCTTACGGGACAGCTTGATTGACGTACAGTCACCTCAACAAGCGCTTCGGGCATATTCCAGCGCGAAGGAGTACCCGTGCGGCATACTGTGCGACGCTCGCCGCAGGGAGTCGAACAGGCGGGGGCCACCACCGCATCCGCCCTGCGAGCAGCGGCGCGCACCGTCGGATCCGGCGCCGCCCCAGGGGCCACACCGGCAAGGATCGTGCTCGGCACCGCTCGCATCCCACACAAGGTACCCGAGGGGTACGCCGACTCCGGGCCGTGACGAGTCACGCCGAGGACACAAGCCGATATCAACGCTCCGTAGTCATTTTTTGCCACAATCTGTGACACCTGCGCGCGCAACGGCCGCCAGGCGCGCGACAGCGCAGGTCAGCGGCCCGTCAGTCCACGTCCGCCAACAGGTCGGCGGCGAGCAGCTCCTCACTCTCCGTGGTCGTCCCCGCACGTCGCGTCCGTACCCATGCCCGCTTCATATGCAGATGCACCTCCGACTCCCAGGTGAAGCCCATGCCTCCGTGCACCTGAAGGCAGTCGCGAGCACCGCGTACGGCGGCCTCGTCGGCCAGCAGCCGGGCGGCGGCGATGTCGGCCGGGTCGGCGGTGACCGCGGCCGCGTACACGGCCGCACGGGCCGTCTCGGCCCGCACGAGGAGCTGTGCGCACAGATGCGCGACCGCCTGGAAGGCCCCGATCGGCCGCCCGAACTGCTCACGCGTCCGGGCGTGTTGCACGGCCAGCTCGCACACGCGCGTGGCCGTGCCGAGTTGTTCGGCGGCGGTGAGGAGTACCGCGACGGGATCAGTGGGCCGCACACAGCCGTCGACGCGGTGCAGCGGCGTCAGAGGATCCACCGACCGCACCGGTACGGCACCGGAGGCATCCCACGCCTCCTCGGCTCCCCCGCGCGCCGCGCCCTCCACCACGTCCGCCTCCGCCCGCCACTCCACCAGCCCGCCGTCCACGGCCGTCACGACCGTCTCTCCGGTGGTCGCCCCCGGCACCCTCCCCGCCGCGAGATGGGTGGCCACCAGCGGGCCCGGCAGCAGCGCGCGGCCCGCCTCCTCGAACGCCAACACGGCCTCGGGCAGCCCCGCCCCGACGCCGCCGTCCGCCTCGGGCAGCCGCAGCGCGAAGAACCCGGCTTCGCCCAACTCCCGCCACAGCGCTCGGTCGAGCCCCGGGCGCTCCACGGCGGCGCGCAGGGCCTCGGCGTCGAAGCGCCGCGCCAGCAGTTCCCGCATTCCCGCCCGCAAGGCCCGCTGTTCCTCGGTCAGTTGAAAACGCACGTCAGCGCCCTTTCGGCAGGCCCAGGATCCGCTCGGCCACGATGTTGTGCTGAATCTGCGAGGTGCCGGCCGCGATGGTGTACGACAGCGAGGAGAGCCGGTCGAGCGTCCAGGGCTGGTCCAGGTCGAGCGCGGCGTCGCCCAGGACGTCCGCGGCGGCGTCGTACAGCTCCTGACGCGCGTGTGAGTACCTCAGTTTGAAAACCGACCCCCCTACGCCGGGCACCCCGCCCGACGCCTCCGCCTCGCTCACGTTCCACTGGGTCAGCCGCCACAGCGCGCGGAACTCGGCGTTCAGCCGGCCGAGGCGCCGCCGGAGCGCGGGATCGTCCCAGCGGCCGCTCCTCCGCGCTTCCCGGGCGAGTTCGCCGAGGACGCGCCGACAGGCGACCACCTCGCCGACGAAGGCCGTGCCGCGCTCGAAGGACAGCGTCACCATCGTGACCCGCCAGCCGTCGTTCTCCTCGCCCACCCGGCCCGCGACCGGCACCCGCACCTCGTCCAGGAACACCTCCGCGAACTCGGCGGACCCGGCAAGGGTGCGCAGCGGCCGTACGGTGACGCCCGGCGTGTCCATGCGCATCGCCAGCCAGGTGATGCCCCGGTGCTTGGGCGCGTCGGGGTCGGTGCGCACCAGCAGCTCGCACCAGTCGGCGACCTCGGCGTGGGAGGTCCAGATCTTGGAGCCGCTGACGACGTAGTGGTCGCCGTCGCGCCGCGCGCGCGTGCGCAGTGCCGCGAGGTCGGACCCGGCGCCCGGTTCGCTGAAGCCCTGGCACCAGACCTCCTCGCCGCGCAGGACGGGCGGCAGCCACCGCGCCCGCTGCTCGGGCGTCCCCTCGGCTGCGATGGTGGGCCCCGCGTGCAGCAGCCCGACGAAGTTGGCGCCGACATAGGGCGCGCCCGCCTTCTCGGTCTCCTCCAGGAAGATCAGGCGAACGCTCGGTGATCCGCCCCAGTGAACGTCGGCGTACCCGGCGTCGTACAGCATCCGCTGCCAGCCGAGGTCGTAGGCGCGGCGGCCCGGCCAGTCGGCGGGGTCCGGCTTGGGTGGCAGGGTGGGGAGCACTTTGGCGAGCCATTCCCGCAGCCGGGCCCGGAACTCCTCCTCCTCGGGCGTGCAGGAGAGGTCCATCACGTGTCGAGGTCCAGGTCCAGCATGCGGATCGCGTTGCCCCGCATCAGCTTGTGGACCGTCTCGTCGTCGAGGCCCTTCACATGATCGAGGGCGACTTCCCTGGTGTTCGGGAAGGTCGAGTCGACGTGCGGGTAGTCCGTCTCGAAGGTGGCGTTGTCGCGTCCGACGACGTCCAGCGAGGCGATCCCGTGCTTGTCGCGGAAGAAGCAGCAGAAGATCTGCCGGTAGTAGTACGTCGACGGCGGCTCGGGAATCGTGTCACGCACCCCGCCCCAGGCCCGGTGCTCCTCCCAGACGTCGTCGGCGCGTTCGAGGGCGTACGGGATCCAGCCCATCTGACCCTCGGAGTACGCGAGTTTCAGCCGGGGGAACTTCACCAGTACCCCGCTGAACAGGAAGTCCATCATCGAGGCCATCGCGTTGTTGAAGCTGAGCGAGGCCTGGACGGCGGGCGGGGCGTCCGGGGAGGCGGCGGGCATCTGGGAGCTGCTGCCGATGTGCATGTTGACGACCGTCCCGGTCTCCTGGCAGGCCGCGAAGAACGGGTCCCAGTAACCGGAGTGGATCGACGGCAGACCGAGGTGGGTGGGGATCTCGGAGAACGTCACCGCGCGCACCCCGCGGGCGGCGTTGCGGTGGATCTCCGTGACGGCGAGGTCGATGTCCCACAGCGGGATCAGGCACAGCGGGATGAGCCGCCCGCCGCTGTCGCCGCACCACTCCTCCACCATCCAGTCGTTGTAGGCGCGCACACACGCGACCGCCACCTCTTTGTCCTGCGCCTCGGCGAAGGTCTGCCCGCAGAAGCGGGGGAAGGTCGGGAAGCAGAGGCTGGCCTCGACGTGGTTGAGGTCCATGTCCTTGAGCCGCTCGACGGGGTCCCAGCAGCCGCGCCGCATCTCCGCGCGGGTGATGCCCTCCAGGGTCATCTCGTCGCGGTCGAAGCCGACGGCGGCGATGTTGCGCTTGTACGGGAACTGCAGGTCCTCGTAGATCCACCAGTCGGTGGGCGGGCCGTCCGGATCCATTGTGATCCGGTACTTGCCGCCGACGTAGGCGAGGTCCCCGATGCCTGCGGTGAGGGGCTTCGGGCCGCGGTCGCGGTACTTCTGCGGCAGCCAGGTCTCGAAGAGGTGCGCGGGCTCGATGACGTGGTCGTCGACGCTGATGATGCGGGGCAGTTCGGCCATGGGTCCCCTCCGCCGGACGGTACTTATCTGATGGGGCGTCAGATAGCATCGCATCTGACGATCCGTCAGCCAAGGCTGTCAGCCAAGGAGGGGGCATCCGTGAACGAGACCCCGCACGCCCTGAGTTCCTCCCGCACGCTGTGGGACCTGCTCGACCGTCGCGCCCGCCTCACCCCCGATCGCGCGCTCTTCCTCCAGGACGACCGCACACTCACCTTCGGCGCACTGCGCGCGCGGGCCGAGCGGGTCGCGGCCGGGCTGTACGACATGGGCGTACGCCCCGGCACGGTGGTCGCCTGGCAACTCCCCACCCGCCTCGAAACGGCAGTCCTGTCCTTCGCCCTGGCACGCCTGGGCGCCGTACAGACCCCGGTCATCCCCTTCTACCGGGACCGGGAGGTCGGCTTCGCGCTGCGGGAGTCGAAGGCGGAGTTCTTCGCGGTGCCGGGCGTGTGGCGGGGCTTCGACCACACGGAGATGGCCCGGCGACTGGGCGCGAAGGGGATCTTCGAGGCGTACGACGAGCTGCCCGAGGGCGATCCGTCCGTACTGCCGCCCGCGCCGGCCGACGGCACCTCCGTCCGCTGGATCTACTGGACCTCGGGCACGACCTCCGACCCCAAGGGCGTGCTCCACACGGACCGTTCCCTCATCGCGGGCGGCTCCTGCCTCGCCCACGCGCTGCGCCCGACGGCCACCGACGTCGGCTCGATCGCCTTCCCGTACGCCCACATAGGCGGCCCCGACTACACGGTGATGCTGCTGCTCTACGGCTTCCCCGCGGTGATGTTCGAGCAGTTCGCGCTGCCGGACGCGCTGGAGGGATACCGCAGGCACGGGGTGACGATGGCGGGCGGGTCCACGGCGTTCTACTCGATGTTCCTCGCCGAACAGCGCAAGCGGCCCGACCGGAAGGTGATCCCGACGCTGCGGCTGCTCGCCGGCGGCGGGGCGCCGAAGCCCCCGGAGCTCTATCACGCCGTGATCAGGGAGATGGGGGTACGGCTCACCCACGGATACGGCATGACCGAGGTGCCGATGATCACGATGGGGTCGCCGGACGACACCGCGGAGAACCTGGCGACGACGGAGGGGCGGCCGCCGGACGGGATGAGGATACGGATCGTCGACGGGGAGGTGCGGCTGCGCGGGGAGGCCGTCTGCCGGGGCTATCTCGATCCGGCGCAGACGGCGGAGGCCTTCGACGAGGACGGGTTCCTGCGCACGGGCGACCTCGGACACCTCACCGACAGCGGACATCTGGTGCTGACGGGGCGCCTGAAGGACGTGATCATCCGCAAGGGCGAGAACGTCTCGGCGAAGGAGATCGAGAACCTTCTGCACGCGCACCCGGCCGTCGGGGACGTGGCCGTGATCGGGCTGCCGGACGCGGAGCGCGGGGAGCGGGTGTGCGCGGTGGTGGAGCAGCCGCCGGGGGCCGAGGAGTTGACCCTGGCGGCGGTCACGTCGTATCTGCGCGAGGAAGGGCTGTCGGTGCACAAGCTGCCGGAGCAGCTCGAGGTGGTGGACGCCCTTCCCCGCAACGAGACCTTGCGCAAGGTGCTCAAGTACAAGCTGCGCGAACGCTACGCGGGGACCGCTACTCAGGGACGGTGAAGTAGCGGGCGAACGCGGGCACGATCTCGGCCTCGCCGACCTTGCCGTCGCCGTCCGCGTCGAGTGCGGCGGCCGCCGCGCGGGCCGCGTCCTCCGGCACGCCCAGGAGGGCAAGCACGCGGGCGGTGTCGTCGATGGTGGCCGCTCCGTCGCCGTCGGTGTCGGCGATGTCGAGGGCCGCGTGCAGGAAGGGTCGGGCGATCTCGGCGAACCGCTCGGGGTTGTCGCGCAGGCGCTTGAGCGCGCCGTTGAGGAACTCGTCCCGGGTGATGCGCTGGTCGCCGTCCCGGTCCGCTATGCCGGCCATGCCCTGCCAGAACGCCTCCGCTCCGGCGTACAGCGCCTGCCCCTTGTCGGAGCGGGCCGCGGTGCCGAACTCCACGAGCAGCGCCTTGGCCGCCACGTTGAAGTCCTCGCGGTCGATGTAGCCGTTGCCGTCCTGGTCGAAGGTGGCGAACCGGTCGGCGATCCTGCGCTCGTACTCGCTGCTGACCATGTCTTTTCGGGCCGCCTTACGTCACGTGAGGGTGTATCTGGCACGGAGCGTACGACGTGGTGGGCCGTCGGGGCGCGGGAAATCGACGCTTGTACCAAGACCGGGGAAATTCTGCGACAACGGTGTGGCAGTCGCGGGCCCGGTGACGATCCGGTCTCTCAGGCGTCTCACGCCGACAGCGGGCCGGCCTCCTCCTCCAGGGCGCCGTCGACGTCGGCGTACACGTCGAACAGGCGTCGCACGCCGAGTGCTCCGAGGACCCGGTTGACGTGCGAGCCGTCGACCGCCCCCTGCGCCGGCAGGATCAGGCGCAGCGTGCCCTGGCACGAGCGGATGAGGCGGCGGGAGGCGATCAGCACGCCGACACCGCTGGAGTCGCAGAACTGCACCTCGGAGAGGTCGAGGACGAGGCTGTGGCGGCCCTCGGCCACCACGTCGTGCACTCGTTGACGCAGCACCGGCGATGTCACCAGGTCCATTTCACCGGAGACGTGGAGCACGGCCCATCCGGCCTGCTCAACGTCGGTCACTTTGAACGCCACCACCGACGCCCTTCACTCGCTGGAGAATCCCGGAAAACCGGAAGCGGAAGCCGTCCCTACGCTTCCTTGCAGCGCGGCTGCCCAGCGGCGGTTCCCTGAAACACGACGTCAGAAACGGTAATCGAACAAAAGAGGCTTGTTTCAGTCGTATTCGATCCTGTTCGATCAGGCTTGACAGAGGCGATCGGGGGTAGACGCGCCCGGAAGTCCGCCCGGCGCACCCCGGGCCCCCCTACCACCTGGGACGGGTCGGGGGGCGCACATTGCCACAAAGGGGCGTGCGCGCTTGGCCATGCCGACTACATTCAAGGTGACGTTGGACGCAGGCTGGGCAGGGACGGACCGGCAGGGCCGCACGAGCACAGGGGTGAGGGGGCCGCATGGCGACGCAGGACGCACCGCCCCGCTGGGACCGCAGGATGCAGCAGCGGCTCGCCCGCGGGGAGGCTGCCGCCCTCGGTGAGCTGTACGACCGGTTCGCGTCGCTCGTGCACGGCCTCGCCCACCGCGTGCTCGAGGACGAACGGGCGGCCGACCGCATCACCCGCGAGGTCTTCACCCACGTCTGGGAGAACCCGGACGCCTACGACCCGAAGAAGGGCCCCCTGCGTACCTGGGTCGCCACGCTCACCCACCGTCTCGCCGTACAGCGGCTGCGCGCGACGGAGACGGAGGCTCTCACCCAGGGCGGCGAAGGCTCCGCCGACGACGCCGAGGACCTGGAGAACAAGGTCCGGCACGCCTCGGTCGCCGCCCGCGCCGACTACATCGTCCACGCCATGCCGACCCCACTCCGCGCCGCCCTCGAACTCGCCTACTTCCAGCGCCGCGACTATCGCCAGACCGCGGTCGACCTCGGTGTCACCGAGGACGAGGCCCGCCGCCGCCTCCGCCTCGGCCTCCAACTCCTCTCCACCGCCCACGACACCGACACGCCGGGAGCACCGCCGGGGTACGGGGGTGCGGCGTGAGGGGGGCCGGGGGGTTCGACGACGCGGAGCGTGCGGCGCAGCAGGGACGGGAGCGTACGGCCGCGCACAGCGCCTCCGGGCTCGCGGGTGCTCCGGGAACGGCGACGCAAGGGCAGAACATGGCGGATGACTCGACCGACAGCTCCGGCGCGCAGGACCCGAGCGACTGGGGCGCACCGGACACCCTCGACGGCTCGGGCGGCACCAGTGGGGCTAAGGGGACCGGTGGGCCTGAGGGGACTGTTCGGACCGGTGAACCTGACGGGACCGGGTCTGGCGGGACTGGCGGCACTGGCGGCACTGGCGGGGTCAGCGGGACCGGTGGGCCTGAGGGGACTGCTCGGACCGGTGAACCTGACGGGACCGGGTCTGGCGGGACTGGTGGGTCTGGCGGGTCTGGCGGGTCTGGCAGGTCTGGCGGGAGCGAGGGGCCTGACGGGACCGATGGGACCGGTGGGTCAGACGGGACCGGTGGGGCAGGGAGCCCGAGTGGCGGTTCGGGTGATCCCGCCGAGCCTCCGCGTATACCGATGCCTCGTGTGTCCGTCGAGGACAGTGGGTTGGTGTTGCCCGGGTTGGGGGCGGTGGAGGCGCCGGTGCTGGAGCATCGGGTGTTGAAGGCGTTGCTCGGGGCGTGGGCGCTTGCGGCGTGTTCGGCGGAGGAGACGGCGGCGGTCGAGGAACACCTCGGCGACTGCGGGGCCTGCGCGGACGAGGCGCGGCGACTGCGTGAGGCGGTCGGCCTGTTGCAGCGCCCGGAGAGCCTCGACCTCGACCCCGGCCTGCGCACCCGCGTCCTCGCGGGCTGCCTCGACCGCCGCCCGCCGCGCATCCCGGTACCGGACTGGGCCGCCTCGTACGACGCCGAGACCGCCCGCCTCGACGCCCTGCTCCAGGACTTCGGCGACGCCGAGTGGCATGCTCCCGTACGCCTGCGCTGGTTCGAGCGCGACGCCGCGACGAGCCGTCGTACGACCGTCGCCGGGGTCATCGCGCACCTGCTCGCCGTCGACGGGCTCGTCGCGCTCGCGCTCGGCCTCGACGACCCCCTCGGCGACGCCGCCGCCGGCAAGGCCACCACGCCCGCCGCCCGCACCGAGGCGTACTGGCGTGCCTCGCACTTCCCGCCCACCCGCAAGGTACGGACACCGTGGCGGGAACAGGGCCACGACATCGTCCGCACGGTGTCGTTCACCGGCGGCTCGGGCGAGCGCGTCGTGTCGTACGGCGACTTCGAGCTGCACCTGCGCGACGCCCTGCTGGACCGGGCGTTCGAGTGCTGGGTGCACGCCGAGGACATCGCGGAGGCGGTCGACTACCCGTACGCACCGCCGTCCCCGCGCCATCTGCACCGCATGATCGGCCTGGCGGCGCGGGTGCTGCCGAACGCGCTCGCGGCCCGCCGTCAGGCCGGCCTGGCCACGCCTCCCCGCCACCGCCACCTCGTCCCGGCGGGCGAGCCGGGACGCAGCCTGCGGCTGGAGATCGAGGGGTTGGGCGGCGGCGAGTGGCTGATCCCGCTGGACTCCCCCGCCGCGGTGGGCTCCGCCGAGCACGAGGTGGCCCATATCGCCCTGGACGGAGGGGAGTTCTGCCGGTTGGCCGCGGGACATGTATCTCCTGCGGAGGCTGCGGCTGGTCAGGTCGGTGACCGCGAGGCCATCAAGGACGTGCTGTTCGCGGCGGCGTCGTTGAGCCGGATGTAGGGCTGGGTTGCTGCTTCGCGGGCGGGTGCGGGTGAGTGGTGGCAGGTCGCGCAGTTCCCCGCGCCCCTGAAAAACGTCGGGCCCTAGGCGAACACAACCGTCTGCTGGTGCCGCATCAGGCAACGTTCGCCCTGTCGACGACGGCGCGTAGGTGCCGGTCGTCGGCATGGCGGTTTCGCCAGATGATGTAGCGGCGGATCATGCTGCCCTGCTCTTTGTGGGTGGCGTGGTCGGTGCCGTCGAGGGTGAAGTAGCGCAGGGCGGTGAACTGGGCCTCGATGCGGTTGAGCCAGGAGGAGTTCGTCGGGGTGTAGGCGATCTCGACGTTGTTCGCCGCGGCCCAGGTGCCGACCCGCTGGCACTTGTTCGTGGTCAGGTGCGGGGAGAAGTTGTCGCAGACGATCGCGATACGGACCTTGTCCGGGTAGAGGGTGCGCAGGTAGCGGCAGAACTCCAGGAACTGCGTCCGCCGTCCGGTTGCCGCGCCGGGCGACACCGGCCTGTTGACCGGACTACGGGAGGACACGCCGGGCGGGAGCGCATCTCCGCTCGGGCGTCGACGGCTTCGACGACTGGGCGGTGGCGTCGGACCGCCGCTTTGCCAGGATGCGCCGGTTCCCGCCCGGAGCCGGCCGGGTGGTCAGCCCAGCGCGGGGCGTGTGCGGCGTGCGGCGCGTGCGGGCCGCCCGACTGCGGCGTACCAGACCAGGGCCGCACATATGAAGGCCGCCGCCGCGGAGGTTAGTGACCTTGTGAGGGTGTCGTTCCGTGCGCCGGAAACGAGGGCGACGGCCAAGGCCAGCGTCAGAGTGATGACGGGCAGCGCACGGGGGCTCCACGTGGCGCCTGGCGCGGCGGCTGGCGGCAGCAGCCAGGTTGCGAGGCCGTAACAGGCACAGGCCAACAGTGTGGCTCCCAGCACTTCGCTGGGCCGGTGGCCGCCCATGGTCGCGCTGGCGGCGGCGATGCAGGCGAGCCACAGCACACCGGCCGTGGCGACGTAGGGGCGGATGCGGGGGGAAACCACGAGGACGGTGGCGAGGGTCAGCGCGGCGGGGATGGCCGTGTGCCCGCTGGGAAAGCCCTGATCAAGGAGACTTTCGGGCGCGCCCACCAGATCGGGGCGGGGCATGGTCGATTTGAACACCTCCTTGCCTCCGGTCGCGAGAATGACGACCCCGAGCGCCGCGCACCCCTGCCGCCAGCACCGCCGCACCAGGGTGAGGACCACGATGACGGCCAGACCGACCATCAGGGTGGGCTTGGCGGTCAATTCCATCGGCGGCAGGGGTGTCGAGCCGTAGGTCGATCCTGACAGGGGGTAGATCCATGCTTCTTCGCCGCCCTGTATACCGAGGCCAAACAGGGCGTTCTCAGCTCGTTGCCCCCACGGGGTGCAGATGGCGAGCAGGTAGACCGTCAGGAACCCCAGGGTGTACAGCAGGGCCGGCATCCACGGCCGTGTCGTACGCGACGGGCTGGGGTCGTCGGGGGCCTCGGGGGCCTGCCTTGAGGCCCCCGGACGGTGCGCGGGCAGGGACGGAGAATCGTGCTGAGTCATCGCTCTGTTTCTTCCGTTGGGGAGAGTTCGGTCACGCACGTCTTGCGGCACGACGTGGGCCGCCGGGCTCGGCCGGCCCACCAGGGTCCGCTCCTATTCGGCGAGTGCCTGCCCCTGTCGGCGCTGGGCGGCGATCGCCAGGGCGGGGAGGGGTGCGATCAGCAGGATGAGGACGACCAGGTCCGGAAAGGACTGCATGAACGCGTCCGGACGGACGACGATCGCCTGCGTGCGGACGATCGCGACCGCCGCGACGGGGATCAGCCACCGGTGGTCGCCGGTGGCGGCCGTCGCCGCCCACGCGCCGAGCAGCGCGGTGACCTCGAGGACGAACAAACCGCGCTGGAAAGCCGGACTGACGGAGATGATGTGCAGGCCCCCGGCCACGAACATGGCGAGCACGACGGGGGCCAGCCAGCGGTACGAGCGGCGTCGCAGACGGCTGGGACGGCAGAGCGCCAGCACCGCGCACGCGGCGCACAGCGCCCCCGAGAGCACCAGGTCACGGGCCGTTATCGGGGCGCCAAGACCGTAGTAGCCCAGGCCCGCCTTGCCCTCGTCACCGAAGAGGGTGCGGCCGTGGGACGTGGCGCCGGCCCAGATCATGGCTGCCGCGGCCGGCAGCGCGATCCACGGTCTGCCACGCAGCAGAGCGATCAGGCAGCCCAGCGGGAGCAGCCCGTAGGGCAGCAGCCGTATCCGCGTGGGACCTTCGGCCCACGGGTACCAGCCGGAGAAGCGGAAGGCGATGGCGTGCTGTCCGGGGTCGATGCGCAGTGCCCAGTGCCACACATCCTGCAAGTACGGAACCAGCGCCAGCGCGGCGAGGGCCAGGGCGGCCAGATGGATGCCGTCCAGCCACCACGGCCGGGCCGTGTCGTCGACGACGGCACGGGCGCGGGCCTGCACCCCGGCGCGCACCAGGGCGGCAACTTCCCGCGGCGGGGGCCAGGAGCGGCCGGGATACGCCTCGGACAGGCAGGCCAGCACCTCCTCTCCCTGCCGGGAACGGTAGGGCTCGGGATAGACCGCAAGCAGCAGACGATTCATGCCGGGGCCGCTCCGGCATCCCGCGAGCGTCCGATGACGACGGCCGCCGCCTGCTGCATCCGCAGCGCCTCCCGGCCGAGCGCCTCGGTGCCGTCCTCGGTGAGCCGGTAGTAGCGCCGCGCCCGCCCGTCCACGATCTCCTCATGGCCGGCGGCCACCAGCCCGGCCCGCTCCATCCGCTCCAGCGCGCCGTAGAGAGTGCCGACAGCGATCCGGAGTCGCCCGTCGGTGGCCTGCTCGGCAGCCTTGATGATGCCGTAACCGTGCAACGGACCATCCATGAGTGCAGCAAGGATGAAGTACTGCGGTTCCGTCAAGGGCGGATTCTGTCGGGTCATGCATCGAGCATATATCGAGCTACGAAATATATCTGCCAGCACTGGGTGATCACCGGCAGCACCTCCACGCCCGCGGCGAGCGTCACCCTCTCCCGGCCGGCCGGCGGGCGCGACGGCGGTCTCCTCGACACACCCGCGCGGCGTTGGCGGATGCTCACCGCGACCTGGTCCGGGCCGAGCGGAATGTCATTCCCACCGTGTCCGCCGGACCCGTCTCGCCTCCGTTGAATCTTCCATGGACCAGACTCTGTTCGCCCGGACCGGCCGGGAGATCAAGAAGATCGCCAGATCCAAGCCGGCCGAGCACGGCCTGCCGTTCTCGACCTGGAGCCCAGCCGAGCTGGGCGACTTCCTGGTAGCCGAGGGGGCGTTCGACGACATCAGCCACGAGGGCCTTCGGGCCCTGCTCCGCGAGGAAGGCGTCTGATTTCAATGCATAGGGACCTGGAAGACCTCACACGACTACGCGGCCAAGAAGGCCCAGGTCGAACACCTCTGCGCGATCGCCGACGGTGAGGTCATACCCGAGGAAGGCGAGCCCGAAGTCATCTTCTGCATGGACGAGTTCGGGCCGCTCAAGCTCCAGCCCCACCCCGGTCGGCAGTGGACCGAACGCGGCGGCCGCCACAAGGACCCCGCCCGGGAACCGAGGCCCCGCCGGCGGGCGACCTACACCCGCCCGCACGGGGTCCGGCACCTGCTCGCCGCCTACGACCTGGCCAAGGGCAAGCTCTACGGGGCCACATCAAGCCGAAGAAGAAGCGGACCAGGTTCCTGGAGTTCTGCGTTACCTGCGCAGCCTCTACCCGCCTGAGATCCACATCGCGATCGTGCTCGACAACTTGAGCAGGGCAGCATGATCCGTCGCTACATCATCTGGTGAAACAAGCACGCCGCCGACGAACGCCTCCGCGAGGTCGTGAACAGGGCGAACGTTGCCTGATGCGGCACTAGGCGAACACAACCGTCCGGCGTCCGTTCAGCAGAATGCGCCGCTCCGCATGCCACTTCACCGCCCGCGCCAGCGCCTGGCACTCCACGTCCCGCCCGATCGCGACCAGCTGGTCCGGCGTGACGTCGTGCCCCACCCGCTCGACCTCCTGCTCGATGATCGGCCCCTCGTCGAGATCCGCGGTCACATAGTGCGCGGTGGCCCCGATCAGCTTCACCCCACGCGCGTGTGCCTGGTGGTACGGCTTCGCACCCTTGAAGCTCGGCAGGAACGAGTGGTGGATGTTGATGATCCGCCCGTTGAGCTGCTTGCACAGGTCGTCGGAGAGCACCTGCATGTACCGCGCCAGCACCACCAGCTCGACGTTCTCCGCCCGCACCAGCTCCAGCAGCTGCGCCTCGGCCTGCGCCTTGGTGTCCTTCGTCACCGGGATGTGGTGGAAGGGAATGTTGTACGAACCCACCAGCTCGGCGAAGTCCGTGTGGTTGGACACCACCGCGGCGATCTCCACCGGCAGCGCCCCGATCCGCGCCCGGAACAGCAGGTCGTTCAGGCAGTGCCCGAACTTGCTGACCATCAGCACGATGCGCATCTTCTCGTCGGCCCGGTTGATCTGCCACTCCATGTGGAAAGAGTCACCGATCGCCGCGAAGCTGGCGCGCAGCTTGTCCACCGTCACCGGCGACTCCGCCGAGAAGTGGACGCGCATGAAGAACAGGCCCGTGTCGTGGTCGCCGAACTGCTGGCTGTCCTCGATGTTGCAGCCGGTCATGAAGAGGTAGCTCGACACGGCGTGCACGATGCCCTGCTTGTCCGGGCAGGAGAGGGTGAGGACGTACTGGTCGGCCGGGGCCGCGGCTCGGGTGGACTGCTCGTTCATGCAGGAAAGGGTCCCATATCCCATGGACCCCACCGGAACCCGTCCGCCACGCGGACCGAGCCGCCGACACCAGACGCAGACCGCTAGGGTCTTTCGTTTGGATCAGGCCGGATCAGGGAGCGGGGTCCGGTGCCGTGCATCGCAAGGCGGAGGAGGGCGGCAGGGCGGAGCCCTGCCGACCGACGACAACGCGGCGAGGCGCGGTGCCGGGGCCCGCGAGCCCGGCATGATCCAAACGAGAGGCCCTAGGCGGACCGCGTCATGATCCGCAGCACCTCCAGGGTTCGCGGCGGCACGTCCGCGTCCTCCCCGTCGGCCGTGGCCATGCGCACATGCGCGTCGCGGGCCGCCCGCACCGCCTCCGGCCAGGCGGGATGGTCGACATAGGCGGAGACCGGCGCGTCCGGGCCGACCTGGTGCATGATCCGCAGCACCCGCAGCACCGCGGTGTCGACGAGCGCCGCCTCCTGCGAGTCACGGAAGATCGTGCCGACGTACTTCTCGGCGGACCAGTTGTCCAGCCAGGTGTCCTCGACGAGGCGGTACACGGCGTCGGTGACGTCCCCGTACCCGTCCACGCCTGCCAGCCAGACGTCCCGCTGGAACACCGGATCGGAGAGCATGTGCAGCGCCGAGCGCACATTGCTGCGCCAGCGCCACCAGGGCATGTCGTTGAGGGGCATGCCGCCCATGGTGAATGAGCGACGCCCGCGACGGGAAGAGTTGTCCGCACCTTGCACGGTCATCGATCGTACGTTCCCCCTCGACCACGGGTCACCGCCCCCTGCAATTCACCTCCGCGTCACCGACCGTTGACCGGAGGTCACTCCCAGGTTAGCGGTGTGCAGGAATCGTGCGTTTCCATGACCGGCAGGCGACGCAAGCGAAGCACCTTCCTCCCCTTGTTCGGCCACTCCACTCGTCCCGTCAGAGCCGCTGTTCGCTCGGTGGGCGCGCTGGCCGCGTGTGCGTCGCTCGCCGCCGGTTGCGGAGTCGTCCCCGGCGGCACGGGGGGCGCCGGGGACGCCCCCGTCACCGTCATGACCTGGGCGCCGGAACAGACCCAGGCGACCAACAAACCCGGAATGCCCGCCTTCGCGCTCGCCTACGCCCGCTGGGTCAACGCCCACGGCGGCATCAAGGGCCGCAAGCTCAAGGTCCTGACCTGCAACGACCACAACGACAGCGTCGAGGCCGCGAAATGCGCCCGGCGCGCGGTCAAGGAGAACGTGGTCGCCGTCGTCGGCTCCTACAGCCAGTACGCCAACTCGTTCTTCCCGGCGCTGGAGAGCGGCGGCGTCCCGTACATCGGCGGCTACGGCGTCACCAACAGCGAGTTCACCAGCCCGCTGTCCTACCCGGTCAACGGGGGCCAGCCCGCGCTCCTGGCCGGCCTGGGCAAGGAGCTGGCGGGCCGCTGCGGCCCCGTCTCGCTCGTGCGCCCCGACTCCATCGCGGGCGACCAGCTGCCGGCCCTGCTGGACTCCGGACTGCGGGCGGGCCGGCACGAGGCCGCGGAGGACCTGCTGGCCAAGGAGGACTCCACGGAGTACGGCACGCAGTCCCAGCGCTCGCTGGAGCACGCCGCCGGGGACCCGGCGAAGGAGGGGTGTGTGGTGCCCGCCCTCGGGGACCGCAACGACACCTTCATGGACTCCTTCCGTCGCACCCGCGCCGACCATCCCACCGTGCGCACCGCGACCGTGCTCGGCAGCGTCGACCAGACGGTCATCGACGCCTCCGGCGGCGCGTCGGGGCCGTACGAAGGCGCGTACATCAGCGGCTGGTACCCGGTGGCCACCGACGAACGGTGGGATGAGATGAAGCAGGTCATCAAGGAGCAGGCCTTCTCCGACAACCGCATCGATCCCGCGGACGCCGGAGTGCAGACCACCTGGATCGCGTACACCGCGTTCCGGCAGGCCGTGGAGTCGCTCGAGGACGGCGAGGTGAGCGCGTCCACCGTGCGCAAGGCGTTGAACGACGGGCTGAAGGTGACCACGGGCGGGCTCACGCCGCCACTGCGCTGGCGCTACTCGGACCGGCTCGCCTCCGTCGGCTTCCCGCGCCTGGTCAACACCTCCGTGACCCTGCAGGTCGTCCGGCAGGGCAGGCTGGTGGCGGCCGAGAAGGGCTTCGTCGACGTGACGAAGACCCTGCTGGACGCGGACCTCGACTGACGCGGACCCCGACTGGGGCCGGGGGCGGGGCGGGGCCCGCCCGTCTCAGAGCTGGACCGGCTGGCGCTGGGTCAGCCCGTACGTCTTCGCGATCGCGTTCCACAGTTCGGCGGCGGTCTTCTTCTGCGTGCTCGCCGTGCCGCTCTCACGGTTGCCCGCCTGGGTCTGGCCCGTGGAGCGGGCCTGGCCCTTCTTGCAGAGCTTCTTGTTGCCGGCGACCTGGTCGGCCCAGGCGGCGTAGTGGTTGTCGGCCGCCGCGGACGCCTGCCACGCCTTGGTGAGGGCGGCCGTCAGCTCCGTGTGGTTCGGCAGCTTGTCGACGGACAGCCCCGACAGCTTGGTCACCAGGTCGTTGCGCTGCTTGGCCGCGTCACGCAGGTCCGTGGCCGCCTGGCCGAGGTTGGTGCAGGACTTCACGTCGCCCACAGCGTTGATCACGCTGGTACGGCTGCTGCCGCTGTCGGCCAGCAGCGCGTCCAGTGCGGTCGCCTGCTGCTCGGCCGGATCGGCGGCCGCGGAACCGGAGGCGTCCGTCGCGGGCGCCGAGGCGGCCACGGTCTTGTCGTCACCCTTGTCATCACCGCCGCCCCCGCCGGCCAGCAGCGCGCCGGCGCCGATGCCGACGACCGCGATACCCACGCCGATGGCCGCGATCAACGGCACGCGCGAGCCGGTACGCCCGCCGCGGCCGCGTTCGTCGCCACCGTCGTCCCGCGTCCCGCGCCGCCCGTCCGGACCGGCGGGCGGGGCGTACGAGGCCATGGGCGCGTATCCGTCGTGGCCGCCCTGGGGCTGCTGAATCCGCGGCAGCTGCTGAGTGGAGCCGGCCTGGCCCCCGTCGCCCTGGTCGCTGCGGAAGAGGTTGTCGAACTCGGAGGGCGTGCGCTGGTTCCCGTACGGCGCCCCACCGGGCCCGCCCGTCACGGGCGGGATGTACTGGGTGGCCTCGGCGTCGGTCCCTGCGGCGGGCGGCAGCGGCCCGGCTCCGGGCCGGGGCCCCGCGCCCGGGCCGGGTCTCCCGGCCGACGCCGCACCGTGCTCCGGCATCGGTCCGGGCCCGCCCTGCGTCGCGCGTCCCAGGAAGTGCGTGGACTCGGCCGGCGTCTCGGGCGGCAGCGCCCCGGGCCCGACCGGCGGAAGGTACTGCGTCGCGCCCTCGTCGGCGGGCGCGGCGGGGACCGGCGGCAGGTACTGCGTGGCCCCCTCGTCCGCCGGGGCGGCGGCGACCGGCGGTATGTAACGGGTGGCCTCGTCCGTGGGGGCGGCCGGGACCGGCGGTATGTACTGGGTGGCCCCTTCGTCGGCCGGGGGCAGCGGGGTGCCGGGGGCACCGCCCGTGCCGCCTCCCTGCCCGGGGTACGACGACTGCGTGCCGCCCGTGCCCTCGGCGCCGTACGCCGGAGGCTGCGCGGGCGTGCTGCCGCTGCCGTACGCGGGGGGCTGTGCGCCGGTGCCGTAGGCCTGCGACGGTGCGCCGGTGCCGTAGGCCTGCGGGTGGGCGTCAGCGCCGTAGCCCTGCGGCTGGGAGCCGGTGCCGTAACCCTGGGACGGGGAGCCCTCCTGGGGCAGTGCGCCCGGCTGCTGTGGCGCGTCCCAGGCCGGCGGCTCGGGCGTGCTCCACTGCTGGTCGGGCGGGGTCGGCCAGCCCGGGTTCGGCGGCGGGGCCGGGTTCTGTTGCTGGTCGGGGCCCCACGGGCGGTCCCAGGCCTGGCCGCCGGGCGGTGCCGCGGCGGGGTCCTGGCGGCCGTACTGCCCGCCGTGGTGCTGCCCCGTCGCGGGCCCCCGCTGCGGGCCCGGCTGTCGGTCACCCGATCCACCCGTCATGCCCGGCAGCAGGGGCTCGCCACCGTCGGAGGGCAGCACGATGCCTTCGCGCGCGGGCCGCGCCGAGGGCTCCTCGCCCTGTCCACTCTGCGTCACCGGGACTCCTACGAATGGGGGACCTTCGGAATCGTCGGCTCACGCTACCGGGTTCGCGGAGCCAGGTGCTACGCAGCTCAGGCCGTGACCTGGGTCCCTGTGACCGCCGTAACAGATCACCAGGCCGCCGAGACGGAACGCGCTCCCCCTCCGCCGAACGAGCCCTCCCTTCCCGACCGGAGCCCTGTTTTCCGTTCGTTCACGCGGCGACCTTCACCTCCAGCCGCGCCCCGAACTCCCGTACCACCGACTCGTCCCGGAACGGATCGAGCCGCTGCTGGAAGTCCTCCAGGTATTCGGCGCCCCGGTTGGAGCGGAGCTTCTCAAGGAGTTCCACGGCCTTCATCCCGGTGTGGCAGGCCAGTTCCACCTCGCGCTGCTGGACCTGGGCGGTGGCGAGCAGGAGGTGGCCGATGGCCCGCCTGCGCGCGCGTGACTCGGGGTGCCCGGCCAGGGACTGCTCGGCGCACCGCGCCGCCGCCTCGGCCTGCCCCAGGTCACGGTGGCAGTGCGCCAACTCGTCGGCCAGGTACGCCTCGTCGAAGTGCGCGATCCACGCCGGGTCGTCCCCGGAGTCCGGATCCGCCGCGTCCAGCGCGGTGACCGCGCGCCCGGACGCCACGTGGGCCGCCCGGGCATCGCCCAGCAGGGCGTGGCCGCGCGCCTCCGCCGCGAAGAACATGGCCTCCGCGCGCGGTGACACGCGCCCGCGCGCCCCCTCCTGCGCCGCCCGCGCCAACTGCGCGATCTCCCGCGGGTTCCCGAGCTGCGCGGCAAGATGGCTCATGGACGCGGCGAGGACGTACCCGCCGTATCCGCGGTCACCCGCCGCCTGCGCGAGCCGCAGTGCCTGGATGTAGTACCGCTGGGCCAGGCCCGGTTGGCCGGTGTCGACCGCCATGTACCCGGCGAGCTCCGTCAACCGCGCGACCGCGGCGAAGAGATCACGGCCCACCGCCTCCCGGTACGAGCCGGCCAGCAGCCCGGAGACGACGCTGTTCAGGTAGTGCACGACGACCGGGCGTACGTGCCCGCTGCCGTACTGGTGGTCCAGGTCGACCAGCGCCTGGGTCATCGCGCGGACCGCCGCCACGTCGGACTGGCCCACACGCGGCCCGACCGTGCGCGACACCTGGGCGTCCGGCGCGGAGATCAGCCAGTCGCGACTGGGCTCGACCAGCGCGGACGCGGCGACGGACGAGCCGGAGAGGAAGTCGCGGCGGCCCACGTCGCTCCGCCACAGCTCACACACCTGCTCGATGGCCCCCAGTACCGTCGGCGAGAACTGGAGACCGACACCCGACGCGAGGTTCTTGCCGTTGGCCATGCCGATCTCGTCGATCGTGACCGTACGGCCCAACTTGCGGCCCAGCGCCTCGGCGATGATCGCCGGGGCCCGTCCGCGCGGCTGCTGTCCGCGCAGCCAGCGCGCCACCGACGTCTTGTCGTAGCGCAGGTCGAGGCCGTGCTCGGCGCCGCACATGTTGACCCGTCGGGCCAGCCCGGCGTTCGAGCACCCCGCTTCCTGGATGAGCGCCTGCAGCCGTTCGTTCGGCTGCCGCGCGACGAGTGGCCTTGCGGCCATTGGCGTACCCCCTGTGGCTGCGGTGCCTGCCCGCGCACCGAGTTGATGTGTCTTTCCCGACCGGGTCACGTCGCCTCCGGCGAGCAGAAGCGCAAAGATCCGGCCGCAAAGATCAATGCCCCGCAAACAGGACGAAAATGCGAGGCATGTGAGGATTGCCGGGGTAACGGCAGAAGCCGGCCCCAACCCTGCCTACCCACTCACAACCCGGATCCTTCCGCGCGCCCCCACACATGCACCCATGCGCCCCAGAGGGGGGCCCAAGCTCCTCCCCGGCGCGCGCCGGACCCATGCCGTCAATCTCCGACGGCAGGCTTCGAGAGCCGTAACTCCAGGTGGACGCGGGAGTTGTGCTCAACGTGGAAGAGACGATCGCGGGCACCGAAGCCGTTCAGATTCCGAAGCAGCGCGGGGAATCGCTGTTGGAGACCGCCGTTCGCTATGCCGAGGAACGCCACTGGGACGTGTTCCCCGGCACCTGGCTGGAAGCGGTCGAAGGGGTGCAGCACTGCTCCTGCGGCGACGCCGCGTGCGCCGTCCCCGGCGCGCATCCGGCGCGTGCGGACTGGGCCACACAGGCCACCGGCAGCGCGACCGTGGCGCGCCGGATGTGGCAGAAGCAGCCGACGGCGTCGATCCTGCTGCCGACGGGGCGGACGTTCGACGCGATCTCCGTTCCGGAGACGGCCGGGTTTCTGGCGCTGGCGCGGATGGAACGGATGGAGTTGACGCTGGGCCCTGTGACGTTGACGCCGGATCGTCGGATGCACTTCTTCGTGTTGCCGGGGGCGTCGGTGAAGATGCCGGATCTGGTGCGGAAGTTGGGCTGGTCGCCCTCGTCCCTTGATCTGGTCGCGCTCGGGGAGGGGGCGTACGTGGCTGCGCCGCCTACGCGGTTCGGGTCTCGCGGGGCTGTGCAGTGGGCCTGCCGGCCTACGCCTGCGAATCGGTGGCTGCCGGATGCGGAGGAGTTGATCTCGCCGCTCGCCTACGCCTGCGGTAGGGATCGGTAGCCGTTCGGTAGCCGTTCGCCCTCGTATCTGCCTGGTGCTTGTCCGTCGGCGGCTGCCGGTTGTTCGTGGTTTCTCAGGCAGTTCCCCGCGCCCCTTCGGGGCGCTACCGGCACGTAGGGTTGATCCCTGACGGAGGGAGCTGGGGTGGGAAGTAGCGCCGTGCGCGTGCAGGGGCTCTGGAAGCGGTTCGGGCAGCAGGTTGCCGTTGCCGGGATCGATCTGGAATTGCCCGCGGGGAAGTTCGTGGGGCTCGTCGGGCCCAACGGGGCCGGGAAGACCACCACGCTGTCGATGGTGACCGGGTTGCTGCGACCCGATCAGGGGTCCGTCGAGGTCGTAGGGCACGACGTGTGGCGGGATCCGGTCGCGGTGAAGGCGCGGATCGGGGTGTTGCCCGAGGGGCTCAGGCTGTTCGAGCGGCTGTCGGGGCGGGAACTGCTCGGGTACAGCGGGCGGTTGCGCGGGCTGCCCGGTACCGAGGTCGACAAGCGGGCCACGCAGCTCCTCGACGTCCTCGACCTGGCCGGCGCACAGCACAAGCTGGTCGTCGACTACTCGACCGGTATGCGCAAGAAGATAGGGCTCGCGGCCGCTCTCCTCCACAATCCCGAAGTGCTCTTCCTCGACGAGCCGTTCGAGGGCGTCGACCCGGTCTCCGCCCAGACCATCCGGGGCGTCCTGGAGCGGTACACGGCCTCCGGCGCCACCGTCGTCTTCTCCTCGCACGTCATGGAGCTGGTCGAGTCACTGTGCGACTGGGTCGCCGTGATGGCGGCCGGCCGGATCCGCGCCCACGGCACGCTCGACGAGGTGCGCGGCGACCACCCCACCCTCCAGCGGGCGTTCCTCGACCTCGTCGGCGCGAGTGGCCGCGACACCGGTACCGACCTCGACTGGCTCGGTGGCCGCCGATGACGAGCGTGACCTCCACCGTCGTACGGCTGAAGCTGTCGCTGTTGCGGAACGGGCTGCGGCAGTCCGGGGGACGGCGGGCGGCGTACATCGTCTCCGCCGTCGTCGTTCTCCTGTTCGCCGCTCTGCAGTTCCTCGGTCTCCTCGCGCTGCGCGGGCACGAGCACGCCGTCTCGCTGGTCGTGCTGCTCGTGGCGGTGCTGGGGCTGGGGTGGGCGGTGATGCCGCTGTTCTTCCCCAGCGGGGACGAGACGCTGGATCCGACGCGGCTGGTGATGCTGCCGCTGCGGCCCCGGCCCCTGGTGCGGGCGCTGCTCGCGGCCTCGCTGGTGGGGATCGGGCCGCTGTTCACCCTGCTGCTGCTCGTGGGCTCGGCGATCTCCGTGGCGCACGGGGCGGCCGCGTTCGTGACGGCCGTCGTCGGGGTCGCCCTCGCGCTGCTGCTGTGCCTGTCCCTCGCGCGGGCCGTCGCCGCCGCCAACATCCGCCTGCTGACCAGCCGCAAGGGACGGGATCTGGCGGTGCTGAGTGGGCTGGTCATCGCCGTCGGCGCGCAGGTCGTCAACTTCGGTGCGCAGCGGCTCGGTTCCGCCGGACTCGGGGAGCTGGACCCGGCGGCCGCGGTACTGCGCTGGGTGCCGCCCGCCTCCGCGCTCGGCATGGTCGACTCGGTGAGCGAGGGGTCGTACGGTGTCGCCGTCGGACAACTCGCCGTGTCGGTCGGCGCGTTGGTGCTGCTGGTCGTGGCGTGGGCGCGCAGTCTGACGCGACTGATGACCGCGCCCGACGGTTCGACGCTGCAGGCCGCGGAGTCGGCCTCGCGCGATCGCGGTACGTCCACGGGTCTCGCCAGGCTGCTGCCCTCCGGGCGGACCGGCACGGTCATGGAGCGCAGCCTGCGGTACATCTGGCGCGATCCCAAGACGAAGGCCGCCTGGGTGACGTCCCTGGCGATCGGGCTGATCGTGCCCGTGTTCAACGCCCTGCAGGGCACCGGATCGCTCTACTTCGCCTGCTTCGCCTCCGGCATGCTCGGCATCCAGATGTACAACCAGTTCGGGCAGGACACCTCCGCGTTCTGGATGGTCGCGATGACGATCTCGTCGACCCGGGACGCGTACGTCGAGCTGCGGGCGCGGGCCCTGGCCCTGCTGCTGATCACACTGCCGTACGCCACCGTCGTCGTCGTGGTGACGACCGCGCTGCTGAGCGAGTGGCCGAAGCTGCCGGAGGTGCTGGGCCTGTCCCTCGCCCTGCTCGGCGCGCTGCTGGCGACCGGCGCGTGGAGCTCGGCCCGCTTCCCGTACTCCATCCCGCAGGAGGGCCACAAGAACGTGGCCCCCGGCCAGGCCGGCCTCGCCTGGATCGCCATCCTCGGCGGCATGGTCTCCGCCGCCCTCCTGTGCGCCCCCGTCATCGCCCTGACGATCTGGCTCAACATCTCCGCCGACGGCGGCCCCTACACCTGGCTGCTCCTCCCGATCGGCGCGGCCTACGGGACGGCGATCACCCTCCTGGGCCTCCGCCTGGCCGCCCCACGCACGGCAGGACGCCTGCCAGAAATCCTGGCAGCGGTGAGCAAGGGCTGACGGGGTCTTGTCGGCACCGGGGACCGGTAGCGCCCCGAAAGGGGCGCGGGCAACTGCGCGATCAGCCCCCGACAACCCGCAGCCGCCGACGTTCAGCAATCAGGCAGACGGAAAGGCATCCGGCGCTACACAGTGAGCACCGCGTCCAAGAACGGCTCGATCGCCGCCCGCCAAGCCTCCGGCTGGTCATAGTGCACAAGGTGCCCCGCATCGGCCACCTCCGCATACTGTCCCCGAGGCAACACCCGAACCATCTCCTGCGCCTCCGCCCGCCCCAACTCACCATCGAGGCCACGCACGACCAGCGCCGGGCACTGAACCTGCGCCAGCTCCTCCCAGTGCGCGTCGAACACCCACGTCTCGCGGGACTTCAGCATCTGCTCGGGTTCGAAGACGGGCCGCCAGCCGTCGGCAGACTCTTGCATCACCTCGGCGTAGAACGCGCCTCGGGAGGGGTTCGGGCGCTCCACCCAGGGATCGTCCTCGCCGAACCACTTCCGCACGTCGGCGAGGGTGGCGAAGGGGACCGGCCAGGACTCGAACCAGTCGCCCCACTCGCGCTGCGAGGCCCCGCCGAGCGCGGAGGCCCGCATGTCGCAGATGATCAGACCGTGCACCAGGTCGGGGCGTTTCGCGGCGAGCTGCCAGGCGGTCAGCGCGCCCATGGCGTGGCCGACGAGGAGGGCCGGGGCGAGGCCGAGCTGCTCCAGGGCGGCCTCGGCGTCGTCGACGTACGCCTCGCGTGTGTAGGCGGCCCGCGGGGGCTTCTCGGACTGGCCGTGGCCCCGCTGGTCGAGCGCGACCGCGCGGTGGCGCTCGGAGAGCCAGCGGGCGGTGGCCGCCCAGTGCGAGGCACGGCCCATCAGGCCGTGCAGTAAGAGGACGCCGGGCGCCCGGTCGGCCCCTGGGGCCGAGGGCTCGTCGACCGGTGCCGCCTGGCCGGGTACGAATGGCTCCGCCTGGCCGGGTACGAATGGCTCCGCCTGGCCCGGTAGCAGTGGTTCCGCCTGATCAGGAAGGAGCTGGGCCGGATCACTCTTGGGAGGATCGCCGAACTCCCAGGCGGCCAGGCGTACGCCACCCGCCCCGGTCACGTCGATGCGTCGCGCCATTGGTTCTGGCACCCCCCTCGCTTCGCCCGGACCGTCGCTCCCGCTCGAGGCGACCGTCCCGTAGCGCGTCCTGTATGCCGTCGCTGCTGTGCCGTCGTGCCGCTTTCCCTGTCCTGCCCTCGTCGGCGTCACACACGTCGCGTGCGTTTTCCTGCCCCTCCTTCTAACGCACGTTCCGCGTGAACCGTCACTGGCAGAGTATCGAATGCATATTCGAGAATGGCACTCTCCGCTGACAACACCCCTCGTTCGAGTGACCACTCGCAAGGAATGATCGCCGCTGGCGAGGGGAGATCTTCAACGGGAGGCGGACCGCTCGGGGAAAACGGTCCGAGGGGAATGACCCTGGGAGCTCGGGGCTCCGGGTCAACACAGGGGAGGACAGGCCCCGGTGCCGTACGGCACCGGGGCCCTCCACTCGATCACGGCACATCCGCCCGGCCCCCCTAGGTCATATGCCTCACGCGACAGCCTCGCACGCGCAGCGTCGAAGCGCTGCGATTCGGCACAGGCAATCTTGGATTCGACCAGTTCGACGGAACGCCACAACTGCCCCCACCACCCCGGGAGTTGCGGGCCGACGCTCAGCGCTTGGCGACGAACACGTGGGAGGCGACGTCCGCCTCCAGCTCGGCCGCCTCGCCACCGCTTCCCACCAGCACACCGCCCGCCGACTCCGTCACGCTCACCACCGAACCGGGCTGCACACCCGCCCGACGCAGCGTGTACATCAGCTGTGCGTCCGTCTGGATCGGCTCGCCGATACGGCGGACGACGACCGTCTTGCCGTCCGAGCCGGGATCGAGGTCGGCCAGCGACACCATGCCCTCGTCCAGGAAGGGGTCGGCGTGGTCCTTCTCGCCGAGCTCCTCCAGGCCGGGGATCGGGTTGCCGTACGGCGACTCGGTGGGGTGGCGCAGGAGCTCCAGCACGCGCCGCTCCACGGCCTCGCTCATCACGTGCTCCCAGCGACACGCCTCGGCGTGCACCTGCTCCCACTCCAGGCCGATCACGTCGACGAGCAGACACTCGGCGAGCCGGTGCTTGCGCATCACACGCGTGGCCAGCCGGCGCCCCTCGTCCGTCAGCTCCAGGTGCCGGTCGCTGGCCACGGACACGAGCCCGTCGCGCTCCATCCGGGCCACCGTCTGGCTGACCGTCGGCCCGCTCTGGTCGAGGCGTTCGGCGATCCGGGCGCGCATGGGGACCACGCCTTCCTCCTCCAGCTCGAGGATGGTGCGGAGATACATCTCCGTGGTGTCGATCAGTCCGGACATACGTGCCCCTCGATTAGCTCTGCCGAAGGCTGGACGGCTCTCCGGCGCGTGCGCTGGCCCTGGACTCAATTCTGACGCATACCACCGACAACCGTGCCGCACCGGTGAAACGAGGGGGGTGCGTGGTCGTCGCTGTTGTGGGGGCGCGGTCGTGGACCGGCGGCTTCCTCGCGCCGGGCGGCCGTATTGACACCACACTGGTCCAGACCGCACCGTGATCCGCGACACGGACACCGTCAGAGGCGAAGGGGCCCCGCGGATGAGCGACAGCAAGCCGGCCGGTCAGTTCTTCGATGCCGCGATCGCCCTGCTCCAGCAGGTCCGCGACGAGGAAGCCGAGAACATCGAGGCCGCCGGCACGCTCCTCGCCGACACCGTCGCCTCCGGCGGCCGCCTCTTCGCCTTCGGCGCCGGCCACTCCTCGCTCGCCGCGCAAGACGTCGTCTACCGCGCGGGCGGACTGGCCCTGATGAACCTGCTCGCCGTCCCGGGTGTCGTCGGCGTGGACGTCATGCCTGCCACGCTCGGCTCCGCCCTGGAGCGGGTGGACGGCCTCGCGACCGCGGTCCTCGACTCCTCACCCCTGCGCGAGGGCGACGCCCTGGTGATCATCTCCCTCTCCGGACGCAACGCCCTCCCCGTGGAGATGGCCCTGCACGCCCGCACGCTCGGCGTGAAGGTCATCGGCGTGACCTCGGTGGCGTACGCCTCGCTGACGGAATCCCGGCACTCCTCCGGCACATACCTCAAGGACCACTGCGACCTCGTCCTCGACTCCAAGATCGCGGTCGGCGACGCGGAACTCACCCTCGACACCGTCCCCGCCCCCTTCGCCCCCGCCTCGACAGTCGTCACCTCGGCCCTCCTCCAGGCAGTCATGGCCACCACCGCCACCACCCTCGCCGCCCGCGGCATCGAACCCCCACTCCTGCGCTCCGGCAACGTGGACGGCGGCCACGCCTGGAACACCCGCATCATGGAGCAGTACGGGGACCGGATCTTCTACCGGCACTGAGGCGCGCGTGCGGCTGGGGTCTGGCGCTCGGGCGCGCTTGTGCCGACCTGTGCCGATGGGGTTCGGGCAGAGCCCTTGTGCCGATGGCGTTCGGGCAGAGCTGCCGCGCATGGCGTGGGTTTCCGGAGCTGAGCCGTCCGCGTGCCCACAAGCGTCCCGGCGGGGAAGCCGCGGTCAGTCGTTCTGCTCCCCCACCGCCCCCGCCAGGTCCAGCGCCATGGCGATGCGTACGGCCACGTCCTCCGCGTAGGTCGCGTCGGAGCGTTCGAAGGTGTTGCGGCCGGCGCCGCGCAGGAAGGTCACGACGCCCAGGGTCCGGCCCCGGCTGCGGAGGACCGCGCACAGGGCGTGGACCGCGTCGGACGGCCACTGACGGGCCCGGGCCCACTCGCGGGCCTGCTCGGCCGGCACGGAACCCACGCTGGCCCGGACCGAACCGGACCGCACCACGGACTGCAGCGCCGGGTGGCCCTCGGAGTAGCGGACGGGCAACCCGGCCTGCCCGGTCAGCGCGCTCGGACCGGGCTGGCCGGAGGGGGTCGCGGCGGCGCGTACCAGCCGTACCGGCCCCGCGGTCTCCGCGTCGGTCAGCGACCCGCCCGCCACCCGGTCGATGAGCGCGTGGTCGGCGAAGCCGGCGAGGGCGAAGTCCAGGTGGACGACGGCAGCCTCCGCCGGATCCTCGCACTCGGCGGCCGCCTGTGCCGCCCGGCGCGACTGGTTGGTGCGGAACCGCAGCAGCGCCGCCTCCTGCTCGCCCTGCTTGGCCTCGGTGACGTCCTGGAACAGCCAGCCCACCCCGAGCGGAACCGGTTCCTCCGTGAGCGGCGAGGCCAGCCGCAGGAAGCCGCTGCGCCAGCACCGCCGCTTGTCGCCCTCGGGCGTTCGCACGCTCACCCAGATCTCTGCGGGCGCGGGTGGCGCGCCCTCCGCCAGGACATGGGTGAGGGCGCTCTCCAGTTCCTCGACGCCCTGCGTGAGCAGGTCCCCGAGCGGCCGCCCCAACACGGACGTACGCCCGATACCCAGGGCACGCGCGGCGTGCGCGTTGATCACGGCGGGCCGCAGGTCGGCGTCGACGAGAACGACACCCCAGCTCGCGTCCTCGAACAACGCCTCGCTGAGCGCGATGGACCGCTCCAGGTCGATCTGCGCGTGCACCTCGCTGAAGGCGCAGTACACGCCGGCCGGCTTCCCGTCCGGCCCGTGTACGGCCGCGGACTGCGTCCGCACCAGCACGCGCCCGCCGTCCTTCGTCAACAGCGCGAACTCGTACACCTGCCGTCCGGGGGCGTGCATGGCGGACATCAGCCGCCCCTCCACGTCCTCGGCGTCCGCGCTGCGCACGGCCCAGCCGGCGAAGCCGTGCCGGCCCACGGCCTCGGCCGCGCTCCAGCCGAGGATTCGTTCCGCCTCACGGTTCCAGTGGGTCACGACCCCGTCCGCGTCGAAGGCGCACAGGGCCGCGTCCATCCCGTCGAGCAGCGCGGCGAGCAGATCCGAGCCATCACGCTCATGCTGCTCGGGCTGCTCGGACCCGGTCTGCTCGCGCTCGGGCTCGTCCGGCCCCAGCTCGTCGGTGGTCCCACTACGTCGGGAAGCACTCACCTGGACCCCCTGCAGGCTGCGTCCGCACGCACGACGCGTCGGTTCGCTCACTCGCAATCATTCAACTGGAACGTGATGCAGCCCACATAAGATTCCCGCAAGATTGCAGAAATCGTTGTACGCCGAAATTCACCCCGCCAGCCGCAACGTCAGCCACAGGTCCGTCTCCCCGTCGAGCACGTACCGATCGACCTCGGCAAATCCACGCGTCTCAGCAAACCGGACGCCCTCCTCGTTCTCGGCCAGTACAACCGTCTCGATCACGCCTGCCCCCTGCACGCGCGCGTACGCGACCCCCCGCTCGTACAACGCGGCCCCGAACCCATGCCGCCGGTATTCGGGCAGCACGCGCGCGATGACCGTCGCCACCGCCTCCTCGCCCTCCGGCGGCCGCACGGTCGAACAGCCGACGAGCACATCACCGACGTAGGCGTTCTCCAGGCGATAACGCCCGGCCCGCTCGCGCACCTCGTCAAGGGACATCGCGGCAGGAGGCACGATCACGTTGTGGACGTGCCGCCACTGCTCCAGCGCGCTCTCGCCGACCACGGGCTCGATACGAAGATCAGTCACGACAGCAGCGAACAGCCGGCGCGGCGCGCGGGTCAAGGGGATTGCCGCGTCGCCCCGTGCGGCGCCGGGGCGCGCCGGGCGTACACCTCGATCTCGATCCGCATCCGAGGATCCGCAAGCCCGACCACCATCATCGTCGCCGCCGGCCGCACCACACCGAAGCAGCGACGCAGCACACATGCACCCAGTCCCCGTCCACCACGGCCCGGGCATACCCGATCCGCTCCTCGAACACCGAACCGCTGAGAATGGCACGTCGCTCCGTCATGCCAGAGACGCTAGGTAAGCAGCGGAAGTACGTCTAATACGCGAATATGGACCCTCTGATATCTCTGAGCGTATGGAGCGCCCCGAAGTCCCCCTGCCGCAGCTGCACGCCTTCATGGTCCTCGCCGAGGAACTCCACTTCGGGCACGCCGCCGCCCGCCTCGGCATCGCCCAGCCCCCACTCAGCCAGCAGATCCGCCGCCTCGAGGACAAGGTCGGCCACGCCCTGTTCACCCGCACCCCCGGCCGCATCGCGCTCACCGCAGCCGGCCGGGAGCTCCTCCCCGCCGCCCGCAGCGCCCTCACCGACCTCACGAACGGCCTCGCAGCGGCCCGCGCCGCCGGCAGCGGCCGCACCGGCCACCTCCGCATCGGCTTCGCCGCGTCCCTCGCCCTGACCGTCCTGCCGGGCCTGCTGCGCACCTACCGGGACCGCTTCCCCGACGTCCACCTGGACATCCGCGAAATGACGACGACCCCACAACTGGCCGCCCTGCACGAAGGCACCCTCGACATCGGCCTCGTACGCGAGCCCCCGCCCTCGGACCCCGACCTGTCCTTCCGCACGATCCTGACCGAGCCCTTCGTAGCGGTCCTCCCCAAGTCCCACCCCCTGTCCCCCCACCGCAAGATCTCCCTCCCCGACCTGGCGAACGACCCCTTCGTCCTCCTCCCCCGCGAGGTCGGCCCCGGCCTCCACGACCGCATCACCACCGCCTGCGAGACAGCCGGCTTCACCCCCCACGTCACCCAACAAGCAGTCGAGTGGCAAACGATCTGCGCCCTGGTGGAAGCCGGCCTCGGCGTCTCCCTGGCCCCCTCCGGCATCCGCCACATCCGCCTCAAGGGCGTCACCTTCCGCCCCCTCCAACCACCTACGCCCCGGACCACGGTCGCGGTGGCATGGCGCACGAACGACGAAAACCCCCTGGTGAGCAACCTCTTGGCCGCCGTCACTGTCCGACCGCTCTGACCATCTCGTGCGTGCCGTCATGCCCTCCGGCAAGTGGGCGGGAACGTGGACCGGCCGTATCTCGGCCCGGGTCAGGGGACAGCACAGCATCACGACGCCGACAGGCCGGTTCAACGTCTCGTACTGGAACCTGGAAAAACAGTTGAACGGCTGCCGGGCCGGTTCGTAAGGTGTCGGGCACACGGTGAAAGGAGGTGATCCGGCGAATGTATGGAAACCGGACGCGTGAGGTGGCTGCGGGCTAGCGGCCCGTCACCACATCCAGTGCGGTGCCGGACCAGCGCGTGAGAACGCGTGTCGCCGGCCCAATCTCAAGCAGTCACCCGACCCGCGAGCTGCCGGTACGTCCGGCCGGCTTCTCCTTGTGAGAAACCCAGCTCGCGGGTCGCCTGCGTTTTCCGAGTCCCGTCCGGCGCCTACCGGGAGATGTCCTCGTAGCCCTCGATCTGCCTCGGGTCACGCGGGCCCGGGCCGATGTAGTGGGCGGAGGGGCGGACGAGGCGGCCGGTGCGCTTCTGTTCCAGGATGTGGGCCGACCAGCCCGCGGTGCGGGCGCAGGTGAACATCGAGGTGAACATGTGGGCGGGGACCTCGGCGAAGTCGAGGATGATGGCCGCCCAGAACTCGACGTTCGTCGCCAGGACGCGGTCCGGGCGGCGGTTGTGGAGCTCGTCCAGGGCGGCTTTCTCGAGGGCCTCGGCGATCTCGAAGCGGGGTGCGCCCAGTTCGCGGGCGGTGCGGCGCAGGACGCGGGCGCGGGGGTCCTCGGCGCGGTAGACGCGGTGGCCGAAGCCCATGAGGCGTTCGCCGCGGTCGAGGGCGTTCTTGACGTAGGCCTCGGCGTCGCCGGTGCGTTCGATCTCCTCGATCATGCCGAGGACGCGGGAGGGGGCGCCGCCGTGCAGCGGGCCGGACATGGCTCCTACGGCACCGGAGAGGGCGGCGGCGACGTCGGCGCCGGTGGAGGCGATGACGCGGGCCGTGAAGGTGGACGCGTTCATGCCGTGCTCGGCGGCGGAGGTCCAGTAGGCGTCCACGGCCTTGACGTGCTTGGGGTCGGGTTCGCCGCGCCAGCGGATCATGAAGCGTTCGACCACGGAGTGGGCCTTGTCGATCTCGCGCTGCGGGACCATGGGCCGGCCCTGGCCGCGCGCGGACTGGGCGACGTAGGACAGGGCCATGACGGCGGCGCGGGCGAGGTCCTCGCGGGCCTGTTCGGCGTCGATGTCGAGGAGGGGCTTGAGGCCCCACACGGGTGCGAGCATGGCGAGCGCGGACTGCACGTCGACGCGGATGTCACCGGAGTGCACCGGGATGGGGAACGGCTCGGCGGGCGGCAGGCCGGGGTTGAAGGCGCCGTCGACGAGCAGGCCCCACACGTTGCCGAAGGAGACATGGCCGACCAGGTCCTCGATGTCGACGCCCCGGTACCGGAGGGCGCCGCCCTCCTTGTCCGGTTCGGCGATCTCCGTCTCGAACGCGACGACTCCTTCGAGCCCGGGTACGAAGTCGGACATCAGGCGGCTCCTCGTGAGGTGTACGACAGATGGCGTCCGGGGGATCCGCGGTCGTGTCCGAGACTCGCGGTCCTGGGCGGTCACCCCGGTGATTCCCCCTGCGGTCGGCGGTCACCCGAACCGGGATACCGATCGGGGTGGCATCAGCACCCTAACCCCGGGTGTCATCTTTGGGGAGTGTTCGCGGCACTGAGTGCCAGGCGACGCCAGAAACAGCGGCCCGCCAGAGTCGCGCATGCGGCAAGATGACCGAGTGACCGATCACGACGCCGCCTTCCTCGATCCCGCGGACGACCGGGCTCCCGACCCCGCTTCGATGCGCAAGCAGTACCGGGAGGCGGGGCTCGCCGAGTCCGAGCTGGCCGCCACTCCGGTGGAGCAGTTCGCGCGCTGGTTCAAGCAGGCCGCGACGGAGGCGCACCTCTTCGAACCCAACGCGATGATCGTCTCCACGGCGGACGCCGAGGGCCGGCCCTCCTCCCGTACGGTGCTGCTGAAGCAGTTCGACGAGCACGGCTTCGTCTTCTACACGAACTACGACTCCCGCAAGGCCCGTGACCTGGCCGAGAACCCGTACGTCTCGCTGCTGTTCCCGTGGCATCCGATGGCACGGCAGGTCATCGTGCGGGGCGTGGCACGGCGGACGGGCCGGGACGAGACGGCCGCCTACTTCCGCACCCGGCCGCACGGCTCCCAGCTGGGCGCCTGGGCGAGCGTCCAGTCCTCGGTGATCTCCTCCCGCGCCGACCTGGACGCCTCCTACGCCGAGCTGGAGGCCCGGTATCCCGAGGGTGAGCAGGTGCCGGTGCCGCCGCACTGGGGTGGTTTCCGGGTGGCGCCGCAGTCGGTGGAGTTCTGGCAGGGGCGGGAGAACCGGCTGCACGACCGGTTGCTGTACGTGGCACAGGTGGACGGGAGCTGGCGGGTGGAGCGGCTCAGTCCGTGAGGCGGTCGGCCCCTCGGGGGCTCATACCTTGCCCGGCAGGAACGCCGTACGGCGCCCGCCCAATAGCTCGGTCATGCGGGCGCGGAACTCCTCGCTGAGCGCGGGCCAGTTCCAGAACTGGAAGCCGAGATGGACGAAGGCCAGGTGGTCGTCGGTCCAGTCCCACTCGGGCAGCGGGGCGGACTCGGCGCAGGCGGCGCACTCGGCGTCGGCCGTGCCCGTCTCGTACCAGACGTCCATCACGGTGGACACGTGCGACGACCAGACCGGGTCGTCGGGATCGGCGGCCGTCCCGCAGCGCGGGCAGATCGCCGTCGCCCCCTTGTTGGTGTTGAAGTTGCTGTAGAAGACGTGCCGCTCGGTGTGGACGGCGACGCCCTCCGGTGCGCCCCAGCGGGCGTGGGTGACCGCCTTGTGCCAGTTCGGGCCGGGTGGGTGGGCCGGATGGTCCCCCAGGGCCCAGCCGGGCTCCGCCTCGGCGAGCACGATGCCCTCGGCCACGAGCCACTCCACCACGGGCCGGGCGAGGCTCGGTGCGTCCTGTGGACCCGCGTAACGGTCGACGATCGTCTGGTAGGTGTCCCCCATGCCCGAACCGTAAGACCCGCCACTGACAACGGGCCCGGCACGGCCGACCTCGGCGTCAGCCCAGCGTCTCCTCCAGCAGTCCCGCCCACTGAGCGACCACCCGTTCCCGGCGGCTCTTGTCGTCGGTGAGGAGGTTGGCGAGGCCCAGGCCGCGCGCCATGTCGAGCAGCCCCTGGACGGTCTCGCGGACACCGGGCACGGACTCGTCGGCGCCGAGCAGTTCCACGGCTATCCGGTGGGTCTCGCGGCCCACGCGGGCCTCCAGCTCGGTCACGCGCGGGCGCAGCTGTTCCTCGTTGGAGGCGGCCACCCACAGGTGGAGGGCCGCCCGGAAAAGGGGGCCGGTGTAGAGGTCGACGAGGGCGGCGACGACGGCGTGGCGCTCGGCCCCGCCTTCGGGGAACAGGGCGCGCAGAGCGGTCGAGCGTTCCTCGGCGACGTACTCGACGGCCGCGGTGAACAGGTCCTCGCGGGTGGGGAAGTGGTGCTGGGCGGCGCCGCGGGAGACACCGGCGCGTTCGGCGACGACGGAGACGGTGGAACCCGCCCAGCCGTGTTCGGCCAGGCAGGCCACGGCGGCTTCCAGGAGCCGCTGCCGGGTGGCACGGCTGCGGTCCTGCTTGGGAACGCGCTCGGCGCGTTCGACACGGTCCACGTGACCCGCGTGATCGACGCGGTCGGCACGTTCGTCACGTGCGCCGGCTGACCCGGGGGTCGTGGTCACAGCACCCATGAGGGATCCCGTCGTTCGAGGAAGGCCGCCATCCCCTCGCGAGCCTGCGGGGCGGCGAACAGCCGGGCCGAGAGCGCGGTGAGGTCGGCCGCGTCCCGGTCGAATGTTTCCAGCACCCTAGCTGTGAGCAGCCGTTTCGTTTCTGCCAGGGCCTGGGGTGCGGCTCGGCGCAAGCCGTCGAGGACGGGGGCCAGTACGGCGTCCACGTCGTCGGCGGTCGCGGTGAGCAGGCCGATGCGGGTGGCCTCGGCCGCGTCGAAGCGTTCGCCGGTGAGGTAGTAGCGGGCGAGGGCCCTGGGGTCGGTGCGTGGCAGGAGCGGCAGGGAGATCACCGCGGGTGCCACGCCGATCCGTACCTCGGTGAACGCGAAGGTCGCCCCGTGGGCCGCGGCGGCGATGTCGCAGGCGCCGAGCAGGCCGAGGCCGCCCGCGCGGACGTGTCCCGTGACGCGGGCGACTACGGGTTTGCTCAGGTCGAGGATCTGGCGGAGTAGATCCACGAGCGCGTCGGGGTGGGGAGGGTCGCGCAGGTCGGCGCCCGCGCAGAAGGTGGTGCCGGTGTGGGTGAGGACGACCGCGCGGACCTCGCCGTCCTTCGCGCTGTCGGTCAGCGCGTCGGCGAGTTCGCCGACGAGGGCCGCGGAGAGGGCGTTGCGGTTGCCGGGCGAGTCGAGGCTGAGGGTGGTGATGCCGCGTTCGTCGGTGCGGCCGATGAGGGTCATGCCGGCTCCCTGAGCTGTCGGCGCAGGATCTTGCCGGAGGCGGCGCGTGGGACGGCGTCGATGAAGGTGACCTTGCGGACGCGCTTGTAGGGGGCGACGCGTTCGGCGACGTACATCATGACCTCTCCTTCGGAGAGGTCGGTGGCGGCGGGCTGGCGGACCACGTGGGCGTGCGGGACTTCGGTGCCGTCTTCGTTGTAGGCGCCGATGACGGCGGCGTCGGCGATACCGGGGTGGGTGAGCAGGAGTGCCTCGAGTTCGGCGGGGGCCACCTGGAAGCCCTTGTACTTGATGAGTTCCTTGACCCGGTCGACGACGAAGAGCCAGCCGTCGGCGTCGACGTGTCCGACGTCGCCGGTGTGCACCCACCCGTCGGTGTCGATCATGGCGGTGGTGGCCTCGGGGCGGCCCAGGTAGCCCTTCATGACCTGGGGGCCGCGGATGAGGATCTCGCCGGACTCGCCGACGCCGAGGTCCTTGTCGGGGTCGTCGAGGGAGACGATGCGCATCTCGGTCCCGGCGATGAGTCTGCCGACGGTGCCGGCGGGGGCGTCGCGCATGGCGTCCAGGGGGACGACGTGGGTGCCGGGCGACAGTTCCGTCATGCCGTAGGCCTGACCGACGGGCGGCAGGCCCAGGCGCTGGGAGCAGGCGGCGGCGAGCTTGGCGTCGAGGGGCGCCGCGGCGCTGACGATGTACTTCAGCGACGACAGGTCGTACTGCGCGACGGCGGGGTGTTTGGCCAGGGCGAGGACGATCGGCGGGGCGACGTACAGGCTGGTGATGCGGTGGTTCTGGATCGCGGCGAGGAACGTGTCCAGTTCGAAGCGGGGCAGGACGACGACGGTGGCGCCGAGCCTGAGCGGGGCGTTCATCAGGGCGGTCAGGCCGTAGATGTGGAAGAACGGCAGGACGGCGAGGACGCGGTCGCCGGAGCGGTCGGCGAGGGCCGGTTCGAGCTGGGCTAGGTTGGTGGCGATCTGGCGGTGGGTGAGCATCACGCCCTTGGGGGTGCCGGTGGTCCCCGACGAGTACGGCAGCGCGGCGACGTCCCGCGCGGGGTCGATGTCGACCACCGGCTCCGGGGCGGCCGAGGCGAGCATGTCGATCAGGGAGCGGTGTCCGGGCGCACTGTCGCAGACGAAGATCTCCCGCACCCCGCCCGCGATCTCGGCGGCCCGGCGCGCCGTCTCCAGCAGCGGTGAGACGGTGACGATCCAGCGGGCCGAGGAGTCGCCGAGCTGTTTGGCGAACTCCTCCGGAGTGGCGAGCGGGTGCACGAGGGTGACAGAGGCACCCGCGCGCGTGGCGCCGTAGAACGCCGTCGGGAAGGCGATGGTGTTGGGGCTGTGCAGGGCGAGGACATCGCCCTTGCGCACGCCCGCCTCGGCGAGAGCGGCGGCGATTCTGCGGTGGAAACGGTCCAGTTGCTCGTATGTGAGCGTGGTGCCGTCCGTGCCGTCGACGAGCGCGGGCGCGTCACCGAACTCGGCCGCCCGGGCGAGGACGGCTTCATGGATGGGGAGCTCGATGGCGGGAACGTCTGCGTACTCGCTGCGGAACATGGGTTCCTCCTCGCACAACGGCGTGTCGGATCAGTACGACTTGGGCAGGCCCAGGGTCTGGTGGGAGACGTAGTTCAGAATCATCTCCCGGCTCACCGGGGCTATACGGGCCACACGCGCGGCTGTTATCAACGAGGCGAGGCCGAACTCGCGCGTGAGGCCGTTGCCGCCGAGGGTGTGCACGGCCTGGTCCACGGCCTTCACACAGGCCTCCCCCGCCGCGTACTTCGCCATGTTGGCCGCCTCACCCGCCTCCGTGTCGTCCCCGGCGTCGTACAGATGAGCCGCCTTCTGCATCATCAGGCGGGCCAGTTCGAGATCGATGTGCGCCTGGGCGAGGGGGTGCGCGATGGCCTGGTGGGCACCGATGGGGCTGTTCCAGACCGTGCGGTCGCGCGCGTAGCCGACGGCCTGCGCGAGGGCGTAGCGGCCCATGCCGATCGCGAACGCGGCCGTCATGATCCGCTCGGGGTTGAGCCCCGCGAACAGCTGCAGCAAGCCCGCGTCCTCGTCGCCGACGAGCGCGTCGGCGGGCAGCCGTACGTCGTCCAGGACCAGCTCGAACTGCTTCTCCGCGGCGTTCAGCTCCATGTCGATGGGCCGCCGCTGGAAGCCCTCGGCGTCACGCGGGACGATGAACAGGCAGGGCTTGAGGCGTCCCGTGCGGGAGTCCTCCGTCCGGCCGACGATGAGGGTCGCGTCGGCGATGTCGACACCCGAGACGAAGACCTTGCGGCCGGTCAGCACCCAGTCCGCGCCGTCGCGGCGGGCGGTGGTGGCGATGCGGTGGCTGTTGGAGCCGGCGTCGGGTTCGGTGATGCCGAAGGCCATGATGCGGGTGCCGTCGGCGATTGCGGGGAGCCAGGCGCGTTTCTGTTCCTGTGTGCCGAAGCGGGCGATCACCGTGCCGCAGATCGCCGGGCTGACGATCAGCATGAGGAGGGGGGCGCCTGCGGTTCCGAGTTCCTCGAGGACGATGGAGAGCTCTGCGATGCCGCCGCCTCCGCCGCCGTATGCCTCCGGCAGGTTGACGCCGAGGTAGCCGAGCTTGGCGGCTTCCTGCCAGAGCTCTGTGGGGTAGCGGCCCTCGTCCACGACCTGCGTGAGGTAGGTGCGGCCGTAGCGCTTGCCGAAGGTGGCTACCGCTGTGCGGAGTGCCTTGTGCTCGTCGGATTCGATGAGAGTGGTCATTTGAGCGGCTCCTCGAAGTGCGGCTTCGTTGTGGCTGGTCGCGCAGTTCCCCGCGCCCCTAGGTCGACTGCACTACCGCTAGCACCGTGCCGAGCTCCACCTGTTGTCCGGGGGTCACCTGTAGGTCCGTCAGCTTGCCTGTGACCGGTGCGGAAATGACGTGTTGCATCTTCATCGCTTCGAGCCACACGAGCGGTTCGCCGACCTGGACACTCGATCCGGTGATGAGACCGTCCGCGATCTTGACGACTGTGCCGGGCATCGGCGCCAGGAGGGAGCCGGGGACGCGCTGCTCGGTCGGGGCGGGGAAGCGGGGCAGGGCCGTGAGGCGTGAGGCGTTGACGTGGACCTCGTCGCCGTACCTGGCCACCTCGAACCTGCGCCGGACGCCGTCCACCTCCAGAATCACGAGCCGCGGGTCGGTGTGCAGTACGTGCACGCCGTCCGCCACCAGGCCCTTCCTCGTGTGCTGGTAGTGGACCTCGTGCTCCTCGCCCGCCATGGCATAGCGCTTGATCTGGGGCTGGGAGGACAGGTTGCGCCAGCCGCCGAAGCGGGAGCGGCCGTGGGTGTCGGCGAGGGCTGCCGCCAGCGGGGCGTGCGGGTCGGGCGCCGACGCGGTGAGGGTCGTGAGGTGGCGGTCGTAGAAGCCCGTGTTCATCCGGGCCGTCGTGAACTCCTCGTGGCGCAGGGAGCGGATCAGGAGGTCGCGGTTGGTCACCGGGCCGTGGATCGTGGCCTGCTCCAGCGCGCCCGCCAGTTTGCGGATCGCCTCCGCACGGGTGGGGGCGTGGGCGATGACCTTGGCGAGCATGGGGTCGTAGTGGACGCCGATGGAGTCGCCGTCGTCGAAGCCCGTGTCCAGGCGGACGCCCTCGGGGACGGTGAGGCGGTGCAGCGTGCCGGTCTGGGGCGTCCAGTCGTTCGCCGGGTCCTCGGCGTACAGGCGCGCCTCGATCGCGTGGCCACGCGCGTGTGGACGCTCCGAGGGCAGGGCGTGTCCCTCGGCGACGCGGAGTTGCTCCGCCACCAGGTCCAGGCCGAAGACGGCCTCGGTGACGGGGTGTTCGACCTGGAGGCGGGTGTTCATCTCCAGGAAGTGCGCCTTGCCGTCGGCGACCAGGAACTCGACGGTTCCCGCGCCGACGTAGTCGACGGCTCGGGCGGCGTGCACGGCCATCTCCTCCAGCGCCTGGGTGACGTCGGGTGTCAGCCCGGGTGCCGGGGCCTCCTCGATCACCTTCTGGTGGCGGCGCTGGAGGGAACAGTCGCGGGTGCCGAGGGCCCAGACCGTGCCGTGGGTGTCGGCGAGGATCTGCACCTCGATGTGCCGGCCCTGCTCCACGTACGGCTCGACGAAGACCTCGCCGTCCCCGAAGGCGCTCGCCGCCTCGGCACGGGCACCCTCCAACGCGGCGTCCAGCTCCTCCAGTCGGCGTACGACGCGCATCCCGCGCCCGCCTCCGCCCGCGGCCGCCTTCACCAGGACCGGCAGGTCGGTCTCGGTGACCGTGCGCAGGGGTTCGAGCCCCATCAACCTCTTGGCGCGTGTCTTGGACGCCATCGCCTCGATCGCCTCCGGGGGCGGGCCGACCCAGACGAGCCCCGCGTCGAGGACGGCCCGCGCGAAATCGGCGTTCTCGGAGAGGAAGCCGTAGCCGGGGTGGACGGCGTCCGCGCCGGCCGCGAGCGCCGCCTTCACGATCAGGTCACCGCGCAGATACGTCTCCGCCGGCGCCGCCCCCGGCAGCCTTACCGCCGTGTCGGCCACGCGCACGTGGAGGGCGTTTTCGTCGGCGTCCGAGGAGACGGCGACCGTCCGGATTCCCCACTCACGGCAGGTGCGGAAGATGCGGCAGGCGATCTCGCCCCGGTTGGCCACGAGCACAGAAGTGATCACTGAAGGGTCCCTCACATCCGGAAGACGCCGAAGCCGCCCCGCACGCCCTCGAAGGGAGCCGTGTGGAGGGCGGACAGGCACAGGCCGAGGACGGTACGGGTGTCGCGCGGGTCGATGACCCCGTCGTCGTAGAGGCGCCCGGAGAGGAACATCGGCAGCGACTCGGACTCGATCTGCTGCTCCACCATGGCGCGCAGGGCCGCGTCGCCCTCCTCGTCGTACGGCTGCCCCTTCGCGGCGGCCGACTGCCGGGCGACGATCGACAGGACGCCCGCGAGCTGCTGCGGCCCCATCACGGCCGACTTGGCGCTGGGCCAGGCGAACAGGAAGCGCGGGTCGTAGGCACGCCCGCACATGCCGTAGTGCCCGGCGCCGTACGACGCCCCCATGAGGACCGACAGGTGCGGGACCCGCGAATTGCTCACCGCGTTGATCATCATCGCGCCGTGCTTGATGATGCCGCCCTGCTCGTACTCGCGGCCGACCATGTAGCCGGTGGTGTTGTGCAGGAACACCAGCGGGACGTCCCGTTGGTTGGCAAGCTGGATGAACTGGGCTGCCTTCTGGGACTCCTCGCTGAACAGGACGCCCTGGGCGTTCGCCAGCACGCCGACGGGATAGCCGTGCAGGGTCGCCCAACCGGTTGCCAGGCTCGTCCCGTACAGCGGCTTGAACTCGTCGAAGTCGGAGGCGTCCACGACCCGGGCGATGACCTCGCGCGGGTCGAAGGGGGTCTTGAGGTCCCCGGGGACGATGCCCAGCAGCTCGTCCTCGTCGTACTTGGGAGGCGCGGCCGGCCCCGGATCCTCGTACGCCTTCCGGTGGTTGAGCCGGGCCACCACCCGCCGGGCCTGCCGCAGCGCGTCCCGCTCGTCGACGGCGAAGTAGTCCGCGAGCCCCGACACGCGCGCGTGCATGTCGGCACCGCCCAGCGACTCGTCGTCGCTCTCCTCCCCGGTGGCCATCTTGACCAGCGGCGGCCCCCCGAGGAACACCTTCGCCCGTTCCTTGACCATGATCACGTGGTCGGACATCCCAGGGATGTACGCACCGCCGGCGGTCGAGTTCCCGAACACGACGGCGACGGTCGGGATCCCGGCCGCCGACAGCCGGGTCAGATCCCGGAAGATCGCGCCTCCGGGGATGAAGATCTCCTTCTGGGAGGGAAGGTCGGCGCCTCCCGACTCCACCAGGCTGATGCAGGGCAACCGGTTGGCGAGGGCGATGTCGTTGGCACGAAGGGCCTTTTTCAGGCTCCAGGGGTTGCTTGCGCCGCCACGTACGGTCGGGTCGTTGGCGGTGATCAGACACTCCACGCCCTCGACGACACCGATCCCGGTGACGAGCGACGCCCCGACGGCGTACTCACTCCCCCACGCGGCCAGCGGCGACAGCTCCAGGAAGGGCGTGTCGGGGTCGAGCAGCAGCTCGATGCGCTCGCGGGCGAGGAGTTTGCCCCGCTTGCGATGCCTGGCCACGTACTTCTCCCCGCCGCCCGCCAACGCCTTCGCGTGCTCGGCGTCCAGTTCGGTGAGCTTGGCGAGCATGGCTTCGCGGTTCGCCGCGTACTCGGCACCCTGGGTGTCGAGCCGGGAGTCGATGACGGTCACAGCAGGGCCTCCGGGATGTCCAGGTGGCGGGAGCGCAACCATTCCCCGAGGGCCTTGGCCTGCGGGTCGAAGCGGTGCTGGGAGGCGACGCCTGCCCCGAGAATCCCTTCGACGACGAAGTTCAGGGCGCGGAGGTCGGGGAGGGTGTGCCGGGTGACGGGCAGTGCGCGGCTCTCGGGGACGAGTTGCCGGAAACGCTCGACGGTCAGGGTGTGTGCGAGCCACCGCCAGGCGTCATCCGTCCGCACCCACACGCCGACGTTGGCGTCCCCACCCTTGTCCCCGCTGCGGGCACCGGCGACGAGCCCGAGCGGAGCCCTTTTCGTGGGCCCCGACGGCGGGGGCAGTGGCAGGGGCGGCTCCGGTACGTCGTCGAGTACGAGGCTCTCGGCGGGCGCGGGAACGGGGACGCGGCGCCCGTCGTTGAGTACGGCGACGTGCTCGACGTCGCCCTGGGGGACGAACGCGGCCTCGAACACCCCGTAGGGCGAGCCCTTGCCGGGCGGGGCGAGCACATGGAACCCGGGGTAGCTCGCCAACGCCAGCTCCACGGCGGCGCCGCTCAACGCCCGCCCCACGACCGCCTGGTCGGGATCGCGCACGACGAGCCGCAGGAGCGCGCTCGCGGTCTCTTCGCAGTCGGCGTCGGGACGGTCGGTGCGGACGAGGTCCCAGCGCACCTCCTGCGGGCGGGACTTGGAGAAACCGTCGGCCTCCATCTGTTCCCGCACCAGTGCCGCCTTGGCCTCGATGTCGAGGCCGGTGAGGACGAAGGCGACCTCGTTGCGGTAACCGCCGACGCGAGTGCGGCCGACCTTGAGGGTCGGGGGCGGGGCCTCCCCGCGCACGCCCTCGATCCGCACCCGGTCGGGCCCGTCCTGGGTGAGCCGTACGGTGTCCAGGCGGGCGGTGACGTCGGGTCCCGCGTACCGGGCGCCCCGCGTCTCGTACAACAGCTGGGCGGTCACCGTGCCGACGTCGACGAAGCCGCCGGTGCCGGGGTGTTTGGTGATGACACAGGTGCCGTCCTCGTGCAGCTCGGCGAGCGGGAAGCCGGGCCGGCGCGCGTCCCCGTCCCGGAAGAACGCGTAGTTGCCGCCGGTGGCCTGCGCCCCGCACTCCAGTACGTGGCCGGCGACGACCGCGCCGGCGAGCCGGTCGTGGTCGGTGGGGGCCCAGCCGAAGTGGGCGGTGGCGGGGCCGGTGACCAGCGCCGCGTCCGTCACCCGCCCGGTGATCACGAGGTCGGCGCCCTCCCGCAGGCAGGCGGCGATGCCGTGGCCGCCGAGGTAGGCGTGGGCGGTGAGGCTGCCGGGGTGGCGAGGGGTGAGGTCGTCGCCCTCGACGTGCGCGACGCGTACGGGGATGCCGAGACGGTCTGCCAACTGTCGTACGGCGTCGGCGAGTCCGGCGGGATTGAGGCCGCCGGCGTTGGTGACGATACGGACGCCTCGGTCGTGGGCGAGGCCGAGGCATTCCTCCAGTTGCCGCAGGAAGGTGCGGGCGTATCCGGCGCCGGGGTCCTTCATGCGGTCGCGTCCGAGGATCAGCATGGTCAGCTCGGCGAGGTAGTCGCCGGTGAGGACGTCGAGCTCGCCGCCGGTGAGCATCTCGCGCATCGCGTCGAAGCGGTCGCCGTAGAAGCCGGACGCGTTGCCGATGCGCAGGGTCACGGGGCGGCCTCCTTGGGCGGACGTCCGGTACCGGGCGGGCCCGCGAAGGCCTGGGCGATGTCCAGCCACCGGTCGGCGTCGGGGCCCTGGACGCGGAGAGCGAGGTCGGCGCGGTGAGCGCGCTGGGTGACGAGAAGGCAGAAGTCGAGAGCGGGGCCGGTGACGCGTTGGGGTGCGTCCTCGGGGCCGTGCGTCCACAGGGCGCCGGACGGGGCGGCGAGTTCGACGCGGAAGTCGTCGGTGGGTGGGGTGAGCCCGTGCACGCCGAAGGCGAAGTCGCGGGTTCGTACGCCGATGCGGACGATGTGCCGGAGGCGGTCGGTCGGCGTGGGGGCGGCTCCGAGCGCGTCGGCCACGTCGAGGCCGTGGGCCCAGGTCTCCATGAGGCGGGCGGTGGCCATGGAAGCGGCGGACATGGGCGGGCCGTACCAGGGGAAGCGGGCGCCGGGCGCGGAGTTGCGCAAGGCGGCGTCGAGGGCGGCGCGTCCTTCCCGCCAGCCGGCCAGTATCTCGCCGGGCGGAAGCTCGGCGCCTTCCTCCGCGCCCTCGTCCACGAACGAATCGGGTGCGGCGAGCGCTCGCTCGACCAGCGCGCGGAAGCCCTTCTCGTCGGTCACCGCCACCAGGGCCGAGCGGTCGGTCCAGGCGAGGTGCGCGATCTGGTGGGCGACGGTCCAGCCGGGGGCGGGGGTCGGGAGCGCCCACTGCTCCCCACTCAACTCGGCCACGAGCAGGTCGAGTTGCTCACTTTCCGCACGCAGGTCGTCGAACACGGGTGTCGGATCGGACATGGGGGGAGCATGGCAGCGGCTCCAGAAACAATCAAGCGTGCTTGCATTATTAAGTTTCCACAACATCGCGCCTGAAATGACGTGACCGTCGGGGCCACGCCTCGCCTGCACGCCGGGCGGGCTTGGCGGCTTGCGGGCCGGTGGGGGGTGCGCGCCAGCGGGTGGCGGCACGCCGGTGGGTTTAGCGTCTGCGGCCAGTGGGGCGCGGGTGGGCCGAAGTCGCTGCCAGGCAGCGTGCCGGTACTGGGATCGGTGAAGTTGGGCCGGCCTGCAGCCCGCTGATGCACTGCACTCGGCCCAGCCCCTGGCACAAACCCTCCGACACACCCCTGCTCGAAACGCCACAGCCCGCCTTCGTCCCCCGCACCCAGCGATTGGCGGATCTGGGCCACCCTGCCAGGGCAAAACCCGAGGTGGACAACTCCACACGGGCATACATCCGCCAATCCCCCTCCGAGGCCCGCCAGCCAACCCGACATCCGCTGCCGACAAGCTCACCCGGCGTGCCGCCACCCCGCCGACGCGTACCCCCCACTGGCCGCAGACGCCAAACCCACCCGGCGTGCAGCCGAGGCGCGACCGCGTCCCGCAACCCCGGCCCGCAACGCAACCCACTCAAGGGACCGGCATACCTGAGCCACCCGCTCCTCCCCCGGCCACCCGCTCGCTTCTCACCCGTGCTGGAGCGAGCCGAGTCAAGGGTGGCTCGAAGGGCCATCGCCGAAGGCGACGCGAAGCGCCCTTTACTCGGGGCGCGGAAGCACGACACTGGCAAAGAAGCGGGCGGCCTCAACGGCCACCTCGCTGCCCACAGGGCGATGGCGGCCACACCTGTACCGGGCGGACGCGCAGACCTAGGCTTCCCGCATGGTCCTTAAGTGTGTGGGCTTCGCTTTGTTCGTCGTCGCTGTGTCGGGGCTCGGCTGGGGTGTCTCGGGGTTGGTGGAGCACACCGGATGCCCGGGCGAGCGCAGTCGTTGCCCGGGGTCGCCCGAGGTGCTGAAGTACTTCGCCGCTGTGATGATCTGCGGGTTCGGCCTGGTTCCGGGGTTCCTTGCGGCTCTCCGTACGAACGACTGGCGTCCCGTGCTCGGCATGCCCGTGGGGGCGGTGATCGGGTCCGGGATCGCGCTGTGGCACGGGCGGACGCTCGGGTACTGGATCCTGGTGGTCGCCCTCCTGATGGGGGCGAGCGCGCTCACGTTCGTCGTGCGTGCCGGACTCGCGGGCCTCTCACCGTCGAACCAGGCCCCCGGACGCTGACCGGAGCCGGGGCCCGGCTCAGCCTTCCTCCGGGCGGGGCGCCTCCCCCCGCCCCACCTGCGTCCGTACCGCCCCCATGCTCGCCGCGATGACCAGGGCGATCGCTGCCGCCTCCATGGCGGACAGGGTCTGGTTCAGGACGACGAAGCCCGCTGTGGCTGCGATGGCTGGTTCGAGGCTCATCAGGATCGCGAACGTCGACGCGGGCAGGCGGCGTAGGGCCAGCAACTCCAGCGTGTAGGGCAGTACGGACGACAGCACCGCCACGCCCGCGCCCAGCGCGACCGTCACCGGGTCCAGCAGCTTCGTCCCCGACTCCGCGATGCCCAGCGGCAGGAACAGCACCGCCGCGACCCCCATGGCGAGGGCGAGGCCGTCGGCCTGGGGGAAACGGCGGCCCGTGCGGGCGCTGAAGATGATGTACGTCGCCCACATCGCGCCTGCCGACAGGGCGAAGGCGACGCCCACGGGGTCGAGGTCGGAGAAGCCACCGCCGCCGAGCAGGAAGACGCCTGCGAGGGCGAGACCGGCCCAGACGACGTTGATCGCGCGGCGGGACGCGAGGACGGAGAGGGCGAGCGGGCCGAGGACCTCCAGGGTGACCGCGGTGCCCAGGGGGATGCGGTCGACGGCCTCGTAGAAGAGGCCGTTCATCGCGCCCATGGTGATGCCGAAGACGACGACCGTGCCCCAGTCGGTGCGGGAGTGACCGCGCAGGCGCGGGCGGCAGACCAGGAGGAGGACCGCGGCCGCCACGAGCAGCCGCAACGTCACCACGCCCAGCGCGCCCGCCCGCGGCATCAGGGTCACCGCCAGGGCGCCGCCGAACTGCACGGAGACGCCCCCTGCGAAGACCAGGCCGACAGGGCCGAGTGAGCGTCGCCCCCGCGGGCCGCCGCCCACCGGGCCGGGGGCGGTCGGCGTGGGGGTGGTGGAGAGGGGGGAGGAGGAGGATGCGGCGGTGCTGGGCGTGCTCACGGGCGTTCCAGTGCGGGGCTCGGGGATTCGTTCATCTGGATGTACTGCGCAGTCCACGGTAATGGACTGACGTCAGGCCCGTAAACCCGATAAACACCTGACGCTCTATCGTCGCGCCATATACACATCCAGCACCTTCTGCAGCACCCGGTTCAGCGCGAAGTCCCACTCCCCCAGGTACTCCACCGCCTCTCCGCCCGTCCCCGCCTTGAAGCGGAGCAGCCCGAGCAGGTGGTTGGACTCCTCCAGGGTGTCCGTGATGCCCCGCAGGTCGTACACGGCGGCGCCGAGCTCGTGGGCGTCGCAGATCATGCGCCACTGCATGGCGTTGTTCGGCTGGACCTCGCGCTTGCGGCTGGTGGAGGCGCCGTAGGAGTACCAGACGTGCTCGCCGACCGTCAGCATCGTGGCGGCGGCGAGGACCTCGCCGTCGTGGTGGGCGAGATAGAGCCGCATACGGTCGGGGTCCTCGGCGGTGAGCGCGGTCCACATGCGCTGGAAGTAGGGCAGCGGGCGCGGGACGAACCGGTCGCGTTCGGCGGTCTCGGTGTACAGCTCGTAGAAGACCGGCAGGTCGTCCAGGCCCCCACGGACGATCTTCACGCCCGCCTTCTCCGCCTTCTTGATGTTGCGCCGCCACTGCTGGTTCAGCCCGCTGTGGACCTCCTCCAGGCTCTGCCCCGCGAGCGGCACCTGGAAGACGTACCGCGGCTGCCCGGCCGCGAAGCCGTCCTCGCCGCCCGGCTCGCTCTGCCGCCAGCCCGCGCGGCGCAGCCGGTCGGCGACCTCGACGGCGCGCGGATCGTGCGAGGTCGCCTCCGCGTCCCCCAGCCGCCGCGCCCCCGGATCGGCGATCGCCGCCTTGACCGCGTCCGCACTCCACTTCCGTACGACGACGGGCGGCCCCATCTTCACCGAGAAGGCGCCCCGCCGTCTGAGGTACGCCAGCATGGGTGCCAGCCAGCGGTCGAGGTCGGGCGCGAACCAGTCGATCACCGGGCCCTCGGGCAGGTAGGCGAGGTACTTCTTCAGCTTCGGCAACGGCCGCAGCAGCACGAGCCCCACCCCGACGAGCCGCCCGCCACCGCCTGCGCCCTCGCCCTCGCCCTCCTCGAACCACCCCAGGCTCTCCGCCCGCCAGTCCGGCTTCACGTCCCCCCAGGAGGGGATCTGCATGTGGCTGGCGGAGCCGCGGGCCGCGACGAAGGCCAGGTGCTCGTCGCGGCCGATGGGCTGGACGCGGAGGGTCATGGGTGGGGCTCCTCACGGTGGCTGGACGGTTAACCGAACCGGCTGAACCTGCCAGCCTAGGAGGTCACCCCCGTCCGTCCCGTGGCGCGAACACCTCCAGCGCGTCGGCGTCGGTGGCCCGCGCGTGCAGGAAGTAGTCGGCCCACTCCGCGATCTCCGGGTACGCGCACTCCGCGACGAGCCGGGCGACGGCCGCCGGGATGTCGTACGGCGTCACCCTCAGGTCGACACCCGGCCCCAGCAGGCACCAGTGGGCACCCTGACGGCCGTACGGCATGCCGACGCTTCCGGGGTTGACCACCTGTCGGCCGTGGGCGAGGCGGACGTACGGCATGTGGGTGTGGCCGCAGACCACGGTGCGCACGGCGGTGTCGAGGCCGGTGAAGACCTCCGACCAGCGGGCGAGCCGGGAGTCGACGAGGACGATCTCCTCGTCGTCACGCGGGGTGGCGTGGCAGAAGAGGACCGTGCCGAGACCGCGGACGTCCAGGGTCAGTGTCTTGGGCAGGCCCGCGAGGAAGTCCACCTGGTCCTCACGGAGCGCGGACGCGGCGTACGGGCCGATCGGGTCCGGGATGTCGTCCCGGTCGCCCCGGCGGTACTCGACGAGCTCGCGGTCGGCGTTGCCCGCGAGCCACAGCACGCGGTCGCCCTGCTTGCGCAGCAGGTCCAGCACCTCGGCCGGCTGCGGGCCCGCCGTGATGTCGCCGGTGAGCACGATCCGCTCGGCGGCGACGACCTCGGGCTCGGCGAGGACGGCTTCCAGGGCGGGTAACACGCCGTGGATGTCGGAGAGGACGGCGACCCGGCTCAGCTCACTCACTCATCTCTCCCAACGCCTCCGCCAGCACCTCCGCCAGGTGCCTCCCCGGCACCCCCGCCAGCTGTTCCAGCTGCGTACGGCAGGAGAACCCGTCCGCGAGGACCACCGCTCCCTCCCCCGCGCCCCGTACCGACGGCAGCAGTTGCTCCTCCCCGCAGGCGCTCGACACATCGTAGTGGCCCCTCTCGAAGCCGAAGTTGCCCGCGAGGCCGCAGCAGCCGCCGCTCAGCTCGCCGGTCAGGCCCGCGGCGGCGCGCAGGCGGCGGTCGGGGGCGTCGCCGAGGACCGCGTGCTGGTGGCAGTGGGTCTGGCCGACGGCGGGGCGGTCGACGCGGGGCGGGGTCCAGTCGGGGGCGTGGCGCTCCAGGGCTTCCGCGAAGGTCAGCACGCGCGCGGCCAGGCGGGCCGCGCGCGGGTCGTCGTGCAGCAGCTCCGGCAGGTCCGTGCGGAGCGCGGCCGCGCAGCTCGGCTCCAGTACGACGACCGGTGCGGAGGTTTCCAGGACCGGTGCCATCAGGTCGAGAGTGTGGCGCATCACCGCGCGGGCGCGGTCGAGTTGGCCGGTCGACACGTAGGTGAGGCCGCAGCAGACGCGGCCCCGGCCACGGAGGAGGGCGGGCAGGGCCCAGGCGCTCGACCGGTCCCGCCCCCGTGGGGGTGCCGGCCGTACCGGCGGGGGCAGCGTCACCCGCAACCCGGCCGCCTCCAGCACCCGTACGGCCGCCTGCCCCACGGACGGCGACAGGTGCTCGGTGAAGGTGTCCGGCCACAGGACGACGAGGTCGCCGTGGGGGGCGACCCGCCCCCGTCTGCGCCACCACCTGCTGAACGTCTCCGGCGCCACCCGCGGTATCCCCCGCTCGGCCGCGATCCCGCCGAGCCGCTTGGCCGCCCGCGCCAGCACAGGCACGGAGGCGAGCGCGTTGACCACCGGCGCGGTACGACTGCGTGCCACCGCCCGCAGCCACACCGGCAGCCATCCCATGCTGTAGTGGGCGGCCGGGCGGCGGCGGCCGGCGTAGTGGTGGTGGAGGAACTCCGCCTTGTACGTGGCCATGTCGACGTCGACCGGGCAGTCGGAGCGGCAGCCCTTGCAGGACAGGCACAGGTCGAGCGCGTCCCGGACCTCCGTGGAGCGCCAGCCGTCGGTGACCAGCTCACCGGCGAGCATCTCGTGCAGCAGCCGGGCACGCCCGCGCGTGGAGTGCGCCTCCTCGCCGGTCGCCCGGAAGGACGGGCACATGACGGCGGACCCCGACACGGATGTCGTACGGCATTTCGCGACCCCGACGCACCGGCGTACCGCCGCCGAGAAGTCGCCGCCGTCCGCCGGGTAGCCGAAGGCGACGTCGACGGGCTCGCGGGGCAGGACGGAGAAGCGGAGGTCGGCGTCCAGGGGGGCGGGCCGTACGAGCATCCCCGGGTTGAGGAGGTCGTCGGGGTCCCACACCCCCTTGGCCCGCTCGAAGAGGGCCACCATCTCCTCGCCGTACATCTTCGGCAGCAGCTCCGCCCGCGCCTGCCCGTCCCCGTGCTCCCCGGACAGCGAGCCGCCGTGGGCGACGACCAGCTCGGCCAGCTCCTCGGAGAAGCGGCGGAAGCGGCCGATGCCCGTCTCGGTGAGGAGGTCGAAGTCGATACGGACGTGGATGCAGCCGTCCCCGAAATGTCCGTACGGGGTGCCGCGCAGGCCGTGGGCGGACAACAGGCCCCGGAAGTCCCGCAGGTACGCGCCGAGCCGGGCCGGCGGCACCGCGCAGTCCTCCCATCCCGGCCAGGCTTCGCTCCCGTCCGGCATCCGGGTCGCCGTGCCGCTCGCGTCCTCGCGGATGCGCCACAGGGCGCGCTGCCCGGCCGCCTCGGTGACGACCAGGGCGTCGACGACGTCGGCGGCATGCACGATCGCCTCCGCACGCGCGCGTGCCTCGTCCGGCGACTCCCCGCCGGTCTCCACGAACAGCCAGGCCCCGCCCTTGGGCAGCCCGGCCCCCGGCGGCACCAGGTCGGCCGCCATGCCTTCCACCGTGAGCGGGCCGTGCGGCAGCAGGCCGGCCGCGGCCTCGGCGGCGGCGCCCTCGTCGGCGTAGCCCAGCACGGCCAGCGCACGCGCGCGTGGCGCCTCGACGAGCCGTACGACCGCTTCTGTCAGCACGCCCAGCGTGCCCTCCGAGCCGCAGAAGCCGCGGGCCACGTCGGCGCCCTTCTCCGGCAGCAGCGCGTCCAGCGCGTAGCCGGAGATACGGCGGGGCAGCTCCGGGAAGCCGGTGCGCAGGCGGGCCAGCTCGCCGTCGACCAGTTCCCGCAGCCCGTCCGGCGCTCCGGCCCACCCCTGCCCGAGCCGCAGCCGCCGCCCCCGCACGGTGACCACCGACAGTTCGCGCACACTGTCCGCGGTCGTGCCCCACGCCACCGAGTGCGAGCCGCACGAGTTGTTGCCGATCATCCCGCCCAGCGTGCAACGGCTGTGGGTGGACGGGTCGGGACCGAAGCGGAGCCCGTGCGGGCCGGCGGCCTCCTGGAGGCGGTCGAGCACGAGCCCCGGCTGCACGACGGCCGTGCGCGCGTCCGCGTCGAGCGAGACGAGGCGGTTCATGTACCGGGTGAAGTCCAGCACCACGCCCGTGCCGGTGGCCTGCCCGGCGATCGAGGTACCGCCGCCTCTGGGGACGACCGGCACGCCGTGCGTACGACACACCTCCAGCACGGCCGCGACGTCATCGCCGTCCCTCGGCGCCACGACGCCCAGCGGGACCCGCCGGTAGTTGGACGCGTCCATGGTGACCAGTGCCCGGGAGGTGACGTCGAAGCGGACGTCACCCCGGACGACCTTGCGCAACTCTGCCTCAAGATCCGTCATGCCCCCAGCAAACCAGCTCACGCCAGGCCGTCACAGAGCGTCCGGCGACCGCGCACGAGGCCACATCAGCCACCCCCTCTCAGCTCGTCCGGTGATTGAGGACGAGGCCGTTCAGGCCGAAGCGGGGGTCTGGGGGCGACAGCCCCCAGGTCTACGGCCACACCAACACCGTCTCACCCGACGGACGAGGTTTCGCCGAGGTTTCCTCCACCGGCTAACCTCGCTTCGTGGCTGAGATCCAGATTCCTGCTGACATCAAGCCCGCCGACGGTCGATTCGGCGCGGGCCCCTCCAAGGTGCGGGTTGAGGCGCTGGACGCCCTGGCCGCCACCGGCACGTCCCTGCTCGGCACCTCCCACCGCCAGGCCCCGGTGAAGAACCTGGTCGGCAAGGTGCGCGAGGGCATCGCCGAGCTGTTCCAGCTCCCCGAGGGCTACGAGGTGATCCTCGGCAACGGCGGCTCCACCGCGTTCTGGGACGTCGCGACCCACGGCCTGATCGAGAACAAGTCGCAGCACCTCAGCTTCGGCGAGTTCAGCTCCAAGTTCGCCAAGGCCGCCAAGCTCGCCCCCTGGCTCGCGGAGCCGGACATCATCTCCTCCGACCCGGGCACGCACCCCGAGCCGGTCGCCGAGGCGGGCATCGACGTCTACGCCTTCACCCACAACGAGACCTCCACCGGTGTCGCCGCGCCCATCAGGCGCGTGCAGGGCGCCGACGAGGGCTCCCTCGTCCTCGTGGACGCCACCTCCGGCGCCGGCGGCCTCCCGGTCGACATCGCCGAGACCGACGTCTACTACTTCGCCCCGCAGAAGTCCTTCGCCTCCGACGGCGGCCTGTGGATCGGCGTGTTCTCCCCGGCCGCGATCGAGCGCGCGGAGCGTGTCCACGCGTCCGGCCGTCACGTCCCGGAGTTCTTCTCCCTCCCCACGGCGATCGACAACTCCCGCAAGAACCAGACGTACAACACCCCGGCCCTCGCCACCCTCTTCCTGCTGAACCAGCAGCTGGAGTGGATCAACGGCCAGGGCGGCCTGGACTGGTCGGTCCGCCGCACCGCCACCTCCGCCCGCACCCTCTACGGCTGGGCCGAGGACATCAAGTACGCCAACCCGTTCGTCACCGACCCGGCCAAGCGTTCCCAGGTCATCGGCACGATCGACTTCACGGACGAGGTCGACGCGGCCGCCGTCGCCAAGGTCCTGCGCGCCAACGGCATCGTCGACACCGAGCCGTACCGCAAGCTCGGCCGCAACCAGCTGCGGGTCGCTATGTTCCCCGCGATCGACCCGGCGGACGTCGAGGCGCTGACGAAGTGCGTCGACTACGTGATCGAGAAGTTGTAGCCGTTTCCCGTACGGCTCCCCCGTACGGGGCGAACGATGACGAGGGCGCCCCACACGCGTGGGGCGCCCTCTCGCATGCAGCGCCGTGGCAGGATCCGCAGGATGAGCATGGAACAAGCGGACCGGCCCGTCGCCCTGGTCACCGGGTCCACATCGGGGATCGGGGAGGCCGTCGCGCGGAGGCTGGCGGCGGACGGGACGCGGGTTGTCGTGCACTCGCGGCGCAGTACGGAGGCCGGGGAGGCGCTGGCGGCGGAGCTCGGCGGGGCGTACGTACGGGCGGACCTCGCGGTGGAGGAGGAGGCCCGGGGGCTGGTCAAGGCGGCGCTCGGCCGGTACGGGCGGCTGGACGTGCTGGTCAACAACGCGGGCATCAGCTGGCCGATCCCGCACGACGACCTGGCCGCGGCGACTCCGGCGGACTGGCGGCAGTTGCTGGAGGTCAACCTGATCGCGCCCTGGGTGCTGTGCACGGCGGCACTTCCGGCCCTGCGCACATCCCCCGCGGGCGGCAGCATCGTGAACATCACCAGCCACGCCGGGGTGCGCCCCAAGGGCTCGTCGGTACCGTACGCGGCGAGCAAGGCCGCGCTGAACCACGTGACTCGGCTGCTCGCGGCCGCGCTCGGGCCCGAGGTGCGGGTCAACGCGGTGGCCCCGGGGCTGGTGGACACGCCGATGACGAAGGACTGGGCGCACGCGCACGAGGTGTGGCGGGACCGCGCACCCATGCACCGTCCGGCCCAGCCCTCCGACGTGGCCGACCTGGTGGCGTCGGTGATCGCCAACTCCTACCTCACCGGCGAGGTCATCGTGCTCGACGGCGGCCTGAACCTGACCTGATCAACACGCTGTCGAGAAACAACCAGGCCGCTGTCACGCCGCCGGCACCCCAGCGCTCGACGAGTTCACCGTCAGTGTCACCCCGCGGGGACAGACCATCAGCTGGTAGAAACCCAGGCCGGCCCCCTCTCGTTCGCTCCGAGGGACGTGTGCGCGGCAAGGGCGCCCGGTGCTCACCGGGCGCCCTTCTCTCATGTCGCCGTGCAGCTCACACTCGGCACACCCCCGCCCCCAGGCGCGCCCCCGAAGCCGAAGGTCGCCGAACCGCCCACCGGCACCGCTCCGTTGTGGTCGGCGTTGGAGGCGGTGACGCTCGCGCCGCTCTGGGTGTGGGAGGCGTTCCACATGCTGGTGACCTTCTGGGAGCCGGGCCAGGTCCAGGTCACCTTCCAGGACTTGAGCGCGACGGTCCCCGAGTTGGTCACCTTCACCTCGGCGTTGAAGCCGCCGCCCCAGTCGCTGCTGACGGTGTAGGCGGCGGTGCAGGCGGCCGTACTGCCGCCACCGCCACCGCCTCCACCGCCGCCACCGCCACCCCCGCCGCTCGGGAAGCCCGGCGCCTTGATGCTCGTGAGGTATCCGTCCTTGACCGTGTCCACCGTCTGCCAGTCGTCCTTCAGGATCCCGCCCGTGTCACCGGAGTTGGGGTTCCAGGACCAGAAGGTCCAGTGGAAGGAGTCGGAGCCGTTCGTCGAGGTCGGCCGCAGGTAGCTCACGAGCGCGGCGAGCCACTTCTGGTCGATCGTGGACTGGAGGGTCGTACCGAACTCGCCCACCCACACGGGGGCGATGTTCTGCTTGAAGATGTAGCCCCAGTACTTGTCCCAGATCCCCGGCATGTTGTCGGGGAACGCCGGGTCGCTGAACCAGCTCTGCTGGGCGACGCTGGTGGCGTAGTCGTGGGCGGAGTACACGACCCTGTTGGGGACGTCGAGTTGGACCGGGTACTGGGCGACGCCCATCAGGTTGCCGCCCCACCAGCCGGAGACGCCGTTGAAGGTCTGTACGCCCTCTACGAAGATCAGCAGGTCGGGGTTGACGGACAGGACGGCGTTGCCGGCCCGTTGCGCCGCGAGGCGCCAGTCCTTGGTGGTGTCGCCGCAGCCCCAACAGGCGGGATCGTGAGGCTCGTTGTGGAGGTCGATCCCGACGACCGCCGTGTTGCCCTTGTAGCGGGTCGCCATGGACTTCAGGTTGGTGATCCACGTCGACTCGGGGACGGCCGAGGTGTACCAGAGCGCGGACTGGCCGCCACCGTCGGGGCGGTGCCGGTCGAGGATGACCTTCAGGCCGTCCTGACCGGCGTAGGCCACGATCTTGTCGAGGACCTGGAGGGAGTTCAGGCCCTGGAGGTCGGCGTTCTTGCCGCTGGAGAAGTTGATGCTGTTGGGGACGGTGCCGCTCTTGAAGATGTCGTCGCTGTAAGGGATGCGGAGGGTGTTGTAGCCCGTCGACTTGATCTGGTCGATCATGCTCTTGTAGTCGCGGGACCAGAGGCCGTGGACGACGTTGTTGCCGGTCTCGAAGCCGAACCAGTTGATGCCGGCGACGCGGACCGGTTGTCCGGCCGCGTCCAGGATCTGGCGGCCGCTGGTGTGCCAGTAGCCGGCGCCGGCATCGGCGGCGTCCACCGCTTTCGCCGTCTGCGCGCCCGCCAGTGGTAACAGGAGCGCCGCCGCCATCGCGCACAACGCTTTTCGCAAGCTGCGGAACATTGTCGCTGCTTCCTCTCGGGGAGGCGCGGGCCGGAACGAGTGGGAGCGCTCCCACTCCCGCACCTCCTATGGAAGGCAGGACACACCGGCCCGTCAAGGACTACGACGTCACCGGCTCAACCTCTGGAACCTCCGCACCGCCAGCGGCAGGAAGACAAGCGTCAGTACCAGCGGCCAGATCCCCGCCATCAGCAGCGCGTGCTGCTCCACCCATGAGTCGCCGCCACCGACCGGCGTCCCGAACAGGTCACGGGTGGCCGCCGCAGTCGAGGAGATCGGGTTCCAGGCGGCCACCGCGCCGAGCCAGTCGGGCATCAGCTGGGGCGCGACGAAGATGCTGGAGATCATGGTGAGTGGGAAGGCCACCGCGAACAGCCCGCCCGCAGCCTCCGGGTTGGGGACGAGGAGACCCAGCCACACGCCGATCCAGATCAGCGCGAACCGCAGCCACAGCAGCAGCCCGAAGGCGGCCAGGAAGCCGAGTCCGCCGTCCGGCCGCCAGCCCATGGCGAGCGCGGTGAGCATCATGATGCCCAACTCCGCGCAAGCCACGATCAGATCGGTCACCCCGCGCCCGGCAACCACGGCGGACGAGGCCATCGGCATGGAGCGGAAGCGGTCGATGACTCCCTTGGTGGAGTCGTAGACCACGACGGTCGCCGTGTTGATGAAGCCGAACGCCATTGTCATCACGAACATCCCCGGCATCAGGAAGTCCTTGTAGTCCCCGCCGCCGGGCACCTGCATCGCGCTGCCGAAGACATAGCCGTACAGCAGCACGGACAGGATCGGGAAGCCCAACTGCCAGGCGATGTTGATCGGTTGGCGTTGATAGTGGGTCAGTCCGCGGCGGACGATGTTCCAGCAGTCGGCGAGCAGCCAGTACGTGCCGCCGCGCGTGCTCGGCGTGCTCAGGTCGATGGCGCTCATGCCGCGGTCTCCTTGTCGGTGCGGTGTCCGGTCAGGCGCAGGAACACGTCGTCGAGGCTCGGCCTGCGCAGCCCGATGTCCTCGACCCGCACACCCTCGTCCTGGAGCGTGCGCGCCACCTCCGTCAGTGCGGCCACCCTGTCGGTCACGGGGGCGTGGACGCGTGACTCGGTCTCGTCCGACTCGGGTTCGCCGTCCGCGACGCGGGCGACGACCTTCACCGCGCGCGGGATGTCGGACCGCTCGGCGAGCACGACCTCGATGCGGTCGCCGCCGATCCGGTTCTTCAGCCCGTCCGGGGTGTCGTCGGCGATGGCCCGTCCCTGGTCGATGACGGTGATACGGGAGGCCAGCTTGTCGGCCTCCTCCAGGTACTGCGTGGTCAGCAGCACGGTCGTACCGCTCGCCACCAAGGCGCGTACGGACTCCCAGACTTCGCCTCGGCTACGGGGGTCCAGGCCCGTCGTCGGCTCGTCGAGGAAGAGGACGGCGGGTGCGAGGATCATCGACGCGGCGAGGTCGAGTCGGCGCCGCATGCCGCCGCTGTAGCCGCCCACCCCCTTGTCGGCGGCGTCGGTCAGGTCGAACTGCTCCAGCAGCTCGACGGCCCGCAACTTGGCCCGGCTTCCCCCGAGATGGAACAGCCGGCCGAACATCTCCAGGTTCTGCCGGCCCGTGAGCACCTCGTCCACGGCGGCGTACTGCCCGGTCAGCCCGATCCGGGCCCGCACCTCGCGCGGCTGCCGGGCCACGTCCAGTCCCGCGACCGTCGCGTGGCCGCCGTCGAGACGGACGAGCGTGGACAGGATGCGCACGGCGGTGGTCTTGCCGGCGCCGTTCGGCCCGAGCAGGCCGTGCACGGTGCCCTCGCGGACGGTCAGGTCGAAGCCGTCGAGGGCGCGCTTGTCGCCGTAGTGCTTGCGCAGGGCTTCGGCGCGGACGGCGTAGGCGTCACTCATGGGTCCCCCCTTCAGAGAATTGAGCACAGCATGAATTGAGTACACCGTACCCGATTGCGCGTACGATGTACTCAGTTTTTCCGGAGGGGCCGGAACCGGGGACTTAAGCTGGCTCCATGACGAGCGGCACGGGCGGTACGGGCGGTACGGAGACCAGCGGCAGCGGCGACATCATGCGCACCCTCGAGCTGCTGTGGGACACCGGTCGGCGTCCCAGTCGCGGGCCCAAGCCCGGCCTGACACTCGACCGGATCGTGGAAGCGGCCGTCCAGGTCGCGGACACCGAGGGCCTGGAGGCGCTGTCCATGCGCCGGGTCGCCACCGAACTCGGCACCGGCGCCATGTCGTTGTACCGCTACGTCCCCGGCAAGGCCGAGCTGCTCGACCTCATGCTCGACCGCGTCCAGCGCCCCGGCGACCCGGCCGACCTCGGCGACGGCGGCTGGCGCCCGGCGCTGGAGGCCATGGCCCGCGCCGCCCTCGCCCTCTACCGGCGCCACCCCTGGCTGCTCCACATCAACCAGACGCGCCCGCTCCTCGGCCCGAGCGCCCTGGACGGCATGGAGCACATGCTCGCCCGCATCCGCCCGATGGGCCTGAGCGACCCCGAGCTGGTCTCGGCGATCATCATGATCGAGGGGTACGTCATCGGGGCCGCGCGCACGCAGGTCTACCAGCAGGAGGCCGAGCGCAGGTCGGGCCAGACCACGGCGGAGTTCTACGCCGCCCAGGCCCCGTTCATCGAGAAGGTCATGGCCACCGGCCGCTACCCCGTCCTCGCCTCCCTCGCCGAGGACACCTGGAACCCCGGCTTCGACCACTTCGAGTTCGGGTTGCAGCGCATCCTGGACGGGCTGGAGGTGTTCGTCGCGGGACGGGAGGGGGACACCCCGGACGACTCAGCGGCGGCGGAAGAGTCGGCGTAGCCCGAAGAGGGCAGCGCAGGCGAGGACGACGGCGACGGCACCGCTCTTGAGCGTGACGGGCGTATGGGAGCCGTCGCCGTCGCTGCCCCCGGACGCGGAGGAACCCCCGCCGCCGGACGGCGACGTGGACCCGGCGCCACCGGGCGCGTCCTCCGCGACCACCGAACTGCCGGAGCCCTCACTGCCGTACATCAGCTTCGTCCCGTCGGCGGAGTAGCTGACGGACTCGCCCTGCCGTTGCAGGGGCACGTCGAGCTGCTCAACGCGCTTGATACTGCCGCCGTTCCAGTCGTAGTCGATGCCACCGAGGTAGCCGCGTACGGCGAGCCGCTTGCCGTCCGGGGAGATCGCGGCGTCCGTGGCCCACAGGTCGACAGGGGCGATGGGGCGGAAGACGTTCGTGCCGGAGGCGGAGAGCTTGGCGGGGCCCTCGTAGAGGTGTCCGCCGTCCTCGTTCTTGTCGACGATGTAGACGCGGCCGGTCTTGGGGTGGACGACGAGCGACTCGGCGTCCCGGGCACCGTCGGAGTACTTCACGACGTACTGCGTCGCCCGGATCGTCTGGTCCTTCAGCTCCTTCGGCTCGGGCAGCCGGTAGACCCACACGTAGGACCAGGAACCGCCGAGGTTGTCGCCGATGTCACCGACGTAGATCTCGTTGTCCGGCCCGATGGAGATGGCCTCGACGTCACGCGGACGGCCCACGCCGGTCATGGTGACTCGCGCGACCGTCTTCCCGGTGGCACTGTCGACGGCGTAGAGGTACGGGCCGTCGTCGCTGTCGTTGTGGGTCCAGTAGACACCGGGGTGGAGACGGGAGGCGGCGAGGCCGCTCGACTCGGTGATGCGGGAGTCCTGGATGGTGAACCCGTCGTCACCCGGCGCCGCCGAGACGGGCCCCGCGCCCACGAGGACACAGAGAGCGGTGACCGTGACCACACCGAGAAGCGCGCGCATGGGGCCAAGCTTGCCATCTTGGGTTGTGTGGGCGGTGTCAATGCGTGGGCAGCCTCACATCCCAACTCCCCGCCTGATCGTCCATCATGAGCGGATGCTCAGGTTCATGCCCGTCGGAGACTCCATGACGATCGGCAGCGCGGGCGAGCACACATGGCGGTACCGCATGTGGCAGCACCTGCGCGCCACGTACGACGCCCCGTTCGGTGTGGTCGGTCCCCGCGAGACGCTGTACGACAAGGCGACGGACGAGCCGACGTCGTACGAGTACGCCGACCCGGACTTCCCGCACGCCCATCTGGCCGGCTGGGGCGAGGGCTGGCTGCACATGGCTCCGGCGATCCGCGAGGCGGTCCGCGCCTGCCGGGCCGACGTGCTGCTCGTCTCCCTGGGCCTGATCGACCTGGGCTTCTACACGAACGCGGAGCAGACGGCCGCCAACGCACGGGAGTTCATCGCCGAGGCCCGCGCCGCCGACCCGCACGTCCGCGTCGTCCTCCTCCCGGTGATCCCCAATGTGCGCGCCGAGTCCGACGCGCCCTTCGCCGCGGAGGTCGCCCGCTTCAACGAGCTGCTGGCCAAGACCGCGGCGAACCTGGACGATCCGACGTCCCCCCTGCTGATGGCCTCGATCCCGGAGTCGTACGACATCCACACCGACACCTACGACGGCACCCACCCCAACGCGAGCGGCGAGCACAAGCTGGCGGCGGCGTTCGCGGGGGCGATGCATCAGGCGTGGGGGCTGGGTGGGGAGTACGGAGCCGGGGAGGACGGGGAGCCGACGGCGTCCACGAGGCACTCGGCACAGGGCCCCTCGCGGGGCCGCAGGTCGTCCCACTGTTCCTCCTCGAGGTAGTCGGCCCGGGGTCGCTGTGGCATATGCCACTCGACCCGCGTCCTGGTCACGGTGCGTATCGTTGTACTGCGCGGCGGCACTGGTCCATGAGGTCGCCGGGGAGGAGCGCCAGAATGACCGTCCTTGAAGACAGGATCGCGATGGCCGAGGCAAACGACGTGCTGACTCTGGACGAGCTGTTCGAGTCGCTCGATCGGGCCACCCCCGAGGGCTACAAGGTCGAGATCGTCGAGGGGGCCATCTTCATGTCGCCGCAACGGGACACGCACTGGGAGATCATCGCCGACATCTTCGAGCAACTGCGCACGAAATACCCACGCAAGCGCATCAAGTCGGACGTCCGCGTCGACTATCCGGGCCACCTCAACGGCTTCGCCTCCGATGTGACTCTCGTGGCGGAAGGCGCCGAGATGGACCAGAAGGGCTTGTGGCGCTGCGAGGACGTCGAGTTCATCGCGGAGGTCATCTCGAAGGGCACGGCCCAGAACGACTACGGCCCCAAGAAGACGGCGTACGCAGTCGCCGGCGTAGCCGTCTACCTCATCGCCGACCCTTACCAGGGCAAGTGCCACCTCTACACCCAGCCCAAGGACGGCGAGTACTTCAGTGAACTCTCCGTCGTCTTCGGCATGGACGTCGACATGACCACTACCCCCGTCGGCCTCACCCTCAAGACCGACGACTTCCCCCGCGACTGACCCCCTTGCATAGAGCGCACTCCAAGCCGTTGGCTGGGCGGTCATGAAGTACACGCAGCTCGGACGCACCGGACTCAAGGTCAGCCGACTCGTTCTCGGCACCATGAACTTCGGCCCGCAGACGGACGAAGCCGACTCCCACGCGATCATGGACTCGGCGCTGGACGCGGGCATCAACTTCTTCGACACCGCCAACGTGTACGGCTGGGGCGAGAACAAGGGCCGCACCGAACAGATCATCGGCAACTGGTTCGCGAAGGGCGGCGAACGGCGCGACAAGGTCGTGCTCGCCACCAAGGTGTACGGCAACATGGCGGCCGACGGCGCCGCCTGGCCCAACCACGACAAGCTCTCCGCGCTGAACATCCGGCGAGCCGTGGACGCCAGCCTCAAGCGGCTGCAGACCGACTACATCGACCTCTACCAGTTCCACCACGTCGACCGCAGCACTCCCTTCGAGGAGATCTGGCAGGCCATCGACGTCCTGGTGCAGCAGGGGAAGATCCTCTACGTCGGGTCCAGCAACTTCCCCGGCTACAAGATCGCCCAGGCCAACGAGATCGCCGCGCGGCGCGGCGGCACCATCGGCCTCGTCAGCGAGCAGTGCCTCTACAACCTCGCCGAGCGCCGGGCCGAGATGGAGGTCATCCCGGCCGCGCAGGAGTACGGCCTCGGGGTCATCCCCTGGTCGCCGCTGCACGGCGGACTGCTCGGCGGCGTGATCAAGAAGGAGGTCGAGGGCGGGCGCCGGGCGTCCGGGCGGGCCGCCGACACGCTCGCCAAACCCACCGCACGCGCGCAGATCCAGGCCTACGAGGACCTGCTGGAGAAGCACGGCGTGGAGCCCGGAGAGGCCGCACTCGCCTGGCTGCTGACCCGGCCCGGCGTCACCGGCCCGATCGTCGGTCCGCGTACCGCCGAGCAGCTGGAGGGCGCCCTGCGCGCCGTGGAGCTGGAGCTGAGCAAGGAGCTGCTGGCCGGCCTCGACGAGGTCTTCCCGGGCCCGGGCCCCTCTCCGGAGGCCTTCGCCTGGTAGACGCAGGCGCCAGTAAGGGCCGCGGGGAACTGCGCGACCGGCCACCCACGGTCCGCAGCCGAGAGCCGGCCGCGGTTCCCCCCGGCCTTACCTGCCCACCGCAGCGGCCACGGCGACGACAACGAACATCAGCACAAGCGCACCGGCCATGATCCGGTTCCGGGTTTTCGGGTCCACGCCATCGAGCCTAACCGGCCGCGCCCAGCGGCCAGCGGGCGACCGGGGTGTAGCGGGGCTGCTCGCCCGGCACCCCTGACGTCGGCAGGTCGCTGCGCACGAGGACCAGCTCCCGGACGGTCCACGTGCTGCCGGTGAAGGTGTGGAGGGCCTCGACATACGGTCGTACGGCGAAGGCGTCCCGGCTGCGGGCCACCGTGAGGTGGGGCTTGTAGCGGCGGTGTTCTCCCATCGGCAGGCCCGCCTTGCGTGCCGCCGCCTCCGCCCGGTCGGCCAGGCGGCTCAGGGTGTCCAGGTCGCCGTCCGCCCCCGCCCACAGCGCCCGGCCGTGGCCGAACTGGCCACCGCTGCGGAGGGAGAGCGGGAAGGGGGCGGTGCGATGAGCCGCGCGCTCCAGCCGTCCAGACAGGTCGGACACGACCTCGTCGTCGACCTCGCCGTAGAACGCGAGGGTGAAGTGCCAGCCCGGGCGGCCCGTCCAGCGCAGGTCGGCCGCGCCGGGCAGCTTCTTCAGTTCGGCGATCTTCGCGGCCAGTTCGTCGGTCACGTCGGTCGGCGGGAGCACGGCGGCGAAGAGTCTCATGGAGGTCACCCTGCCATGAGCCTCCGCGCGCCTTCGTGCGCTCAGGCCACCGTCGCGAGCCGCTCCCGCTCCTCCGGTTCGCGGGGGACGAAGCGGACGTGGGGGTGGCCGCGGTTCCAGCCGACCGACAGGCGCAGTCCGCCCACGCGGGCCAGGACCAGGCCGATCGTCACGGCCGCCGCGGCCGCGATCGCGCCGCCCGCGGCCAGGCCCGCGCGGACGCCGTACGCGTCCGTGATCCAGCCCGCAATCGGGGCGCCGACGGGCGAGCCGCCCATGAACACCATCATGTACAGGGCCATCACCCGGCCCCGCATGGCCGGGTCGGTGGCCATCTGGACGCTGGTGTTCGCGGTGACGTTGACCGTCATGCCGAACATGCCGATGGGAACCATGAGCAACGCGAACAGCCAGAGCGAGGGGGCCGTCGCCGCGACCATCTCGACCGCGCCGAAGGCCAGCGCCGCCGCGACCAGCACCCGCATCCGGGCCGTGCCGCGGCGGGCCGCGAGGAGGGCGCCCGCGAGGGAGCCGATCGCCATCAGGGTGTTGAAGAGGCTGTAGGAGCCGGCGCCGGCGTGGAAGACGTCGTCGGCGAAGGCCGAGAGGTAGACGGGGAAGTTGAAGCCGAAGGTGCCGATGAACCCGATCAGGACGATCGTCCAGATCAGCTCGGGGCGCCCTGCGACATAGCGCAGGCCCTCCCGCAGCTGGCCCTTGCCGCGCGGGGCGCGCTCGACGACGTGCAGCTCACGGGCGCGCATCAGCAGCAGGCCGGCGATGGGCGCGACGAAGGACAGGCCGTTGGCGAGGAACGCCCAGCCGGTGCCGACGCCGGTGATCATCAGGCCCGCGACGGCGGGGCCGACCAGGCGGGCGGACTGAAAGTTCGCGGAGTTCAGGCTGACCGCGTTCTGCAGCTGGCCGGGGCCGACCATCTCGCTGACGAAGGACTGCCGGGCCGGGTTGTCGACGACCGTGGCGAGGCCGACCGCGAAGGCGGCGACGTACACGTGCCAGACCTGGACGTGGCCGGAGAGGGTGAGCAGCGCGAGCGCGACGCCGGTGACGGCCATCGCCGTCTGAGTGAAGAGGAGGGTGCGGCGCTTGGGCAGGCGGTCGACGAGGACGCCGCCGTACAGGCCGAAGAGCAGCATCGGCAGGAACTGCAGGGCCGTCGTGAAGCCGACGGCCGTGGAGGAACCGGTGAGGCTGAGGACCAGCCAGTCCTGGGCGATGCGCTGCATCCAGGTGCCGGTGTTGGAGACGACCTGGCCGAGAAAGAACAGGCGGTAGTTGCGGACGCTCAGGGAGCTGAACATCGAGGACTTGCGAGTGGGGGTGGGCGGGGAGTCGTGGGTGCCTGGTGCGGGGGCGGAATCTGCTCCGGGTCCCGTACTCAAAAGGGTTCGCCTCCTTGGTACTGCGTGCTGTTTACAGGTGTGCGAGCTTCTCCAGCACGGGGGCGGCGGCGCGCAGTTTCGCCCACTCGTCCTCGTCGAGGTTCTCGGCCAGGGAAGCCAGGAAGACGTTGCGCTTACGGCGGCTCTCCTCGAGCATCGCCTCGGCCTGCTCGGTCTTCGTGACGACCTTCTGGCGCCGGTCCTCGGGGTGTGGCTCCAGGCGGACCAGGCCCTTGGCCTCGAGCAGCGCCACGATGCGGGTCATCGAGGGCGGCTGGACGTGCTCCTTGCGGGCGAGTTCGCCGGGGGTGGCGCTGCCGCAGAGGGAGAGGGTGCCGAGCACGGACATCTCGGTGGGGCTCAGCGATTCGTCGACCCGCTGGTGCTTGAGCCGACGGGACAGTCGCATCACGGCGGATCGCAGCGAGTTCACGGCGGCCGCGTCGTCGCCATGGGTAAGGTCCGGCATGTTCTTTAGCGTAACTCATTACTCTCGCTAAGGACCACCGGAAACACGCGAGGGCGCGTGATACCGGCCACTGAGCCCCGCTGTCACTCATCCGGGTGATACCGCTGCGGAACGTAACGCGCTGCCCCAAGGCATGCGGCGACCCTCAGTGCATGGGGACCAGCGTGCTCAGCCTGCGAATAGACCACGACCTGCTGGAACGGCTTCGGGAACACGCCGCCAGACGAGGAATGAGCGTCCAGGACTATGTGGTCCGGACGCTCATTCGCGATGACTTCGACGAGCGGTTCCAGACCGCCGTCGAGAAGACGGAGAAGTTCTACGGGCTCATGTGAGGCGCGGTCGCGTCCATCAGGTCAGGCCCAGTGCCGGCATCAGGTAGTAGAAGGCGAACACCGACGCCACGACGTACATCGCGGCCGGGATCTCCTTGCCCCGGCCCGCCGCCAGGCGCAGCACCACAAAGGTGATGAAGCCCATGCCGATGCCGTTGGTGATCGAGTAGGTGAACGGCATCATCACCATCGTCACGAAGGCGGGGATGGCGAGGGTGTGGTCCGCCCAGTCGATCTCCTTGACCGAGCCGGCCAGGATCAGGAAGCCGACCGCGAGCAGGGCCGGGGTGGCCGCCTGGGACGGGACCATGGTGGCGACGGGGGTCAGGAACAGCGCGACGGCGAACAGCGCGCCGGTGACGACGTTCGCCAGGCCGGTACGGGCGCCCTCGCCGACGCCCGCCGTGGACTCCACGAAGCAGGTGGTGGCCGAGGAGGAGCTGGCGCCACCGGCGGCCACGGCGATGCCGTCGACGAAGAGGACCTTGTTGATGCCGGGCATCTGCCCCTGCGCGTCGGTGAGCTTGGCCTCGTCGCTGACGCCCATGATCGTGCCCATGGCGTCGAAGAAGCAGGACAGCAGCACGGTGAAGACGAAGAGGACGCCGGTCAGCACGCCGACCTTGCCGAACCCGCCGAACAGGCTGACCTCGCCGACCAGACCGAAGTCGGGGGTGGCGACGGGGTTCCCGGGCCACTTCGGCGTGGTCAGGCCCCAGGACGGCACCGTGACGACGGCGTTGATGACGACGGCCAGGACCGTCATCGCCACGATCGAGATGAGGATCGCGCCGGTGACCTTGCGGACGATCAGCGCGAGGGTGAGCAGGGCGCCGAGGACGAAGACGAGCACCGGCCAGCCGTTGAGGTGCCCGTCGCCGCCGAGCTGGAGCGGGACGGTGGTGTGGGCGGCGTCCGGGATGCGGGAGACGAAGCCGGAGTCGACGAGGCCGATCAGCATGATGAACAGGCCGATGCCGATGGAGATCGCCTTGCGCAGGCTGTAGGGGACGGCGTTCATGACGCGCTCGCGCAGACCGGTGGCGACGAGCAGCATCACCACGAAGCCGGCCAGGACCACCATGCCCATGGCGTCCGGCCAGGACATCCGGGGGGCGAGCTGGAGGGCGACGACCGAGTTCACGCCGAGGCCGGCGGCGAGCGCGATCGGTACGTTGCCGATGACGCCCATCAGGAGGGTCGTGAACGCGGCGGTGAGGGCCGTGGCCGTGACGAGCTGGCCGTTGTCCAGCTGGTGTCCGTACATGTCCTTCGCGCTGCCGAGGATGATCGGGTTCAGCACGATGATGTACGCCATCGCGAAGAAAGTGGCGAGACCGCCGCGGACCTCGCGGGCGAGGGTGCTGCCCCGCTCGGAGATCTTGAAGTAGCGGTCGAGCGCGCCGGACGCGGGCGCGCCGCCCGGCTGGTCGGGCGCGGGAACCTTGGCGGGGGCCGAGGTGGACATGCGGGACCTCATCACCAGCGGACTTCCCCCAAAGTGCCGTTGGAGTTTCATACGAACGGAAGTGGTCAGAAACAAACTGTTTCAGTATGAACATATGAGGTTGGTAGCGCCATCTCCGCGCGTAGATGTGATCGCCTCGTAAGCTGTCCCCATGGCGAAGTGGACACCACAGCACGAGGCGCCGGAGCCCCTGGAGGGCCCCGTGGTCGCCACCATCATCGGCGGCACGATCGTCTGGTTCGTCCTCTTCCTCGTCCAGCTCCCCTTCTACGGCTGGTTCGACGACCACGGTCACCTGTGGTGGCTGTGGACCTGCCTGGCCGGGGGCGGGCTCGGGCTGATCGGCATCTACTACGTCCGCAGGCGGGATGCGGCGCTCAAGCGGGACGCGGCGCTGAAGTCGGCCGTGGAGTAGCCCCCGTACAACCACCGCACGACATCCGTCCTCCCCTGGTCTGATCTTCCGCGTCCTCAGCGGGTGCGGTCCCAAATCCGCACGTACCGTCGGATGCATGACGCATATCGACGCGGGCGCCGAACTCGACCCTGTGCACCCCGTGCCGTACCCCTCCGCCCCGGCGACCGGCCTGACCGCCGCCGAGGTCGCGGAACGCGTCACGCGGGGGCAGGTCAACGACGTGCCGGTGCGCAGCAGCCGCTCCACCGCCGAGATCGTCCGCGCCAACGTCTTCACGCGCTTCAACGCGATCATCGGCGTCCTCTGGCTGATCATGCTGTGCGTCGCACCGATCCAGGACGGCCTCTTCGGCTTCGTGATCCTGGCCAACACGGGCATCGGCATCATCCAGGAGTGGCGGGCGAAGAAGACCCTGGACTCGCTCGCCGTGATCGGCGAAGCGCGCCCGACCGTACGGCGGGACGGCACCGCCGCCGAGGTCTCCACCGGCGACATCGTCCTCGACGACCTGATAGAGATCGGCCCGGGCGACAAAGTCGTCGTCGACGGCGTCTGCGTCGAAGCAGAGGGACTGGAGATCGACGAGTCGCTGCTCACCGGCGAGGCCGACCCCGTCGTCAAACGCCCCGGCGACCAGGTGATGTCCGGCAGCTTCGTCGTGGCCGGCGGCGGTGCCTTCCAAGCCACGAAGGTCGGCCGCGAGGCCTACGCCGCCCAGCTCGCCGAGGAGGCGTCCCGCTTCACCCTCGTCCAGTCCGAACTGCGCACCGGCATCTCGACGATCCTGAAGTACGTGACGTGGATGATGATCCCGGCCGCGATCGGCCTGGTCATCACACAGCTGGTCGTGAAGGACACCGACCTCAAGGGCTCCGTCGCCCGGACGGTCGGCGGCATCGTGCCGATGGTCCCGGAGGGGCTCGTCCTGCTCACCTCCGTCGCCTTCGCGATCGGCGTCATCCGGCTCGGCCGGCAACAGTGCCTCGTGCAGGAGCTGCCCGCCATCGAGGGCCTCGCCCGCGTCGACACCGTCTGCCTCGACAAGACCGGCACCCTCACCGAGGGCGGCATGGACGTCACCGAGCTGCGCCCGCTGGGCGGCAGCGACGAGTCGTACGTACGGAAGGTGCTCGGGGCGCTCGGTGAGTCCGATCCCCGGCCCAACGCCTCCCTCCAGGCGATCATCGAGGCCTACCCGGACACCGACGACTGGCGCTGCACCGAGTCCCTGCCGTTTTCCTCGGCCCGCAAGTACAGCGGCGCCACGTTCAGCGAGGGCGACGGGGAGAGCAGTACGTGGCTGCTGGGGGCGCCCGACGTCCTCCTCGCCGCCGACGACCCCGCCCTCGCCGAGACCGACCGGCTCAACGAACAGGGCCTACGGGTGCTCCTGCTCGCCCGTAGCTCAGGCGACCTCGACGATCCCACCCTCGGCAAGGACGCGGAGGCCGCCGCCCTCGTCGTACTGGAGCAGCGGCTGCGGCCGGACGCCGCCGACACCCTGCGCTACTTCGCCGAGCAGGACGTCCACGCCAAGGTCGTCTCCGGCGACAACGCGGTGTCGGTGGGGGCCGTGGCGGGCAAGCTGGGGCTCGACGGCAGCACGGTGGACGCGCGCCGGCTGCCGACCGACGAGCAGGAGATGGGGCAGGCCCTGGACGAGGGGACCGTGTTCGGTCGGGTCAGCCCGCAGCAGAAGCGGGACATGGTGGGCGCCCTGCAGTCGCGCGGGCACACGGTCGCGATGACCGGCGACGGTGTGAACGACGTCCTCGCCCTGAAGGACGCCGACATCGGCGTGTCGATGGGCTCGGGCTCCGAGGCCACTCGGGCCGTCGCACAGATCGTGCTGCTCAACAACAGCTTCGCCACCCTGCCGTCGGTGGTGGCGGAGGGGCGGCGGGTGATCGGGAACATCACCCGGGTGGCCACGCTGTTCCTGGTGAAGACCGTCTACTCGGTGCTGCTGGCCCTGCTGGTGGTGTGCTGGCAGGTGGAGTATCCCTTCCTGCCCCGGCACCTGACCCTGCTGTCCACCCTCACCATCGGCGTCCCCGCCTTCTTCCTGGCCCTCGCCCCGAACAAGGAACGGGCCCGGCCCCACTTCGTCCGGCGGGTGATGCGGTACTCCATCCCGGGCGGCGTGGTGGCCGGCGTGGCGACCTTCGCGACGTATCTGCTGGCCCGCCACCACTACACCGGCAGCGGCGCACTGGACGCGGAGACCAGCGCGGCCACGCTGACGCTGTTCCTGATCTCGATGTGGGTGCTGGCGATCATCGCCCGGCCCTACACCTGGTGGCGGATCGCGCTGGTGGCCGCGATGGGCCTGGCGTTCCTGTGCGTGCTGATGGTGCCGTGGTTGCAGCACTTCTTCGCGCTGAAGCTGGTCGGGGTGATGATGCCGTGGATCGCGGTGGGCATCGCGGCGGTGGCGGCGGCCACCCTGGAAGTGGTGTGGAAGTGGGTCGACCGCCGCTTTCCGGTGTGAGCCGGCCAGGCCCTCTTACTGCACGTCGACGAAGTCGCCCGCAGTGGTGATCGCCGGCGTGGTCGAGGTGCCCGCGAAGCTGTAGCGGAAGTAGCCGTCGGTGGACGCCTTGACGGTGGTGCTCAGGCTGCCCGTCGAGTTCGTCTTGATGGTCTTCAGCGTGGTGTAGGTGTTGGTGCCCTTCTTGCGGAACTGGAGCTTCACGGGCTGGCTGGTGTAGCCGTGGTACTTGAAGTCCTCCCAGTTGGCCCGGGCCAGCTTGCCCGTGATCGTGATGGTCCTGTCCTTCCGCACGGGCTCGGGCGAGGCGTTGACCGTGAGGGTCGAGTTGCGCTGGACCCGGTGGGTGGCCTGGTAGTCGTTCCAGTAGACGTTGGCCTCGTCACCGGAGAGCACACCCGTCGTGACATGCCAGGTGCCCGCCAGCATGTTGGCGTACAGGTTGTAGCCCGGGGTGGCGGTGATGGTGAGCTTGCAGGTCGACGTGGTGGCGTTGACGGCGGTGCAGTCGGCGGCTGCCGCGTCGGACACCAGCGCACCGTCGTACTCGCCCTCCGCGGGGCCCGCACCGTGCCACAGGTCGATGTAGGCGTCGGCTATGCCGCTGGGGTGGCTCGCGGTCACGGAGACCGTGAAGGTCTTGGCGTAGGTGGTGCCCACGACGATGTTCTTGCCGCCGTTGATGGTCACCTTGGACACCTTGGGCAGCTCGTCGGGCCGCACCCCGCTCACCGAGGACTTCCCCGGCGAGACGCCGAAGCGCTCGGCGGCGGTCGGCTTGGACGGGACCGTGTCGCCCTGCGGGCCGGCCTGTGCGGCCGGCACGGCGAGGGCGGAGAGGGCCAGGGCGCCCGAGACGGCGGCGACGGTGACACGAATGCGCATGTTCCCCCATTCAACAGGGGCCCCGCCGGGCGTCGTTCGCACGACTCTTGATCACGTCGGGGCCCGAATGATCGCGGAATCCATTGACTCCGACTGATCAGATACGTGGCGGGGGTGAAGGGTTGTACAAGAAGTGAAGATTTAGTGGACGGAACTTTACGGCCGTGCGGCGCCCACCGGTGTGACCCGGCGGGCACCGGCAGACGGTCAGTCGAACCAGCGGTCCCGCGCCAACTCCTGTGTCCGGGACGGGTCCTCCAGCAGGGCCGCCACCTCGAAGCGGCGCGGCCACTGACCCGCCGCCCAGGCGAGACCCGCGGCGACGCCCTCGAGGGTCGAGGCGTGCAGGACGCCGTCGTTGGTGAGCCGCCAGTCGATCTCCACGCCGTCCACGACGAGTTCCTCGTGCTCGACGTACGTGGCCGGGGTGAGCGGCCCGAGCAGCACCCGCACCGACTCCGGTACGTCGTGCTCGGTGCCCTCGGAGTTCACCTCGCCGGTGACGGACTCGCTCAGCCGCCGCACTTGGAACAGCTCGGCCAACTCGGCGGCCCGCGACGGCCGTACGGGCAGCAGCGGGACGCCCGTGGTGAACGGCAGCAGGTCGGGCGAGTCGACGACCACGGCGTCGGCCGCGTCCACGACCTCCACGCGCCCGTCGACCACGGCCCGCAGCTCCTCCGGCAGGGTCACCTGCTCGGGGTCCAGCTCGGCCAGCGCGCCGTACAGGCCGTGCAGTTGGGCGGCGGTGACGGGACGCTCCGGGTCGGCGAGCCGTTCGAGCAGCTCGGCGGCTCCGCCGGGCTCGTCGAGCAGCGCGGCCACGGAGGTACGTACCCCCAGGGCCCGCAGCACCTGCTCGTCGTCGAAACCGGTGGCGTCGGCCTCCTCGTACAGCCCCCGCAGCAGGGGGTCCCCGCCGGCGGCGAGCAGACCGGCCGGCCGACGGCCGTCGAGCACCGGGTGCCCGCGCAACCACCATGCCGTGTACGGCCGTACGACCTCGTGGGTGCCGTCGGGAAGCAGGATGCGGACCGGCTGGGTGAGGGCGTCGCGCAGCGGCGGCTGGGCGAGCAGGGCAAGGGCCTGGGGCCAGCGGTCGTCGTCGACGAGGTCGAGGTCGCGCACGGCGACGAGCTCGGTCGCCACCGGCGGTACGGGCGTGTCCGGGAACCGGTCGAGGATGTCCTCGCACCACACGTCGACGGCGTCGAGCAGCCCGGCGTCGTCGGGCTCGGCGAAGTCGCCGTCACGGGGTTCCAGTTCGTCCGGGTCGAGAACGACATCCGTGGCGCGGACCAGGGCGAAATCGGCGAGCACACCGCAGGCGGCCAGCGGCTGTTCACCCCACTTCTCGGCCAGCTCGGCGTCCACGGCGGCCAGTTCGTCCTCGCGGATGACCTGGGCGAAGGGGCTGCCGGCCAGGACGAGTTCGCCCGCCGGGGACAGCTCGCCGTCCTCGTCGGGCAGGGCGAGGGCGCCGAGCCAGGGTTCGTCACCGGGTTCGAGGCCGGCGTCCCGGACCAGGGCGAGGACGGTGTCCGCGAGCTCCTCGGCGTCCGGGGCGTCCTCCTCCCAGCTCACCCCGCCCTCGTCGTCGAGGGAGGCGGCGACGGCGGCACGCACCTGCGGGGTGGTGAGAACGGCACGCGGGGTCGCGGGCAGGGCGCCGAGCTTCTCCAGGAGCGGATGGGCGGCGTCCGGATGGGCGACCTTGAGGCCGAGCCGGGCGAGGACCTCCGGATCGATACGGGCCGCGTCCGCGGTGGGCAGCAGCACCTGCCGGGGCCCGATGGTGGTCCGCCCTCCCCCAGTACCAAACGTCTGGGAGGTGCCCCCAGCGAGCGGCACGGGCAGCCCGGAGAGCCGGTCGGGATCGACACCGGCCAGGCTGTCGTAGAGCCGGTGCCACCACTCCGGAGCCTTCTCCAGCCCGGCCAGCCGGTCGATCGCGTCGGTGAGCGGCACCCGGGCGACCCCCAGCGTGCGCAGCTCCACCCGGCGTTCCAGCCCGGCGGGCAGCAGGGTGGGCAGCACCTCGGCGAGGACCCGCACGGTGTCGACACCAGCGCCCTCGACGACCTCGGCGTCCCGGGGCCGCAGGGACTCGGGCAGGTCGTCGCCGTCGTCCTTGCCCGGCTCGACGGCGGGCGGCAGGAACGAGGTCCGCGGCAGCCGCTCCAGGATCGCCCGGCGCAGCGCGCCGTCCAGCTCCCCCTTGCCCAGCGGCCCGGGAACGAGGTCGATGATCCCGGCGGACACCGGCCGCCAGTCCCCGAGGAGTTCGGCGTACGCGTCCGCCGCCCGCTCCACGAGGAAGTCAGTCAGCGGACCGGGCGCGGCATGGCGCCGAGTGGTGTCCAACGGGAAGGACGCGATCAGCAGCGCGGGCACCCCGAGCGGCTCGTCGCTGGGAGTCGGGGCGTGCACGACGGGGCTCGTACGAGGCCGAACCGGGCTCCCGTCCGAGTCCACAGGCACGGCCCAGGTGACCGACCAGTGGGGCCGCAGCCGCTCCTCCACGGGCCGGTCGGCGAGGAGCTCGGCCGCGAGCGCCCCGTGCGCGGCAGCGGTACGCCAGTAGTTGATCCCGTCCCGGGAGTCGTCCACGACGGTGAAGGCACCCTCGGTGCGCCGCCCGATGGTCCGGGGACTCCCGTCACCGACCTCGACGACAACCTCCTCGAGCCCGGGAAGGGCAAGCAGAAGCGCGTCATCGACGGAGTGGAGCAGCCGCTCGGCGAGATCGGCGGCAGCGGCGTCACGCAGTGGAAGGATGACGACGGTGTCGTAGGTCTCCGGGGCGCTCCCCTCGGCGGCGAACGGCAGCCGCAACAGCGGCACGTGCCCGTCACGGCGCCGGATCTCGTCACCGAGCCCAGGACTGTGCCGAGCGGTGTCGGCGGCCAGCTCCCGAGCCTCGGCAAGCGACCACCGCACCCCACCGTGCCGCCCGATGACGGCGGGCTCATCGGTCACGGCGAGCACAGCGGCGAACCCGACCCCGAAACGCCCGACCGCGCCCTCACCGGTGTTCCTCTTGGCCGAGGCGCGCAGGGTGGCGAGCGACTCGACACCGGCCGCGTCCAGGGGCGCACCGGTGTTGGCGGCGACGAGGACCCCGTCCCGAAGGGTGAGCCGTAGCCGCCCGGGGACACCGGCCCGGGCCGCCGCATCAGCGGCGTTCTGAGCGAGCTCCACGACGAGCCGGTCCCGATAGCCACCGAGGACCAGATCCTCCTCGGCGTTGGCGTCCTCGCGGAAGCGGGCGGGGCTGGTGGCCCAGGCGTCCAGGACACCGCGCCGCAGTCGCGCCGTCCCGAACGGATCGGCACCCTCGGCAGCCGGCCGCACGAACTTGCTCACGTTCACTCTCCTCATCGGCGTGGGACGAAGGTACCGCCCACACGGCACGGACGCGCCGCCCGCCCGCCGTCACCGGCTCCGCCGAAGAGAGCCGTTCGTCAGCCCTGGACCGCGTACGTAAGGAAGTCCGCCCACGCAGTCCGGGTGAGTGCGAGCCGGGGCCCCTCGACGTGCTTGGAGTCGCGGACGTGGACGGTGCCGGGGGTGGCGGCGATCTCGACGCAGGAGTCGCCTTCGCTGCTGCTGCTGTAGCTGCTCTTGAACCACGCCAGGTCGGAGGCGCCCCCGGCCGAGGACTTGCGGATCATGATTCCCCCAGCAGTTGCTCGATGAAGGCCGTCGACTCACGCGGAGTGAGAGCCTGCGCCCGGATGATGCCGTAGCGCAGCTCCAGGCTCGGGCTCACCATTCCCGCGCCCGTCACGGTCACCGTCCTGCCCACCGACCTCACCGAGACGAGTCCCGTCGAACGCCGTGTGGACACACTCCTGCGCCTTCAGACCGCTGAGCACGACGCCATCCTTCTCGCCGTCGAGGCACAGAGCAAGAAGGACCCCGACAAACCGGCGAACTGGGCCTACTACACCTCGTACCTGTGGACCAAGTACCGGCTGCCCACCGCGCTCGTCGTCGTGTGCCAGGACCGGGCCACCGCCGAGTGGGCCCAGCGACCGGTGGCCAGCGGGCCTCCCCAGCTCCCCACTCTCACCCTGCGGCCCGTCGTCCTGGGGCGGCACAACATGCCGGTCATCACCGACCCGGCCGAGGCCCGCGCCGACCTCGCGCTGGCCACCCTCTCCGCCATCACCCACGCGGCAGACCCGGACATCGCTGCCATACCGAAGGCACTCTCCGCCGCCCTGCGGGAGGCACCCCAGGATCTGTCGATCATCCTTGCCGAACTCACCGCGCAGGGCTTGGGCAAGCGCCCGTCCGCGCAACAGTGGAGGAACCTGATGGCCGCCGACCTCTCCTTCTTCAAGTCCCCGCTCTCCGAGGAGATCCGCGACGAGGGCCGCGCCCAGGGCCGGGCCGAGGACATCCTCCGGCTCCTGGAACGCCGCGGTGTCGAAGTGCCCGCCGAGGCCCGCGAGCGGATCACCGCCTGCGACGACCTCGACGTGCTCGGCCGCTGGTTCGACCGGGCCGTCACGGCCACGACCGCCGACGAGGTCTTCACGGACGCGTAGCCGGACGCCCAGGACTCTCAGGACTCCCTACGAGTGCCCCAGCTCCGCCGCGTCCTCGTCGGCGACCGCCGGGACCGACCCCGAGTCCGCCGCCGGACGCAGCGGGAACGGGTCGACCCGGGTCTCGTCGATCACCGGCGGAGCCGGCCGGGGCGGCTTCGGCATGACCGCTGCTTCGGAGTGGCCGCCGCAGCCGTACGCCAGGGAGACCACACGCCCGTCGGCCGGGGCGAACTCGTTCGCGCAGATACCGAAGGCCTGGCTGAGCGAGCCCCCGATGGGGACGAGGAAGGCACAGCTCGAACAGGCCGCGGGGGCCGCCTGGGCCATCGGCGTCTTCGGGCCGAACGCCTCCTCCCAGCGGTCGGCGGCGATGTGGAGGCCGTAACGGGAGAGGACGCGGGCGCGGCGCAGGCCGAGCTCCTCGGCCACCGCCGCGATGGAGCCCCGGACCGGAGCCGTCGTGAGGTTCGAGGGCGGCCCCGCCGTCACCTCCGCGTCCTCCGCCTCCGCCAGCTCCGCCATCTCCGCCGAGACGGCCGAGTCGGGCAGGGGCTCGTCCCCGCCGGAGTAGCCGGGCTCCAGACGCAGGTCCTCCGCGTCCGTGGGGAGCAGATCACCGGGACCCATGTCCCCAGGACGGAGCCGCTCGCTCCACGGCACCCACTCCGGCGCGAGCACGGCGTCGGGGCCGGGGAGCAGGACCACCTCGTCGAGGGTGACGATCTTGGCGCGGGAGGCACGGGCGACCGTGGCGGCCCAGCGCCAGCCGCGGTACCCGAGCTCCTTGCACTCGAAGAAGTGCGTGACAACGCGATCGCCCTCGGACACCAGCCCCACATGCTCGCCGACGACGCCGGGCGCCGCGGCCTCCTCGGCGGCGGCGCGGGCGAGGTCGACGGCCTCGGCGCACAGGCGGTCGGGGGTGCGGCTTCGCGTTGTCGCTGCGCTCACAGGTATCGCTTCTCTCCTACGCCGTCTCTCGGTGCGCCGGCCTGAAGGCGGCGGGTGCGGACGGAGCGGACCAAGGGACCGCGTCGACGTCCGCGCCCGATCGCGCTCGGGCACGCCTTCTGTCATCCATTCTGCGGGATGCCGGGGAGGCGCGCGGCCGAGAACAATCGCCACGGCGCGCTACGCACGCTACCTGTTCGCCGCCGCTCGGCCTACACCGACGGGCTTCTTCACCCCTTCTCGAAGATCCCCGTGCCGCTTCCCGCCACATTTGTGCGCTGTTTCACGCCGGAACGGCACCGAATCCACAACCAAGCTCTGCCGAAACCCCCGCCCGGCCACCCCGGCCCCCCGACGAAACCCCACCCCCATCCGCGCGCACACCGCACTACCCGCGCCCATCTCGGGGCACTATGACGGAGTGGCAGCCGCGAGGACACCCCAGGGCGCCACCGGGATCGGTGGGGACAAGGGGTACAAGGGGAGCAGCCGGGGAAACGGTTCGGGCCGGGTCGGCGGGGCCGTCCGGGCGCTCGGGCGTGCCCTGCACTTCCCGTTGACCGGCACCGCGCGCGGCATCCGCAAAGCGACGCACGCGCACGGAGCGGGCGAGTCCGGCCTCGGCAAGCTGATCGAACTGCACGGGGTGAACGGCGCCGGCGATGTGATGATCACGGTCGCGCTCGCGTCGACCGTCTTCTTCTCCGTGCCCACCGACGAGGCCCGCGGCCGCGTCGCGCTGTACCTCGCGATCACCATGGCCCCGTTCACGATCCTCGCCCCGGTGATCGGCCCCCTGCTGGACCGTCTGCCGCACGGCCGGCGCGCCGCGATGGCGGGCGCCATGTTCGCCCGTGCCCTGCTCGCTCTGGTGCTCTCGGGCGCGGTCATCACGGGCAGCATCGAGATGTACCCGGCCGCGCTCGGCGTGCTCGTCGCGTCGAAGGCGTACGGGGTGGTGAGAAGTGCGGTCGTGCCGCGGCTCCTGCCACCCGGCTTCTCGCTCGTGAAGGCCAATTCCCGGGTCACGCTGGGCGGGCTCCTCGCCACCGGGGTGGCCGCTCCCATAGGCGCCGGGCTCCAGGCGATCGGCCCGCGCTGGCCGCTCTACGGCGCCTTCGTGATCTTCCTGGCGGGTACGTTCCTGTCGTTCTCCCTGCCGCCGAAGGTCGACTCGGCCAAAGGCGAGGACACCGCCCTGCTCGCGGCGGACGAACAGCACCTGCACGGACCGCACCGGCAGCCCGTCAAGCGGCCGGGGCTGCGGACGGTCGGTATCGCCGTCACCCACGCCCTGGGCGCCAACGCGGGGCTGCGCTGTCTGTCGGGCTTCCTGATCTTCTTCCTGGCGTTCCTGCTGCGCGAGCATCCGCTGACCGGTCAGAGCGCGGCCGTGTCGCTGGGGATGGTGGCGGTCGCGGCGGGCGTGGGCAACGCGCTCGGCACGGCGGTCGGGGCGTGGCTGCGGACCCGTACACCGGAGATCATCATCGTGACGGTCGTCGCCGTGGTGCTGGGCGCGGCGATCATAGCGGCAGTCTTCTTCGGAGCGTTCCTGGTGGCGTGCCTGGCGGCGTTCGCCGGGTTCGCGCAGGCCCTCGCCAAACTGTCCCTGGACGCGCTGATCCAGCGGGACGTGCCCGAGCTGGTGCGCACCTCGGCGTTCGCGCGTTCCGAGACGCTGCTGCAGGTGGCGTGGGTGCTCGGCGGCGCGATCGGTATCGCGATGCCGCTGAACGGCACGCTGGGCCTGTCGGTGGCCGCCGGCATCGTGGCCATCGCCTGGGTGACGACCGTACGGGGGCTGCTGCGCTCGGCCCGGCTCGGTGGGAAGGCTCGGACCCGCGTGGCCTAGGGCCTCTCGTTTGGATCATGCCGGGCTCGCGGGGTCCGGCCTGATCCAAACGAAAGACCCTAGAGCGCCACACGCCCTGACACACAGCGATGCCGCACCCCACGTAGGGAGCAGGGTGGACGTGCCCGATAGCCTTCGGCCATGACCTCGATGCAATCCGTGTCTGTGCGACGCCGCCGCGCCGTCGCCGCCGCCGGCGCCGTTTCCGCCGGACTGCTCGTCCTGTCGGCCTGCGACAAGCCGACGCCGACGTCCACGATCACCGTCGGTCGCTCCTCGGTCAGCGAGGAGGCCACCTGCGGTGGCGAGGGGGACACCCTCAAGGCCGCGGATCTGGCGAAGTGCCTCAAGGACTCCGCCGGCGTCAAGTCCATCTCCGTCGACCCGGACGAGACGGTGCGCATCGGCGTCGACCCCGATGTCGCCGACAAGCGGTGGACGATCCTGATGAACGGTCAGCAGCTGACCGAGGACAGCGCCAAGACCTACCGCGAGATCCCGGGCAGCGTGTTCTTCAACGCCCAGTACGGCGCGCAGGGCAACTCCACGCTGGTCTCCATCCGCGCGGGCGACGGCAAGAAGGAGAGCCAGACGGTCACCGGTCTGTGGACCTTCAAGCTCAAGAAGGACGACTGATCGCTGCCGCTGGCCTTCGGGTGCTGGTCGCCACCGCGGTTCCCGTGGAGCGGGACGCGGTGGCGCAGGCCTTCGCTGCCCCCGGTCGTGAGGTGCGGCTGCCCGGCGTGACCCTGCACCCCGTCGGCGAGGGGTTCGACCTGCTCGCCGGCGGCGTGGGCCCCGCGCTCGCCGCCGCCTCCACCGCCACCGCCCTCACCGCGGCCGCCCTCGACGGCGCCCCCTACGGCCTGGTCGTGTCGGCCGGGATCGGCGGCGGCTTCCTCCCCGAGGCCCCGGTCGGCTCCCTCGTCGTCGCGGACGCGATCACGGCCGCAGACCTGGGCGCGGAGACCGCCGAGGGCTTCCTGCCGGTCACGGACCTGGGCTTCGGCACCGTCACCCACCGGCCACCGGATTCACTCGTACGGGAGACCGCGGCCGCCACGGGAGCGCGTACCGGCGCCGTGCTGACCGTCTCGACGGTCACCGGGACCGCCGAACGGGCCGCCGCGTTGCGCGCCCGTCACCCCGCCGCCCTCGCCGAGGCCATGGAGGGCTTCGGGGTCGCCGAGGCCGCCGTCGCGCACGGTGTGCCCGTGCTGGAGATCCGCGCGGTGTCCAATCCCGTCGGCCCGCGCGACCGCGCCGCCTGGCGCATCGGCGACGCGCTGGCGGCCCTGACCGGGGCCTTCGGGAAGCTCACGCCCGTACTGGAAGGTTGGAAGTGGCATGACCAGTGAGCCCCTGCGGATCGCGTACTCGCCCTGTCCCAACGACACCTTCGTCTTCGACGCCCTCGCCCACGAGCGCATCCCCGGCGCGCCCGCCCTCGACGTGACCTTCGCGGACATCGACGTCACCAACGGCATGGCCGAGCGCGGCGAGTTCGACGTGCTGAAGGTGTCGTACGCCGTGCTGCCGTACGTCCTCGGCGACTACGCGCTGCTGCCCTGCGGGGGCGCGCTGGGCCGGGGTTGCGGGCCGCTGGTGCTGGCGCGGGAGGAGGGAGTGGACCTCACCGGTCGTACGGTCGCCGTGCCGAGCGAGCGGTCGACGGCGTATCTGCTGTTCCGGCTGTGGGCCGCGGACACGGTTGGAAACAAGGCGGGCGGGCCCGCAGGGCCCTCGGTTGAGGGTGGTGGTGGGCGACGGGCGGGCGGGGTCGGCGAGATCGTGGTGATGCCCTTCCACGAGATCATGCCGGCGGTACGGGACGGAAAGGTCGACGCGGGCCTCGTCATCCACGAGGCGCGGTTCACGTACCAGAACTTCGGGCTGCACAAGCTCGCCGACATGGGCGAGCACTGGGAGGGCACGACCGGGCTGCCGATCCCGCTGGGCGCGATCATCGCGAAGCGGTCGCTGGGGGCCGACGCGTTGCGGCTGCTCGCGGACTCGATCCGGACGTCCGTGCGCGCGGCCTGGGACGACCCCGAGGTGTCCCGCCCGTACGTCATGGAGCACGCCCAGGAAATGGATCCGGCCGTCGCCGACCAGCACATCGGGCTGTACGTCAACGAGTTCACCGCCGACCTCGGCGAGGACGGCTACGCGGCGGTCAGGGGACTGTTGACACGCGCGGCGGCCGAGGGACTGCTTCCGCCCCTCGGCCCGAACGCACTCGACTTTCCGTGACCGGCGCCGACGGGTTCTACACGTCCAGCTGGTCGGCGACCGCGCGCAGCAGGCCCGCGATTTTCTTGCCGGAGACCTTGTCGGGGTAGCGGCCCTTCTCGAGCATCGGCGTGATGTTCTCGAGGAGGGTCGTCAAGTCCTGCACGATGGAGGCGAGTTCGTCCGGCTTCTTGCGCTGGGCGGCAGCGACCGAGGGCGTCGGGTCGAGGAGGGTGACCGAAAGGGCCTGGTCGCCGCGCTGACCTGCGACGACTCCGAACTCCACGCGCTGTCCGGGCTTGAGCGCCTCGACTCCGGCGGGGAGGACCGAGGAATGGACGAAGACGTCACCGCCGTCGTCGCGGGAGAGAAAGCCGAAGCCCTTCTCACTGTTGAACCACTTGACCTTGCCGGTGGGCACGTCTGTCCTCGTCCTCGTACTCGTCGGAAAACTGCCTATTAACGCACTGGGGCGGGTCATCGGGACCCGCCGGTACCAAGGCTAATGGTCTCCGGGCGGGTGACAAGACGTCGCCCGGTTGTTCCTTCGCGCAGGGAACTACCCTGGTCGAGTGCGTGACAAAACCCAAACGAATTCCGCCGCTCCCGGTGACCGAATGATCCGAGCCGGTGCCGTCGTGTTCTTCATCGGTACGGTGGCCACTCTCGTCACCGTGGCCCCGTTCCTCCTCGGTACGTCGCCTTTTCCGACGTACATGTTCGGGCTGAGCATGCTGATGGGCGTCGGCTTCCTGCTGGCCGGTGCCGGCGTGCTCCAGTCGATCGCGGCGGGACGGCGTCAGGCGCGCGGCGCGTCGAGGTAGCCGGCGAGCCACCCGGGGAACGCGGTCAGGTCCGTGAGGACCACGTCGGCGCCGAGCGCGCGCAGTGCCTCGACGCCGTACGGGCCGGTCGCCACGGTGACCGAGAGGGCACCGGCCGCCCGGGCGCCCCGCACGTCGCCCTCGTGGTCGCCGACGTACACGCCCGCGCCGTGCTCACGCAGCGCCTGCGCCTTCTGCTCGGCCCACAGGTCGCCGACCACCACGTCCGGGACGATGCCCAGGTGCTCCAGGTGGAGCTTGGCGTTGGGCTCGTACTTGGCGGTCACGACGATCGCCCGGCCACCCGCCGCCCGCACGGCTTCGATCGCCTCCCTCGCGCCGGGCAGCGCGGGCGTGGCGGCGATGGCGACGCCCGGGTACATCGCGCGGTACAGGTCCGCGGTGGCCTCCACCTCCTCCGCCGGGAACCAGTAGCCCAACTCCTGCGCGAGCGGCGGCCCGAGCCGCGTGACGGCGAGGTCGGCGTCGATGTACGTCCCGGTCCGCTCCGCCAGCGCGGTCAAGCAGGCGTGGATTCCGGACCGGGAGTCGATGAGGGTCATGTCGAGATCGAAGCCGACGGTGAGGGCGGGTGAGCTCGTGGAGGCCATATGGGCCATTGTGCCCAGCCGCTCTGTCGGGTCTGCCGCTGGGGACCGCCCGAGGGGCTGCCGCCTACCGCTGTCCAGCTCCGACTATCACTGTCCGCTTCCGACTATTTCTGACTATTTCTGTCGCTGGGAGCGCCACACCAGGAACAGTGCCGACGCGACGGCCGCCCCCCGCACCACCCACGGCCAGGTCTCGGCGACCGCCTCGTTCATGTGGCCCTCGGCGATGGGGGTGCCCCAACGGCCGTTGGTACGACCCCACAGCCAGACGAGCCCGGCGGTGACGGCGAGGCCCGGCACGCCCATCACCGCCAGCTTGGACTCCGTGGGGGTCAACCGGCGGGAGGCGTACGCGATGAGCCAACCGAGGATCAGCACGAACCAGTTGCCGAGCACCGCGCCGGCGACGAGACAGCCGGCGGCGATCAGGAGGAGGGGGTTGCTCCAGTTGCCGGGCCGCAGCCCCGGGAGCCGCCGCCGCACGACGACCGTTTCCTCGACCGCTTCGGCGGCTGCCGCGGCCTCCGCCGCCTTCTCCGCTGCTGCCTTCTCCGCGGCGGCCTTCGCCGGGTCCCCCTTCGGCTCCTTCGGCGGCGGAGGCTTGAGCAGATCGGGGATCTCCACGCCACCGACGAACCCGGGCACCTCGTCGCCGAGCCCGAAGGGACTGCCCCCGTCCGACTGCCACCAGTCCGGCCGGCCCACCCCGCTCCCCAGCTCCTCCGCGCTCGCGAGATGCGGCGGGGACGGCCCGTCGGACGCCGGGCGACTCGGCGCGGCGGGACGCGGCCGGGGCCGCGGTACGACGCGCCGGATCCCCTTCGGCCGCTCCTCCCGCGTCTCCCCGTCGCGCTGTACGGGGACGGAGGGGGCCGGCGCCTGCGGGACGCTCTCCGCTCCGCCGGCCGCGGCGGTGACGACGTCGTCGGGGCTGCCGAGGCGGTCGATGATGCGGCGGACGGCCGCGGGACTGTCCACGGTCGCCTTCGAACGGCGCCGGTCGATCTCGTTGCGCAACTCCGAGACGAGCCGCATCCGCGCGGCCGACGGCAGCTGCCGCTGCTGAGCCACGTCCCCGACGCGACTCAGATACTCGAAGACGACCTGGTCACTCTCGATCCCCACGAAGCCCCTCCGGGGCGGGTGCGTTGGATTACCCGATGGGGGACGAAGGTAGCGCAGGTCGGCATCTCCCAGCCCGTCCGGCGTTCGAGGACGCCACCCCCCACCGTCGTGCCCACCCGCTACCGTGGGTCGGATGAGCAGCCCGGACACCCCGCCCCGCTCCCTCGCGGAAGCGCTCCGCGCCAGGGACGACGTCTCCCTGGCCGCCCTCCTGCGTGCCCGCCCGGACCTCATCACCCCCGTCCCCACCGACCTCACGCAGCTCGCCACCCGCGCCGGCACCCGCGCCTCCGTCGTCCGCGCCCTGGAACACCTGGACCGTTTCGCCCTGCAGACCGCGGAGGCCCTGGCCGTGGCCGCGGACCCGGCGCCGTACGACGAGCTGCTCGGCCTGATGGCCGGTGACGACCGCGACCCGGCCGTCACCGCGGCGCTCCCCGCCGCTCTCGCGACCCTGCGCGTGCAGGCGCTGGTCTGGGGCGGCGATGACCGGCTGCGTCTCGTGCGCACGGCCCGTGAGCTGCTCGCCCCCTCCCCTCAGCACCCGTCGCCGACCGGCCTCGGCCCGACGGTGCAGGAGTCGACCGCGGGTATGTCGCCGGGCCGGATCCAGGAGATCGTCACCACCGCCGGGCTGCCCTCCACGCACGACGCGGTCTCCGCCGTGGCCTCGCTCGCGGCCCTGTTCAACGACCGCGAGCGCATGGCCGCGCTGCTCGCCGAGGCCCCGAAGGAGGCGCGCGAGGTCCTGTCACGGCTGGTCTGGGGCCCGCCGTACGGCCAGGTCACCGCCGCCCCCGCCGCCCACCTGCGCTGGCTCCTCGACCGTGCCCTGCTGGTGCCGACGGCGCCGGGGACGGTCGTACTCCCGCGCGAAGTGGCCCTGCACCTGCGTGACGGCCGCGCTCACCGGGCCCCCGAGCCCGTGCCTCCCGCGGTGGAGTCGACGGCGGCGCACCGCCCGCCGATCGTGGACGCGACGGCGGCCGGGCAGGCGTACACGGCGCTGGCGACCGTCGAGGAGCTGCTGAAGGACTGGGACGAGGGCGGGCCCGCGGTGCTGCGGGCGGGCGGGCTCAGCGTGCGGGACCTGAAGCGGACCGCCGTCGCCCTCGACATGTCCGAGCCGATCGCCGCGTTCTGGGTCGAGCTGGCGTACGCGGCCGGGCTGCTGGCGTCGGACGGGGAGGCCGACGAGCGGTACGCGGCGACACCGGCGTACGACGAGTGGCTGGAGCAGCCCGCCGCGCAGCGCTGGGCGCGGCTGGCCGAGGCGTGGCTGACGGCGACCCGGACGGCGGGGCTGGTCGGCGGCCGGGACGCGAAGGACCGGGCGCTGTCGGCGCTGGGTCCCGGTCTTGACCGCTCGGCCGCGCCCGAGGTCCGTCACCGCGTCCTGACCCTGCTGTCGGCCCTCCCCGAGGGCGCCGCCCCGGCCACCGAGTCGGTCCTGGCCCGCCTCCGCTGGGAACGCCCCCTGCGCGGCCCGCAACAGGAGGACGACCTGCGCAGCCGCCTGGCACGCTGGACCCTGTCCGAGGCGGAACTGCTGGGCGTGACGGGCCGAGGCGCCCTGTCGGCGCACGGCCGGGCCCTGCTCGGGGCGACGGCGTCACGGTCACAGCGGCAACCGCACGAGGCCCCGGCGGAAGGCGGCCCCACCGGCTCCACCGCCCCCACCGGCCCCCTTGGCCCCGGTGACAAGCTGCCCGTCCACCACCACCGCCCCGCACCCCCGGAGCCCCTCTCCTCCGCCGAGCAGGCCGTGGCCTCCGCGGCCGCCGCCCGTCTCCTCGCCCCCCTCCTCCCCGAACCGCTCGACCACGTCCTGCTCCAGGCGGACCTGACCGCGGTGGCGCCGGGCCCCCTGCGACGCCCGTTGGCCGACATGCTGGGTGTCCTCGCGGACGTTGAGTCGAAGGGCGGGGCGACGGTGTACCGCTTCACGCCCGCCTCGGTGCGCCGGGCCCTGGACGCCGGCCGGAGCGCCTCCGACCTGCACGCCTTCCTCACCGCGCACTCCCGCACGCCGGTGCCACAGCCGCTGGCGTACCTCATCGACGACGTGGCGCGCAGGCACGGGCACCTCCGGGTGGGCGCGGCCTCGGCGTACGTGCGCTGCGACGACGACGCCGTACTGAACGAGATCCTCGCCGACAAGCGGGCCGCCGCCCTGCGCCTGCGCCGCCTCGCCCCTACGGTCCTCGCGGCCCAGGCCGATCCGGCGACGCTCCTCGACGGCCTGCGCGCGATGGGCTTCGCGCCCGCCGCCGAGTCCGCCGAGGGCGACGTCCTGATCACCCGCGCCCACGCCCACCGCACCCCGGCCCGCACGGCCCCCGAGCCGGTCCCGGACGGACCCCCGGTCCCCGACGCCACCCTCCTCACCGCCGCCCTCCGCGCGATCCGCGCCGGCGACCTCGCCTCCACCACCCCCCGCAAGGCCACCTCCGCCGACCCCCCGCCGACCGGCGGCGCGCTCCCCCGCACCAGCTCCGCCGAAACCCTCGCCACCATGCAGGCCGCCGTCCTCACCGGCGACACCCTCTGGATCGGCTACGTCAACGCCGAGGGCACGGCCAGCCAACGCGTCATCGCCCCCGTCCGCGTCGAGGGCGGCTTCGTCACGGCCTACGACCACACGGCGGACGAGGTCCGCACGTACCCCCTGCACCGGATCACGGGGGTGGCGGAGCTCGCGGACGACTGACGGTGATCGTCGGGCCATAGGGCAGACTGGACGTTTGACCGTTGTGGAAAGGGTGTGCCGCGCGTGAACGGACCTCTGATCGTCCAGTCCGACAAGACCCTGCTTCTGGAAGTCGACCATGAGCGGGCCGACGACTGTCGTCGGGTCATCGCGCCGTTCGCGGAGTTGGAGCGGGCGCCGGAGCACATCCACACGTATCGGGTGACGCCGCTGGGGCTGTGGAACGCGCGGGCGGCGGGGCATGACGCCGAGCAGGTGGTGGACGCGCTGGTGGAGTACAGCCGGTATCCGGTGCCGCACGCGCTGCTCGTGGACATCGCGGAGACGATGGACCGGTACGGCCGGCTGACGCTGAGCAAGCATCCGGCGCACGGTCTGGTGCTGACGACCACCGACCGGCCGGTGCTGGAGGAGATCCTGCGGTCGAAGCGGATCGCTCCGCTGGTCGGCGCCCGGATCGACCCGGACACGGTCGCCGTGCACCCCTCCGAGCGCGGGCAGATCAAGCAGACGCTGCTGAAGCTGGGCTGGCCCGCTGAGGACCTCGCGGGGTACGTGGACGGTGAGGCGCACCCGATCGAGCTGGCCGAGGACGGGTGGGCGCTCAGGCCGTACCAGAAGCAGGCCGTGGAGAACTTCTGGCACGGCGGGAGTGGGGTCGTCGTCCTGCCCTGTGGAGCCGGGAAGACACTCGTCGGGGCCGGGTCCATGGCTCAGGCGAAGTCGACCACGCTCATCCTCGTGACCAACACCGTCTCCGCACGGCAGTGGAAGCACGAGCTCGTGAAGCGGACGTCGCTCACCGAGGACGAGATCGGTGAGTACAGCGGGACGAGGAAGGAGGTCCGGCCCGTCACGATCGCCACGTACCAGGTGCTGACGACGAAGCGGAAGGGGATCTATCCCCACCTGGAGCTGTTCGACTCGCGGGACTGGGGGCTCATCGTCTACGACGAGGTGCACCTGCTGCCCGCGCCCGTCTTCAAGTTCACGGCGGACCTCCAGGCGCGGCGGCGGCTGGGCCTGACCGCGACCCTCGTCCGGGAGGACGGGCGCGAGTCTGACGTGTTCTCGCTGATCGGGCCCAAGCGGTTCGACGCGCCGTGGAAGGAGATCGAGGCGCAGGGGTACATCGCGCCCGCCGACTGCGTGGAGGTACGGGTCAACCTGACCGACTCCGAGCGGCTCGCGTACGCCACCGCCGAGACGGAGGAGAAGTACCGCTACTGTGCGACGACTGCGACGAAGCGGAAGGTGACGGAGGCGATCGTGCGGCGCTTCGCCGGGCAGCAGATCCTCGTCATCGGGCAGTACATCGATCAGTTGGACGAGCTGGGCGAGCATCTGAACGCGCCCGTGATCAAGGGTGAGACGTCCAACGCCCAGCGGGAGAAGCTGTTCGACGCCTTCCGGGAAGGCGAGATCAGCGTGCTGGTGGTGTCGAAGGTCGCGAACTTCTCCATCGACCTGCCGGAGGCGACGGTCGCCATCCAGGTGTCGGGGACGTTCGGGTCACGGCAGGAGGAGGCTCAGCGGCTCGGGCGGGTGCTGCGGCCTAAGGCGGACGGGCATCAGGCTCACTTCTACTCGGTCGTGGCGCGGGACACCATCGACCAGGACTTCGCGGCGCACCGCCAGCGGTTCCTGGCGGAGCAGGGCTACGCGTACCGGATCATGGACGCGGACGAGTTGCTGGCGGAGGGCTGACCGCCGGCGTGGAGTGACCGTGGGGTGACTACCTGCGGCGGACGCCGGCTTCGGCGCCGTACTCACCGAGGACGAGGACGTCGAAGGCGGCACTCGCGAACACCTTGACGGCGCGCAGGGCGTCACCGAGGCGGTGGCGGTGGCTTCCGCCGAGCGGGGTGGCACCGGACGGGCGGCCCGGTGCGGTGGCGTGGGTGAAGGTCGCTGTACTCATGTCTCCATGGTGGGTTTCCGGACATGAGAACGGCATCGGTCTTCGGGCCGAACCTCCGTCGCCGCCGCGTAGTCCTTGGGGCTGATCCGTGCCCCCCGGGGGGAGGAGGGGAAGCTCCCTAGTGCTCGATCACCTGTCATATGGCCGAAAGCAATCGGAGATCAGCGCGTTACATACCGCACCTACCGTCAGTCCATGGCGGACATATTTGACGCGTACGCGTTGGCCGACGCATGGGACGAGATGTTCGTGCGGCCCGGGGAGGTCAGAACCGCCTATAAACCGGTACTGGCGGCGCTGCAGCCCATCGAACCAGCCGAACTCCGCTTCAAGGCCGACCAGATGGCCCGGGCCTTCACCGACCGCGGCGTGACCTACGCCTTCGCCGGCGAGGAACGGCCGTGGCCGCTGGACCTGCTGCCCCGCATTCTGGACGCGATGGAGTGGGACCTCATCCAGCGCGGGGTCACGCAGCGGGTCAGGGCACTGGAGGCGTATCTCGGGGACGCCTACGGCAACTGCCGGGCGTTCGAGGACGGGGTCGTGCCCTGGCGGCTGCTTCTCAACTCACACCACTTCCACCGAGCCGCCCACGGGGTCGAGCCACCGGGAGGCGTACGCATCCACGTCGCCGGGATCGACCTCGTACGGGACGAGGCGGGCGACTTCCGGGTGCTGGAGGACAACGTCCGCGTGCCGTCCGGCGTTTCGTACGTCATCGAGAACCGGCGCGCGATGACCCGTATCTTCCCCTCGCTCTTCGCCGAGCAGCAGGTACTGCCGGTGGACGGTTACGCGCAGAAGCTGCTGGCCGCGCTGCGGGCGGCCGGGCCCGACGGCATCGGGGACCCGCGCGTAGTCGTACTCACCCCGGGGCCCAGCAACGCCGCCTACTTCGAACACGCCCTGCTGGCCCGGCTGATGGGCGTGCAGCTGGTGGAGGGACATGACCTCGTGTGCCGGGGTAACCGGGTGTGGATGCGCACCACGCGCGGCGAGATGCCCGTCCATGTCGTATACCGACGGCTCGACGACGACTTCCTCGACCCGCTGCACTTCCGGCCCGGCTCGGTGATCGGCTGCCCGGGGATCATGGGCGCGGCGATGGCCGGGAACGTCACCCTCGCCAACGCCGTGGGCAACGGCATCGCCGACGACAAGCTGCTCTACACGTACGTACCTGATCTGATCCGCTACTACCTCGGCGAGGAACCGATTCTTCCGAACGTCGAGTCGTACCGGCCGGAGGAACCAGGGCAGCTGGAGGCTGTGCTCGACCAGATCGACCAGCTCGTCATCAAGCCGGTCGACGGAGCCGGCGGGCAGGGCATCGTCATCGGGCCCAAGGCCGACAAGGAGACGCTGGAACGCACCCGCGCGGCCGTCGCCGCCGATCCGCGCGGCTGGATCGCGCAGCGGCCGGTGGCCCTGTCCACCTCCCCCACCCTGGCGGGCGAGCGCATGGCGCCCCGCCACATCGACCTGCGGCCGTTCGCCGTGAACGACGGGAGTGAGGTGTGGGTGCTGCCCGGTGGGCTGACCCGGGTCGCGCTCCAGGAGGGCAACCTCATCGTCAACTCCAGTCAGGGCGGCGGCTCGAAGGACACCTGGGTCCTCGCGGAGGGCCTCGCCGAGCCGCCGGCCCCCGCCGTGGGCGGCCCGCTGCCGGAGAAGGCCCCGCGCCAGCTCGGACCCGACGGCACCCACACCGCCGTACAGCAAGGGGGGCAGCAGCAGTGAACGACGTGATCCTCTCCCGCATAGCGGAAGCGCTGACCTGGACGGGGCGGTACGTGGAGCGTGCCGACGCCACCGGCCGCATCCTCGACGCGTATCTGCACCGGCTCCTCGAGGATCCGTGGCGCGACGAGGACGCCGCCTGCCGGTCCCTGTACGCGATCCTGGGCGTCGATGCGGGCTCCGGCCCCTGCGACATGCAGCAGGTGCTGGACCAGCTGGCCTTCGACGGCCGCTCGACGGGCTCGATCGAGGGTGCGCTCGGCGCAGCCCGGCTCAACGCCCGCAGCGCCCGCGAAGCGGTCTCGTCCGAGATGTGGGAGTGCCTCAACTCCACCTGGCACGCCCTCGCCGACCAGCGGCTGGCGGCCCGCCGGACGGGCCCGTACGCCTACCTGGAGCTGGTGCGCAGACAGGCGGCCCTGTTCTTCGGCCTGGCCGACTCCACGATGAGCCGGGACGACAGCTGGCGCTTCGTCGTCCTGGGCCGGAGCCTGGAGCGGGTCGACATGACCGTGCGGCTGCTGGCCGTGCGCGTACTGGACGCGGCCCACGCGCCCGACTGGCCGACCCTGCTGAGCGCGAGCGGCGCGGACGAGGCGTACGCGCGGGTGTACGGCGGCTTCGGGGACAGCCCGAAGGTCGCCGAGTTCCTGCTGCTGGACCGGGACTTCCCGCGCTCGGCGCTGCACGCGCTGACCACGGCGGAGGAGTGCCTGGCGGCGCTGGGCCGCCCGCGCCAGGACCCGGCGCGACGCCCGATCGGCGCGATGCGCACACATCTGGAGTACCTCGACTCCCGGTCCCTGGAGGGCGGGCTGCCCGTCCTGCTGCGGGATCTGCAAGGGGCCTGCATGGCGTCCGCCGACGCGGTGGCACAGAAGTTCTTCCCGTACCAGGGGCTCGTCGAGTGGGCCCAGGAAGGAGCGTGACGATGACCCCCGCGACCCCCATGACCGGGAGCACGAAGGGGACACTGCCGGCCACCCGCCGCCTGCGGATCCGCCATGTCACCCGCGTCTCGTACGCCCAGCCCGCGGCCTCCTCGCACAACGAGGTCCGGATGACGCCCCTGACCCTCCCCAGCCAGGCGACCCTGGACGCGCGGGTCCTGGTGAACCCGTCGACGCCCACCTGGTCCTACTGGGACTACTGGGGTACCCAGGTCACCGGCTTCGACCTGATGGAGCCGCACGCCGACCTGACGATCACGGCGTCGAGCCTGGTGGAGACAGCCCCGCCGGGCCCGCTGCCGGACGCCCCCTCCTGGGCGGAGGTGGCCGAGGCGACGTCCCGCACCCGTCTCCTGGAGTACGCGGCCCCGACCCGCCGTACGGCCGTCGCGGACGCCCTGGTGGAGCGGGCGCGGGAGACGGCCGCGGGCCTGGACCCGCACGAGACGGCGACCGCGGTCTCCGCCCTGGTCGCCGACTGCGTCTCCTACGTGCCCGGCTCCACGGGCGTCACGACCAGCGCGGCCGAGGCCTGGGAGCAGGGCGCGGGCGTCTGCCAGGACATCGCCCACCTCACCCTGGGCCTCCTGCGGGGCCTCGGCCTGCCCGCCCGCTACGTCTCCGGTTATCTCCACCCCGAACGCGAGGCGGAACTGCACCGGCCCGTCGCCGGCCAGAGCCACGCCTGGGTCGAGTACTGGGCGGGCGACTGGACGGGCTACGACCCCACCAACCGCACCCGCACCGACGAGTCCCACGTGGTGGTCGGCCGCGGCCGCGACTACGACGACGTGACCCCGCACAAGGGGGTGTACCGGGGGGTGGCCGGAGGCCTGCCGGAGGTGACGGTGGAGTTCACGCGGGTGGCGTGAGGGGTCGAGCGGTGCAGGGCCCGCGCTTGCCGGCGCCGGTCATGGTCAATTCCTGAGGGATGAGGGGGGCGCCCTCCGCGGGAGGACGGAAAACCGTTGGTGCGCCTCCGCGCCGCTCCCCTACAATCTCCGCTCTTGCCCGCCTCCTCTCGGAGTGCCGCCGTCCGGACGGAAACCGGTCGGCATCCCACAGCGCCCGTCCCGCAGGTCCTTCCGGAGGCACCCCCTTGTCCACGCCCGTCGACTCCATGCCCGCAGACGACTCGCCCGTTGACGATCCCCTCTCCCGGGAGCGGTCCCATCTCGCCGCGTCCCGGGCCGCCCTGCGGGCCATGCGGGAAGACGTCGAGGCGCTCGACATCAGCGACGTCACCGCGAACTGGGTCAACGCCCAGATCCTGGAGCGCCAGATCGGGGAGCGCATCAAGGCGCTGGCCGACCTCAGCGGCACCCCGCTGTTCTTCGGCCGGCTCGACTACCTGCACGCGCCGGGCGCGGAGCAGGCGGAAGGCGCGGAAGGCGAGCGCTTCTACATCGGGCGCCGGCATGTGCACGACGGCGAGGGCGACCCGATGGTCATCGACTGGCGCGCACCGGTCTCGCAGCCGTTCTACCGGGCCTCGAAGAAGGACCCGATGGACGTCGGCCTGCGCCGCCGTTTCGGCTACACGGGCGGCGACCTCACGGCGTACGAGGACGAGCACCTCTCCGACCCGTCCGAGGCGGCGACGACCAGCAAGCTGCTCCAGCAGGAGATCGAGCGGCCGCGTGTCGGTCCGATGCGGGACATCGTGGCGACGATCCAGCCGGAGCAGGACGAGATCGTGCGCTCCGGGCTCTCCGGCAGCGTCTGCGTCCAGGGAGGCCCCGGCACCGGGAAGACCGCCGTCGGCCTGCACCGCGTCGCCTACCTCCTCTACGCCCACCGTGAGCGGCTCGCCCGCACCGGCACCCTCGTCATCGGACCGAACAGGTCCTTCCTCCACTACATCGAGCAAGTGCTCCCCGCCCTGGGCGAGTTGGCGGTCAAGCAGGCCACCGTCGACGACCTGGTCGCACACGTCGAGGTCCAGGGCACGGACGACGCGGCGGCCGCGATCGTGAAGGGCGACGCGCGGATGGCCGAGGTGCTGCGCAGGGCCGTCTACTCGCACGTGACCATGCCCACCGAGCCGGTCGTCGTCGTGCGCGGCTCACGAAGGTGGCGGGTTCCGGCATACGAACTCGAGGATGTCGTACGTGAGTTGTTGAACCGGGACATCCGCTACGGCGCCGCCCGCGAGGCCCTGCCGCAGCGCATCGCGCACGCCGTGCTGGTGCAGATGGAGCGGGCCGGGGAGGCGCCGGACGACCGGGTGCAGGACGCCGTCGCCCGCAACAGCGCCGTGAAGGCGGCGGTGAAGGCGGTCTGGCCGGCCGTCGACCCGGCGAAGCTGGTGCTGCGGCTGCTGACCGACGCGGACTTCCTCGCCGAGCACGCGGCGGGGATCCTCAGCGAGGACGAGCAGAAGACGATCCTGTGGGCGAAGCCGGTGCGGTCGGTGAGGTCCGCCAAGTGGTCGGCCGCAGACGCGGTGCTGATCGACGAGGTGACGGACGTCGTCGAGCGCACGCACTCCCTGGGGCACGTGGTCCTCGACGAGGCGCAGGACCTCTCCCCCATGCAGTACCGGGCCGTCGGCCGCCGCTGCACCACCGGCTCCGCGACCGTCCTCGGCGACCTGGCGCAGGGCACCACGCCCTGGGCGACCCGGAGTTGGGACGAGGCGCTGTCCCACCTGGGCAAGTCCGACGCCGTGGTCGAGGAGCTGACGGCCGGTTTCCGTGTGCCGACGGACGTCATCTCGTACGCCTCCCGGCTGCTCCCGCACATCGCGCCGGGCCTGACCCCGGTCGCGTCGGTGCGTGAGAACCCGGGCTTCTTCGACCTGCGGCCGTCCTCCGGGGACGCCGACGTCGTCGCCGCCTGCGAGGAGTTGCTGCGCAACGAGGGCTCGACGGGCCTGATCGCGGCCGACGCGCGCATCCCGGCGCTCGCCGAGGCGCTCACGGCGGCCGGGATCCCGTATCTCGCCCCCGGCGAGGAGACCACGCGGGAGACCCGGCTGACCCTCGTCCCGGCGTCGCTGGCCAAGGGCCTGGAGTACGACTACGTGGTGCTCGACGAGCCCGGGGCGGTCGTGGACGGCGAGCCGGACGAACGCACGGGCCTGCGCCGCCTGTACGTGGCCCTGACCCGAGCCGTCTCCGGCCTGATCGTCACGCACACGGCCGCACTGCCGGAGCAACTCGCCTAATCAGGCAGAGCCTTGAGCACCGCATCCAGGAGGCCGGGGAACCTCGCGTCCAGGTCGGCGCGGCGCAGCTGCACCAGGCGGTTGCGGCCGACCGCCCGGGTCGAGGTGATCCCGGCCTCACGCATGATCTTCAGGTGGTGCGAGACGGTCGACTTGTGCAGATGACCGACGCCCAGCTCCTCGGGCGCGCAGCTGAGCGGCTCACCGTGCGCGTACTCCCGCAGCAACAGCAGCCGCACCGGGTCGCCGAGCGCGTGCAACACCCTGACCAGCTCGATGTCGTTCACGTCGGGCTGCGGCAGCCATTCACCGTCCGCACTCACGGGCACACCCCTCTCCAAACTGTTTGACAATCATCCAACAATCCCTATTGTTTGACCAACGTCAAACCATTGCGCGCTCTCGCGCCGGACGCACCTGGGGGAAACGTGCGCCTACGACTGCTCCTGCTCGCCCTCGGCACCTTCGCCGTGGGAACCGACGGAATGGTGACGGTCGGCATTCTTCCGCTCGTCGCCCGCGACCTGGACGTCTCCATCTCGGTCGCCGGACAGATGGTGACCGTCTTCGCCCTGGCGTACGCGGTACTGGCCCCGGTACTCGCCACGGCCACCGCGCGCTGGCCCCGCCGCCGCGCCCTGCTCACCGCCCTCGCCGTCTTCACCCTCGCCAACGCCCTGACCGCACTGGCCCCTTCGTACGGCGTCCTGCTCGCGACGCGGGTCCTGGCCGCGGCGGGAGCGGCGCTGTACACGCCCACGGCGAACGCGGTCGCCACCTCGCTCGTGCCGCCGGAGCGGCGCGGCCGGGCCATCGCCGTCGTGATGGGCGGCCTGACCGTGGCCACCGCGCTCGGGGTGCCGCTGGGCACCTGGCTCGGCCGGACGGACTGGCGGCTGACGATGTGGCTGGTGACGGCGCTGGGGGCGGCGGCGTTCGCGGGCCTCGGCCTCCTCCTGCGCGAACTGCCGCAGCCGGCGCACACGTTGGACCTGCGCGACCGGCTGGCCCCGCTGGGCGACTCCCGTGTCCTGGGCGCGGCCCTGACCACCTTCCTGGTTTTCCTCGCCTTCCAGACCACGAACATCTACTTCGCGGTCGCCACCCTGCCGGCCACCGACGGCTCCCAGGACAAGCTCACCCTGCTGCTCCTGGTCAGCGGTGTCGCCTCGGTCGCGGGCTCGTCGCTGGGCGGCCGCCTGATGGACAAGTGGAGCGCGCGGGCGGTGATCCTCGGCGCGAGCGGGGCGTACGTCGTCATCGCCGCGGCCTCCCCCTGGACCCTGCGCACCCTCCCCACCGCCCTGGCCGCCTCCGCCCTCACCCCGCTGATCGGCTGGACCCTCGCGGTCGCCCTCATCACCCGGGTCACCTCGCTCGACCCACCGAACACCCCCGCCCTCATCGCCCTCAACAGCAGCGCGATCTACCTGGGCATCGCCGCGGCGGGCGGCACGGGCAGCCTGGCGCTCACCCTCTTCGGGGAGCGCTGGTTCCTGCTCGCGGGCGCGGGCATCGCACTGTTCGCCACGGCCGTGGCGGCACTGACGACACGCAAGCCGACCCCGACCGGCCTGACCACCCCCGCCGGCCCCAGCAAGACTCCGAGCGGCCAGACCACACCCGACCCCTCGATCACCGGCGCTCCGAGCGGCCAGCCCACCCCCGACCCCTCGACCACCGACCCAAGCGCTCAGGCCGCCCCGCTCCCCTCCTCGCCCCCGTCCAGCACCCTCCGCCACTCCGCCACGGCCGCCGCCGAGACCTGCCCCGCCCAGCCGTCGGGGCGGGCCGCGCCGCCGATGTGAAAGGCGTCGACGCCGGCGGCGAGGAGGGGCGGGACGTGGTCGAGACGCAGGCCGCCGCCCACCAGGATGCGCTGCTCGTAGCCGGGTTCCCCGCGCCGCGCCGCCTCGGCGAGCAGCGTGGGGAGGCCGTCGTCGACGCCGGTGGCCGAGCCGGCGGTGAGGTAGGCGTCGAGGCCGGGGAGCCCGTCGAGTTGTTTACGGAGCGCGTCGCGGTCAGCGGCCCGGTCGATCGCCCGGTGGAAGGTCCAGAGACACCCGTCCAGCACGCCGACGACCCGCTCCACCGCGTCCAGATCCACCCCGCCGTCCGCGCCGAGGAACCCGAGCACGAACTCCTCGGCCCCGGCGTCCCGCACCTCACGCGCGACCCGGACGAGCCGTGCCACGTCCCCCGCCGCGAACCCGTCCGCCAGCCGCAGCATCACGCGCGGCGGGATGTCGACGGCGGCGCGGACGCCGGCCACGGTCCGGGGCGACGGGGTGAGCCCGTCGGCCGCCATGTCGGTGACCAGTTCGAGGCGGTCCGCGCCTCCGGCCTGGGCGGCGACCGCGTCCTCGACGTCGAGGGCGATCACCTCCAGGACTGCACGCTTGCTCATGGGACCCCATTCGTCTCAGGCACGGCACCTATAGGTCTAGTCCAATTGTGCCCAAGACTACGCCCCCGGACTCGCCGCTTCAGAAGATGTTGAGCTCCCCCTCCTCCACGCCCACCAGCTCGTACGACGCCCCCGCCGCGGAACGCCCCGAGTACAGCCGTACGAGCGTGGCGGCGGCGCCGATGAACCGTGCCGGGGTCCGGTCCCCGGGAACACCGCCCAGCCGCAGCGGCTCGTCCAGGTCGTCGAGGTCGGCCTGGAGCGGCACATGCCCCCGTTCCCGGGTGATGCGGCCCAGCAGGGTCAGCGCGTCCGGCAGCCCCGCTCCGGCGTAGGCCCCCGGCTCGCCGAACGCCTCCCGTACGTCACCGGCGTGCACCCACTCGCCCAGCGCGATCCCGTCCAGCACCCCGCCCGCCTTGGCGATCACGGGCCCCGCCTCGGTCATCCCCCGCTCCAGCTCGTCCACGACCCGCGCGTCGGACCACTGAGCCCGTTCCGCGATGTCCCGGTCGTTGGACTCCGGCGAGAACACCCCCTCCTCGAACCGGCTCTCCACCACCCGCATCAGCGCGGACGAACAGTGCGCCAGCACGTCCCGCACGCTCCAGCCGGGACACGCGGCGACCGGCAGGGCGAAGTCCGTGGCGGGCCGCGCCCGCAGCAGGGGTATGAGGGCGTCCCGCTCGCTCACCAGGAGCCGTCCGGGCAGTTCGGGGTCGCGTACGTCAAGCACGTCACTCGTCGTCATGGCGTCCACGCTAGGGCCTCTCGTTTGGATCATGCCGGGCTCGCGGGCCCCGGTGCCTGATCCGGCCTGATCCAAACGAAAGACCCTAGTGCTGTGACCGGAGCACCAGGGCGCGCCGAGCGGCCACGCGCGAGAATGAGGGCATGGCCGATCTCGACGCCCTGCGCACCCGTTTCGCCCAGGCCCTGGAAGGAGCCCGAGGACCGGCCACCGGCCCGGACCCCCTCCCCTACGCCGACAACCTGATCGCCCGCTGGCAGGAACCGCAGCGCCGCTACCACACGCTCGCGCACCTCACCGCGGTCCTCGACCACGTCGACGTACTGGAGCAGCACGCCGACGACCCGGACGTCGTGCGGCTGGCCGCCTGGTTCCACGACGCCGTCTACCTCCCCGACCGCTCCGAGAACGAGGAGCGTTCCGCCCGCCTCGCCGAACGCGCCCTGCCCGAGGCGGGGGTGACCGACGCGAAGACCGCCGAGGTGGCCAGGCTGGTCCGCCTCACCGTCACCCACGCCCCCACCGACGACGACCGCGACGGGCAGGTGCTGTGCGACGCCGACCTGGCGATCCTCGCGTCGGCGCCGTCGGCGTACGCCGCGTACACCGCCGCCGTCCGCGAGGAGTACCACTTCGTCCCCAGCGACGCCTTCCGCGCGGGCCGCGCGGAGATCCTGCGCCAACTCCTCTCCCTGCCACGGCTGTTCAGGACGCCGTACGGCGAGGAGAAGTGGGAGGCGACGGCCCGTTACAACCTGCGGAGCGAGCTGGAAATACTGTCGACCTGAGGACCCGGCCGTGCCTACCCTCGGCGGCATGCGAGACATGGGCGGGGAACGCGTGGAAGAAGCCGTGGCGAGCTGCGTGGCACTGCTGCGGACGGCGACGGACCGGGACTGGGAGGAGGCCCGGGCGGGTCGGCTGGAGTGGAGCTGTCGACGCACGGCCCTGCACATCGCCGAGGCCCTCATGCGCTACTCCGGTCAGCTGGCGGCACGCGCACGTGAGCGGTACGTCCCCTTCGCGCTGCCCCTTGACGGAGCGGCCAACGGGGAAGTGCTGCGAGCAGTCGAAACCACGCAGCGCCTGCTCTGCGCCGTCATCCGCACCACCCCGGACGAGGTGCGCGCCTACCACCCCTACCCCTTCGGCAGCGCCAACCGTGACGGCTTCGCCGCGATGGGCGTCGCCGAGGTCCTGCTGCACACCCACGACATCGCCCAGGGCCTGGGTCTCGCCTACGAACCCCCCGCCGAACTCCCCGAGTTCGTCCTCACCCGGATCTTCCCCCACGTCCGGCCCGACACCGACCACTGGCGCACGCTGCTGTGGGCCACCGGCCGCGGCGACCTGCCCGACCGCGCCCCCGTGACGGACTGGCGATGGAACAACAACCTCGTCATCCCCACCGACCGCCTCACCCTCCAGGGCGTCACGCCCGCGGCCGCCGCCGACCTCGGCACGGGCGGCGACGGAGGCTTCGACTGGGCCGAGGGAGGCCCTTTCGAGGGCACCCGCGAGGCAGCCGGCATGGTGACCAAGGCCTACGAGGGCGGCGTGCACCGGCCGGAGTTCGGCCTGTTCGTCCTCGTACGACGGGACGACGGCCGCGCGGTCGGCGGCATGGGCTTCCACGGCGTCCCCGACGAGGAGGGCAGGGCGGAGGTCGGCTACGACCTCGTCGAAGCCGCCCGCGGCAAGGGGTACGCCACCGAGGCCCTGCGCACCCTCGCCCGCTGGGCACTGGCCCGCGACGAGGTGACGGCGCTCATCGCGGTCATCGACCGCGGCAACACCCCCTCGCAGCGCGTGGTCTCCCGCGCCGGGTTCGTCGAGGCCGGAGCATCCGGGACGGACGGAGTGGACGAGACGGAGGTCCTCTACGAGCTGCGCGGCTGACTGCGCTGATCGCTGCGCCGTCTGCGCAGCCCCGCACCGAGCAGCAGCCGCACCACCTCGCGGCTGCTGACCTCCACCGCGCCGGCCCGCACGGCGTCCGCGTACCGATGGCTCGGGATGTCGTAGTGGTCGCGCTCGAAGGCCCGCCGGGGCACGCCCATCTCCGCGGCGAACAGGTGCAGTTCCTCGTAAGAAACGTCACTGACGAGGTGGGACCACATCCGGCCGTGACCCGGCCAGCTCGGAGGGTCGATGTAGACGGTCACGACGAGGACGCCCCGCCCGTCGCCGACCCCAGCCCGCCGACCGCCGCGACCTTCACGCCCGCCTTGTGACACACCCAGTGCGGATCGGGACCGAGTTCCGGTTCGACGTCGAGGGCGTGCGGATCACCGGAGCCGCACACCGGGCACAGCGGCCAGCGCCCGTACGCCTCAAGCAGCGCGTCCTGTACGTCCTGTGCCACCAGCCCGGCGACGTACGGCGCACCCTCCGGCCACTGCTCGACCCACCAGCGTCGTTGCACGACCGAGTCCTCGACCATGGACACCACGTCGGCCGCGGCGACCTCACTCGCGGCGAGATCGGCGAGCACCAGGGCGCGCGCCGCGTGCAACGCCTGCTCCAGAGAGCTGATGGGGTCCATGCACCCATTGTGCGCACTCTTGACCACCACACGGGTCCGAAAATACCTTTCATATGTGACCCGTGACATGAAGGAAATTTTCGGGGACAGTGGTCCCGGAGGCGCGCCGCCCGCCCCAGCCGCCCTCGCGGCCAAGGTGCGCACGCTCGCTCCCTCCATGACCCGCTCCATGCAGCGCGTGGCCGAGGCCGTCGCGAGCGACCCGGCGGGCTGCGCCGCCCTCACGGTCACCGGCCTCGCCGAACGCACCGGCACCAGCGAGGCCACCATCGTGCGCACCGCCCGTGTCCTCGGCTACCCCGGCTACCGCGACCTGCGCCTCGCCCTCGCCGGCCTCGCCGCCCAGCAGCAGTCCGGCCGCGCACCCGCCCTCACGACGGACATCTCGGTCGACGACCCCCTCGCGGACGTGGTGGCCAAGTTGGCCTACGACGAGCAGCAGACCCTCGCCGACACCGCGGCCGGCCTCGACATCGGGCAGCTCGACGCGGCGGTCACCGCGGCGGCGACCGCACGACGGATCGACGTGTACGGCATCGGGGCGTCCGGCCTCGTCGCCCAGGACCTCGCCCAAAAGCTCCTGCGCATAGGGCTGATAGCCCACGCGCACAGCGATCCCCACCTCGCCGTCACCAACGCCGTGCAGCTGCGGGCGGGTGACGTGGCCGTCGCGATCACCCACTCCGGGTCGACCGGCGACGTGATCGAGCCACTCCGGGTCGCCTTCGAGCACGGGGCGACCACCGTCGCGATCACCGGGCGGCCGGGCGGGCCCGTCACCCAGTACGCCGACCACATCCTCACGACCTCCACGGCCCGCGAGAGCGAGCTGCGGCCGGCGGCGATGTCCTCGCGGACCAGTCAGTTGCTGGTCGTGGACTGTCTGTTCTTGGGGGTGGCGCAGCGGACGTACGAGACGGCGGGACCGGCGCTGGCGGCGTCTTACGAGGCGCTGGCGCACCGGCATCGCCGCTAGACCGCCCCCTGGCAGGACAGGACACCGACGTTGAGAAGAGCCGCCCCATGACCTCCCCCTCCCACCATCGCGACCTCCGCCCCGAGTTGGACGCGCTCACCACCGAGGCCTTCCGCCCCGACCTCGCCGACATCGACCAGCTCCCCACCCTCGACATCGCCCGCCTCATGAACACCGAGGACACCGCCGTGCCCGCCGCCGTGGCCGCGCGGCTGCCGGAGATCGCCGCCGCGATCGACGCCGTGGCGGAGCGGATGGCGCGGGGGGGCCGACTGATCTACGCCGGCGCCGGAACGGCGGGGCGGCTCGGTGTGCTGGACGCGTCCGAGTGTCCGCCGACGTTCAACACGCGGCCCGGGCAGGTCGTGGGACTCCTCGCGGGCGGCCCCCAGGCCATGGTCACCTCCGTGGAGGGCGCGGAGGACTCGAAGGAACTGGCGCAAGCCGACCTCGACGCGATCGACGTGGGCGCCGACGACACGGTGGTCGGCGTCTCGGCCTCCGGCCGCACCCCGTACGCCATCGGCGCCGTGGAACACGCCAGAGCCCGGGGCGCGCTGACCATCGGGCTCGCCTGCAACGCGGGCAGCGCGCTCGCCGCCGCCGCCGAGCACGGCATCGAGGTCGTCGTCGGCCCCGAACTGCTCACCGGCTCCACCCGGCTGAAGGCGGGCACCGCGCAGAAGCTGGTGCTCAACATGATCTCGACGATCACGATGATCCGCCTCGGCAAGACGTACGGGAACCTGATGGTCGACGTCCGCGCCTCCAACGACAAGCTGCGCGCCCGCTCCCGCCGTATCGTCGCCCTCGCGACCGGCGCCGCGGACGAGGAGATCGAGGCGGCGCTGGCGGCGACGGACGGCGAGGTGAAGAACGCGATCCTGACGCTGCTGGCGGGCGTGGACGGCCCGACGGCCGCCCGGCTTCTGGAGGAATCGGGCGGCCGACTGCGCGTGGCGCTGGCGCTGACGACCAGCACGGGGACGGAAACCGGCCGAGCAGCGCGCTTCGGGGTTACTTCCGTCGGTAGCCCGGCACCTGGGCGATCCACCTGACGAAGTCACCCGGGTCCTGGTCGGCTGTGGCCGCCGTCCCAGGCCGGCGACACCGGAGCATCGGCATCGGCGCAGACGGGTCTCGTGCGGGTCGCGTAGGAGTGGGTGGCGAGGACGAGGCCGAAGCCGAGGCCCGTGAAGGCCATGCCACCGAAGGCGGCCATCCACAAAAGCCCCGAGCTGCGCACCAGTGCGCTCCAGCCCGCCCCGGACGTCCGCGCCCACGCAGCCCGGATGCGCGCTGCTCTGGGCCGTTCACGCTCGGTCCCGCGACGCGAAAGGACACCCACATGACCGCACCCACGGTCCGACGAGACCGCGCCGGGGCACGACGGAGGGGAGGAGGCGACGCCATGACCCCTGACACCGCCGAACGTCCCCAGATGTCCGTCGAGGACTTCGAGGAACTCGTCCGCCGAGCACCGAGGGAGCTGCGGAACAGGCTGGAGTTTCTCGGCGGAAGGCTGTGCGTCCGGCACGGCCCGCTCGATGTGGAGGAGTTCGAGGAGCTTGCCGCCGCGGCGCCGGAGAGCGTGCGGCTCGAGTACATCAACGGAAAAGTAGAGGTCAAGGCGATGCCGGACGGCAACCACCGTTCGATTTTCTCTGCTTCGCCAGTGCATGCAGCACCGTCCCGACCTGGACCTCGTGCCCGAGTCCGGTGTCAAGGCCGAGGCATATCGCAAAGGCCGCGCCCGGCCGGACGGGACCCTCGTGCCGGTGGACCACCTCAGGGGAGACGGCGAGTGGTCTGAAACCGGTGGGGTCCTCATGGTCGTGGAGATCACCTCCCACGACCGCGACACCGACAAGCGTGACCGCATCGACAAGCCCGTCGGTTACGCCGCCGCCGACATCCCGGTGTACCTCCTCATCGACCGCGACACCCACACCCTCACCGTCTTCCACGAGCCGAAGGACGGCCGCTACCAGCAGTCCCCGGCCTACCCTTGGGGAGCCACCGTCGAGTTGCCCACCCCCGTGGGTATCAGCCTCGACACCGAGAAGCTCAAGGACTACGCCGGCTGACATGAACCACGCCCAGCTCACCGCCCTAGGCCGCGCCCTCCGTCTCCTCGGGGAGCACGGCGACGCCCTGGGCGCCGACACCCCGGACGCCAAGTTGCACGAGGTCAAGGCCGATCTGCGGCGAGCGCTGGATCTGCTGGACGAGAGTGTGACCAGCGCCGCGCCCACCACCCGGTGCGCCGAGCATCCGAACGGGCCCGTCGACGAGGCCGCCCCCGACCTGTGCCTGCTGTGCGAGACGCGGCGCCGCGCCGCCCGGCGGTCGGAGTTCAACGGCGCGTACGGGCCGCCGCCCCGCGCCGCCGAGACGCCCTCCCCCTCGCCGTCCCGTTACGGCACCAGCGCCGACCGCCCCCAGCCCCAGCAGCGGTGGCTGCCGGAGCTGTGGAACGGGCGGGAGTGGCAGCTGTGCGGTACGCCCCGCCGGGACCGGCGCGAGGCCGAGCTCTACATCGCCGCCCAGCGGCGCGGATCCCGGCCCGCGATGGCGTACCGGCTCGTGCACGAGTTCACCGACTACGAGGTGCTGCGGGTGTGGGGCACGCCCGTGCAGGTGGACATCGAGCCCATGGGCAACCTCTGAGGCCTCTCCTACGCCTTCACCGCCGACGCCCCCGCACCCGTCGGCTCCCCGGCAGCGGGCGCTCCCTGCCCCGGCTCCTGCCGCTGGCGCGGGATGAACGACGCCACCGCGAAGGCCAGTAGCGCCGCGCCCGCGCCGATCGCCAGGACCGTGCGGAAGCCGTCCTTCGAGGGCAGGGCGAAGCCGCCGAAGTTCGTGGTCATCTGAGCGAGGATCACACCGGCGATGGCGCTGGCCGACGATGTTCCGATGGACCGCATCAGCGTGTTGAGGCTGTTCGCGGCCGCCGTCTCGGACGCGGGGACGGCGCCCATGATCAGGGCGGGCATCGAGCCGTAGGTGAAGCCGATGCCGGCGCCGATCACGCAGGAGACGAGGACGAAGTGCCAGACCTGTGACATCAGCGCGATGTTGATGAGGTAGCCGGCGGCGACGATCAGCGCGCCGGTCATCAGCGTGACCTTGGGTCCCTTGGCCTTGGAGACGGCGGCGGAGACGGGGGCGGTGGCCATCATGACCAGGCCGGAGGGGGCCATGACCAGGCCGGAGGCCAGCATCGACCTGCCGAGGCCGTAGCCGGTCGCCTCCGGCAGCTGGAGCAGTTGCGGCAGGACGAGGGACATCGCGAACATCGCGAAGCCGACGGCGATCGAGGCGAGGTTGGTGACCAGGACCTGGCGGCGGGCGGTGGTGCGCAGGTCCACCAGCGGGGCCCGGACGCGCAGTTCCCACCAGCCCCAGGCCGGCAGGACGAGCACGGCGGCGCCGAACAGGCCGAGCGTGGTGGGGCTGGTCCAACCCCAGTCGGCGCCCTTGGAGATCGCGAGCAGCAGGCAGACCAGGCCGGTCGCCATGCCGACGGCGCCGACCAGGTCGAAGCGGCCGCCGGTGCGGACCTGGGACTCGGGCACGAAGAGGACGACAAGCACGGCGGCGACGGCGCCGAGGCAGGCCGACGTCCAGAACAGCACGTGCCAGTCGAAGTTCTCGGCGATGAGCGCGGCGGCCGGCAGGCCGAGGGCGCCGCCGACGCCGAGGCCGGTGCTCATGAGCGCGGTGGCCGAGCCGAGGCGTTCGGCGGGCAGTTCGTCGCGCATGATGCTGATGCCGAGCGGGATGACACCGGAGGCCAGGCCCTGGAGTACGCGGCCGGTGATCATCGGGATCAGGGACTCGCTGAGGGCGGCCGTGACCGAGCCGGTGACCAGCAGGGCCACGCTGACCAGCAGCATGCGGCGCTTGCCGTACATGTCTCCGAGGCGTCCCATCACCGGCGTGGCGACAGCGGCCGCCAGGAGGGTGGCGGTGACCGCCCAGGCGGTGTCCGAGGCCGAGGCGTTCAGCAGTTTCGGCAGCTCGGGGACGATCGGGATGACCAGGGTCTGCATCAGCGAGACGACGATTCCGGCGAGGGCCAGGACCGCCACCACCGCGTTCGACCTCGGCGGGGCTGACCCCCCGGCCCCGGTGGGGCGGGCAGGAGCGTCGGACATGGCGGGGCCTCCGTCGGTGGGGCGGCATGAGAAGAGCCCTGTACTTGACCGAGGCAACCTTAAGTCACTTGCTTGACTTAACCAAGGGCCTCCAGGAACAACGGGCCACCCACGAAGAAGGGCCGGAGCGCCGCTGTCGCGGCACCCCGGCCCGGCACGGGCCCGGCAGCTCAGCTCAGCGTCTGCAGCGCCGACGGCTCGTACGCCTTGAGCTCGTCCAGTCGACCGCCCAGCACCTTCGCCGCCCACTGCGGGTCCTGGAGCAGGGCGCGGCCCACGGCCACCAGGTCGAACTCGTCGCGCTCCAGGCGGTCGAGGAGGTCGTCGATGCCCTTGACCGGGGAGCCCTCGCCCTGGAAGCCCTTGATGAAGTCACCGTCGAGACCGACCGAGCCGACGGTGATGGCCGTCCTGCCGGTCAGCTTCTTGGTCCAGCCGGCGAGGTTGAGGTCGGAGTCGTCGAACTCCGGGACCCAGTAGCGGCGGGTGGAGGCGTGGAAGGCGTCGACGCCGGCCGCGGCGAGCGGGGTCAGGATGGCCTCCAGCTCCTCCGGGGTCTCGGCGAGCCGGGCGTCGTAGGCGTCCTGCTTCCACTGGGAGTAGCGGAAGATGACGGGGAACTCCGGCGAGACCGTCTCGCGTACGGCGGCGACGATCTCGGCGGCGAACTTCGTACGGGCCACGGGGTCGCCGCCATAGGCGTCGGTGCGGCGGTTGGTGCCGGACCAGAGGAACTGGTCGATGAGGTAGCCGTGGGCGCCGTGCAGTTCGACGCCGTCGAAGCCGATGCGCTCGGCGGCCGCGGCGGCCTCGGCGAACGCGCCGATGACGTCGTCGAGGTCGCGCTGGGTCATCGCCTTGCCGGTGCCCTCGGTACCGTCGGTGCGCAGGCCGGAGGGGCCGACGGCAGGGGCGTCGGCGAAGGGCGGCTCGCCCTGCCGGCGGACCATGCCGATGTGCCACAGCTGGGGGACGATGGTGCCGCCGGCCGCGTGCACGGCCTCGGCCACCTTCGCCCAGCCCGCGAGCTGCTCGTCGCCGTGGAAACGGGGGACGCTGTCGCTCTGTCCGGCGGAGGCGTGGCCGACGTAGGTGCCCTCGGTGACGATCAGGCCGACGCCTGCGGCGGCGCGGCGGGCGTAGTACGAGCGCACGTCCTCACCGGGGATGCCGCCCGGGGAGAACATCCGGGTCATCGGCGCCATCGCGATGCGGTTCGGGACGGTCAGGCCGTTGATGGACACGGGCCGGGAGAGGATCTCGGCGGCGCGGGAGGCGGGGGTCGGGGTGGCGGTCACTCGGGACTCCTCGTCGGTACCAACTGGTATGTGCACATGCAATAAAGTGATCGCCTACGTCAACCACCGCGCGCGCCGCCTCCATCCCGGTGCGGGGCGAAACGCGATGTGATCCCGGACACGCCCGAGGGCGGCACCCCCTGTTTCCAGGGAGTGCCGCCCTCGGCACGGAAGGGACGTTTCCGATCCTCGGGGAGGATCAGAAGTCCATGTCACCGCCCGGCATGCCGCCGCCGGCCGGGGCAGCGCCCGCCTTCTCCGGCTTGTCGGCGATGACGGCCTCGGTGGTGAGGAAGAGCGCGGCGATGGAGGCGGCGTTCTGCAGGGCAGAGCGGGTCACCTTCGCCGGGTCGATGATGCCTTCGGCGATCATGTCGACGTACTCACCGGTCGCGGCGTTCAGGCCGTGGCCGACCTGGAGGTTGCGGACCTTCTCCACGACGACGCCGCCCTCGAGACCACCGTTGACGGCGATCTGCTTCAGCGGGGCCTCCAGCGCGAGCTTCACGGCGTTGGCGCCGGTCGCCTCGTCACCCTCGAGGTCCAGCTTCTCGAAGACGGAGGACGCCTGGATGAGCGCCACGCCACCACCGGCGACGATGCCCTCCTCGACGGCCGCCTTCGCGTTGCGGACGGCGTCCTCGATGCGGTGCTTGCGCTCCTTGAGCTCGACCTCGGTGGCGGCACCGGCCTTGATGACCGCGACACCGCCGGCGAGCTTCGCCAGGCGCTCCTGCAGCTTCTCGCGGTCGTAGTCCGAGTCGCTGTTCTCGATCTCGGCGCGGATCTGGTTGACGCGGCCGGTGACCTGCTCGGAGGCGCCGGCGCCGTCGACGATGGTGGTCTCGTCCTTGGTGATGACCACCTTGCGGGCCTTGCCCAGCAGGTCGATGGTGGCGTTCTCCAGCTTGAGGCCGACCTCCTCGGAGATGACCTCGCCGCCCGTGAGGATGGCGATGTCGCCGAGCATGGCCTTGCGGCGGTCACCGAAGCCCGGGGCCTTGACGGCGACGGACTTGAAGGTGCCGCGGATCTTGTTGACGACCAGGGTCGACAGGGCCTCGCCCTCGACGTCCTCGGCGATGATCAGCAGCGGCTTGCCCGACTGCATGACCTTCTCCAGGAGCGGGAGCAGGTCCTTGACGTTCGCGATCTTGGAGTTCGCGATCAGGATGTACGGGTCGTCGAGGACGGCCTCCATACGCTCCATGTCGGTGGCGAAGTACGCCGAGATGTAGCCCTTGTCGAAGCGCATACCCTCGGTGAGCTCCAGCTCCAGACCGAAGGTCTGGGACTCCTCGACGGTGATGACGCCTTCCTTGCCGACCTTGTCCATGGCCTCGGCGATGAGCTCGCCGATCTGGGTGTCGGCGGCGGAGATGGAGGCCGTGGAGGCGATCTGCTCCTTGGTCTCGACATCCTTCGCCTGCTCGAGCAGGGCACCGGAGACGGCCTCGACGGCCTTCTCGATACCGCGCTTCAGGGCCATCGGGTTGGCGCCGGCGGCGACGTTGCGCAGGCCCTCGCGGACCAGCGCCTGGGCGAGAACGGTCGCGGTGGTCGTACCGTCACCGGCGACGTCGTCCGTCTTCTTGGCGACTTCCTTGACCAGCTCGGCGCCGATCTTCTCGTACGGGTCCTCGAGCTCGATCTCCTTGGCGATGGAGACACCATCGTTGGTGATCGTGGGGGCGCCCCACTTCTTCTCGAGGACGACGTTGCGGCCCTTGGGGCCGAGCGTCACCTTCACGGCGTCCGCGAGCTGGTTCATGCCGCGCTCGAGGCCGCGCCGCGCCTCCTCGTCGAACGCGATGATCTTGGCCATGTGAAGTGGTCCCTCCAGGACTGGGGGTGATTCCTTCGGACCGCGCCCGCGCCCGCGACGGACGGCTCGCCTGCCTCGTGGTTCCTTGCCCCACCTGGCGTGCGGGCCTCACCGACCCGGTCCTTCGTTGTCACTCTCACCTTCAGAGTGCTAACGCAATGATTAGCACTCGCCCCTGTCGAGTGCAAGCGCCTTCCCCGGATCCGCAGGTGAACGCCGGGTGCCGTGGCGCCCGGCGGCGCGTCGGGGCAGACCGAAGGGCTCGTACCCCGGGAGGTACGAGCCCTTCGAAGATGTTCAGAAGAACGACGCTGCGTCGGCGCGTGCTTCAGCCGGTCGCGAGTCGGACCATGTCCGCCTGCGGCCCCTTCTGGCCCTGCGAGATCTCGAAATCGACCCGCTGACCCTCTTCCAGGGTGCGGTAGCCGTCCATCTGAATCGCGCTGTAGTGGACGAAAACATCCGCACCACCGTCGACCGCGATGAAGCCGTACCCCTTCTCCGCGTTGAACCACTTGACGGTGCCCTGAGCCATGCCTAACTCCCCTATTACTGGCCCTTGCACAGATCCACACTTCGCGGATCCGGGTCAGACCTCACCCCCCGCCTTGGTTGGGGGCGTGCGCCGGAACGCGTCGACCGCGGCCGAATGTATCTGTCCAACTGCCGTCTGCAACAGGTCAATCGGACGAGAATTCCGGGCATGGCCGGTCGGGAATTTACCGAGAATTCGCCAGAATTCAGGGCAAGTCGGGCTCCACAAAAGGAGCAAATGACGCAAAAGAACCCCACACTTTGGCTACTTCTCATCGCATGTGGAGCCGTAAAACAGAGGCGTTCGGTACGCGGAAAACAGCGTGTTCCCCAACTGTACCGCGCTCAACCACACAGAATTGCCCCCTCCGCTTCTCTCACGGAGGGGGCAATTCGATGAACTCTCGGTAACTGATGTTACCGAAGGTAATGATCAGCCTCCGGCGACCGCCGGAATGATGGAGACACCGGCACCGTCCGGGGTGGCCGTCTCCAGCCCCTGCTCGAAGCGGACGTCGTCGTCGTTGACGTACACATTGACGAAGCGGCGCAGCTTGCCCTGGTCGTCGAGCACGCGGGCCGCGATGCCCGTGTGGTTCTTCTCCAGGTCGGCGATGACCTCGCCGAGGTTCGCGCCCTCGGCGGCGACCTCGGCCTGACCACCGGTGTAGGTGCGCAGGATGGTGGGGATGCGGACGGTCACGCTCATGCGAGGCCAGCCTCTCGGAAGGAGTCCAGGTTCGGGCGGATGGTGGCGGTGAGGCCGGTGCCGGCCACCGCGTCGAGGGTCTTGAGGCCGTCGCCGGTGTTCAGGACGACCGTGGTGAGGGCCGGGTCCAGCAGGCCGTTCTCGATCAGCTTGCGGGTCACCCCGACCGTCACGCCACCCGCGGTCTCCGCGAAGATGCCCTCCGTCCGGGCGAGCAGCTTGATCGCGTCGACGACCTGCTCGTCGTTGACGTCCTCCACCGCACCGCCCGTGCGGCGGGCGATGTCGAGGACGTACGGCCCGTCCGCCGGGTTGCCGATGGCGAGGGACTTGGCGATGGTGTTCGGCTTCTGCGGCCGGACGACGTCGTGGCCCGCCTTGTACGCGGTGGACACCGGCGAGCAGCCCTCGGCCTGGGCGCCGAAGATCTTGTACGGCTTGTCCTCGACGAGCCCGAGCTTGATCAGCTCCTGCAGACCCTTGTCGATCTTCGTGAGCTGCGAGCCGGAGGCGATCGGCACGACCAGCTGGTCCGGGAGCTGCCAGCCGAGCTGCTCGCAGATCTCGTACGCCAGGGTCTTGGAGCCCTCCGCGTAGTACGGCCGCAGGTTGACGTTGACGAAGCCCCAGCCCTCGCCCGCCGGGTCGCCGATGAGCTCGGAGCAGAAGCGGTTCACGTCGTCGTAGTTGCCCTCGATGCCGACGAGCTCGCCGCCGTAGACCGCGGCCATGACGACCTTGCCCTGCTCCAGGTCGTGCGGGATGAACACGCACGAGCGGAAGCCGGCGCGGGCGGCCGCGGCACCCACCGCGCCGGCGAGGTTGCCGGTGGAGGAGCAGGAGAGCGTGGTGAAGCCGAAGGCGCGGGCGGCCTCCAGCGCCTGCGCGACGACACGGTCCTTGAAGGAGTGCGTCGGGTTGCCGGAGTCGTCCTTGACGAAGAGCTTGCCGGCGTCGACGCCCAGCTCGCGGGCCAGGTTGTCGGCCTTGACGAGCGCGGTCCAGCCGGGGTTGATGTTCGGCTTGTCCGCCACGTCGGCCGGGACGGGCAGCAGCGGGGCGTAACGCCAGATGTTCGCGGGGCCCGCCTCGATGCGCCCCCGCAGCTTCTCCGTGTCGTAGGAGGAGAAGTCGTAGGCGATCTCGAGCGGGCCGAAACACTCCTCGCAGGCGAAGACCGGGCCGAGGGGCACGCGGTGACCGCACTCGCGACAGCTCAGCGCTGCGGCGGGGCCGAGGTCTACGGTGGAGTCGGTGGTGCTTGCAACAGTCTGCACAGCCATGGAGGCGAGGCCCTTTCTCCTCATCTTCCTCACGACGCATCTCGCCGCGAGACGGATTTGGCACCTTCCCTAGCCGGGAGCCTCGCTGGCGATCGACAGTGATCTACGAGACCGGCTGGAGGGTTGCCGGGGCTTCAACGGGCCGTGTCCCTCTGCCCCTCTGGATGAGCGGTATGTGGTTGTTGACGCACATGACCTCCGACATGCGATGGTCACCAGCGTTGTCCAAGACTGTAACCGAAGGCCAGGACAGTTGAGATAGTCGTCCGAACCGCGAGACAACCCGTGAGGAGCCGCAGACTGTGCTGGAAGAAGCCGAGCGCTGGCTGAGGACCCGCTCCTGGTCCGTGACCGATCGCCCGCTCCACCAGATCCTGGCCGCCAAGCAGCGCACGGGCCAGTCGGTCAGTGTCGTGCTGCCCGCGCTGAACGAGGAGGAGACCGTCGGCGACATCGTCGCCGTGATCCGTCACGACCTCATGCGACAGGTCCCGCTCGTCGACGAGATCGTCGTCGTCGACTCGGGATCCACCGACCGCACCTCCGAGGTGGCCGCCGCCGCGGGCGCCCGGGTCGTCCACCGCGACGACATCCTCCCGCGTATCCCGACCGTGCCCGGCAAGGGCGAGGTGCTGTGGCGCTCCCTGATGGTGACCGGCGGGGACATCGTCTGCTTCATAGACGCCGACCTGAAGGAGTTCTCCTCCGACTTCGTCTCCGGGATCGTGGGCCCCCTGCTCACCGACCCGGACGTCGATCTCGTCAAGGCGATGTACGACCGTCCGCTCGGCGGGGCGGCCGGCCAGGGCGGCCGGGTCACCGAGCTCATGGCGCGCCCGCTGCTGAACCTGCACTGGCCGCAGCTGGCGGGGTTCGTGCAGCCGCTCGGCGGCGAGTACGCGGCCCGCCGCTCCCTCCTGGAACAGCTTCCCTTCCCCGTCGGCTACGGCGTGGAGCTGGGCATGCTGGTCGACTCCCTGCACCTGGTCGGGCTCGACGCCCTCGCCCAGGTCGACGTCGGCGTGCGCAAGCACCGCCACCAGGACGGGCAGGCGCTGGGCCGCATGGCCGCCGCGATCTATCGCACCGCGCAGCTCAGGCTGGCCCGCGGGCACCTCGTCCGTCCGTCCCTCACCCAGTTCGAGCGGGGCGAGGACGGGTTCGAGCCGCGTACGTACTCCGTGGACACGGAGGAACGGCCGCCGATGACGGAGATCGCGGAGTACGCCGCGCGCAAGGTGGCGTGACGCGCACGGGACGGCCGTATACGGCTCGATGGGGCTTGTTGATACGGCTGATACGGCTGATACGGCCGTCCACGAAGCGCGATCGTACGTTTGAGCGTTTACAGGCCGGGCTAAGTTGAGGCGTATGGCTTCCACGCACGACGCTGCTGCTCAGGTGCTGGTCGCGTCCAACCGCGGCCCGGTCTCGTACACGCTCCAGGAGGACGGCTCGCTGCACGCCAAGCGCGGTGGCGGCGGGGTCGTCTCGGGCCTGTCGGCCATCGACCCGGACGCCGGCGCCCTGTGGGTGTGCTCGGCGCTGTCCGATGGCGACCGGGAGGCGATCCGGCGCGGGGTGGGCGAGAAGGGCGTACGGATGCTGGACATTCCGGCGGACGTGCACTCGGACGCGTACAACGGCATCGCGAACTCCGTGCTGTGGTTCGTCCACCACATGCTGTACCTCACACCGCTGGAGCCGGTCTTCGACGCCGAGTTCCGGCGCCAGTGGGCGGCGTACGAGACCTACAACCGGGCGTTCGCCGAGGCGCTGGCGGAGGAGGCGGCCGAGGGGGCGGCCGTCCTGGTGCAGGACTACCACCTCTGTCTCGTCCCCGGCATGCTCCGCGAGCTGCGCCCCGACCTGCGCATCGGGCACTTCTCGCACACGCCGTGGGCGCCGGCGGACTACTTCGCGATGCTCCCCGCGGACATCCGGGAGCAGCTGCTGAGCGGCATGCTCGGCGCGGACCGCCTGGGCTTCCTCACCCGGCGCTGGGCGGACGCGTTCACCACCTGCTGTACGGAGTTCGCCGGCGGCCTGGGCCGTACGCGCATCGGGGTGCACGGACTCGGCGCCGACGCCGACTTCCTGCGCGAGCGCTCGCACCGGCCGGACGTGGAGGAGCGGATCACCGCCCTGCGTGAGGAGATCGGCGGCGAGGGACGGAAGACGATCGTCCGTGTCGACCGCACCGAGCTGTCGAAGAACATCGTGCGCGGTCTGCTGGCCTACCGGCAACTGCTCGACGACCACCCCGAGTGGCGCGAACGGGTGGTGCACATCGCCTTCGCCTACCCCTCCCGCCAGGACCTCGCGGTCTACCGCGACTACATGGCCGAGGTGCGGCGGGTGGCGCAGGAGATCAACGAGCAGTACGGCACCCCGGGCTGGACCCCGGTCGTCCTGCACCTCAAGGACGACTTCGCCCGCTCCCTGGCCGCCTACCGCCTCGGCGACGTGGCCCTGGTCAACCCCATCCGGGACGGCATGAACCTCGTCGCGAAAGAGGTGCCGGTCGTCTCCGACCAGGGGTGCGCGCTGGTGCTGTCGCGGGAGGCGGGGGCGTACTGGGAGCTGCGTGAGGACGCGATCACCGTCAACCCGTTCGACGTGATGGAGACCGCGCGGGCGCTGCACGAGGCGTTGTCGATGGGGCCGGCGGAGCGGGCGGAGCGGACGAAGCGGTTGGCGTCCGCGGCGACCGCCCTGCCCCCCACCCAGTGGTTCCTGGACCAGCTGAACGCGCTGCGGGAGGTTCAGTCCAGCTGAGCCGCCAGGGCCCGCAGCAGTGCTACGACCCCTGCCGGGCCGTCGACGACGAGGTCCGCGCGTTCGGCCAGTTCGGTGACCTCGGCGCTGCCGCTGCACACGAGGAGGCCGGGGACGCCGTCGGAGCGGAGTTTGTCGACGGCGGCGTAGGCGGGGAGGTCGCCGAGGTCGTCGCCGGCGTAGAGGACTGCCTCGGCGCCGGTCTCGCGGAGGTGTTCCAGAAGTGCGACGCCCTTGTCCATGCCGGGCGGGCGGAGTTCGAGGACCATACGGCCCGGTTCGACGATCAGGCCGTGGCGGGTGGCGAGGTCGGTGAGGGGTTCGCGCAGGGCGTCGAACGCGGCCTGTGGGTCTTCTGCGCGGCGGGTGTGGACGGCGACGGCCCGTCCCTTCTCCTCGACCCAGGCCCCGTGCGAGGCGCCGGCCCGCTCGATGACGTCCGGCAGTTCGGCCCGGACCGCGGCGACACCCGGGTGCGGGTCGGGGGCGGCGAGGGTGCCGCGCTCCCAGCGCTCGGCGCCGTAGTGCCCGAGCACGACGAGCCGCTCCAGCCCCTCGACTCCGTCGAACCCACCGTGCCGGACGGCGACCTCGGCCGGGCGACCGGTGATCACTGTCACTGCGGCGACCTTGGGCGCGAGTGCGGTGAGCGCGGCGACCGCGTCGGGGTGGGCCCTGGCCTGTTCCGGGTCGGCGACGATCGGGGCGAGGGTGCCGTCGAAGTCGAGGGCGATCACTGTTCGGCGGGGGTGCGCGAGGATCGCGTCCAGTCCTTCACGACCGGGGCGGGTGGTGGGGGTGGGGACAGGTGAGGTCGGTTCTTTCGCGGAGTCCTTGTCGTGGCTGCCCATAGGGCGACTTTATCGGTGTCGGCGCAGTCACTGGCGAGCGCAGGTCCGCGGTATCCAGCCCGTCCGGCGTTTGAGGACGAGGCCGTTCAGGCCGATGGGGGTCTGGGGGCGGAGCCCCCGGTCAGGCCCGCAGCGGCACGGGGTGCCCCTAACGCTCCGCCCGCCTCTCCTCCCGTATCCGCCGGAGACGATTCACCGTCACCGGGTCATGGGCCAGCGCGCGCTCGTCGTCCAAGAGGGCGTTGAGGAGTTGGTAGTAGCGGACGGGGGCCAGGCCGAGTTCCTCGCGGATGGCGCGTTCCTTGGCGCCGGGGCCGGTGAAGCCCCGGCGTTCCAGGGCGAGGATGTCCTGTTCGCGGCGGCCGAGGTCGGTCATGTCGGCCACCGTAGCCCCGGCCACTGACAGGCGCCTACTGGCCGCTGTCCGCCGCGGTGGCCGTCGCCTGCAGCCTGCTCAGGACCGTGGCGGGGCCGCCGTCCGACGCGACGGCCTGGCCTATGCGCTGCTTGATGACAGCGTTGACATCGGCCCAGGAGGTCTTGGCGACCGGGTAGAGCTCGGAGAGCGGAAGCTCCTTGAGGAAGGGCCGCAGGTCCTGGTCCTCGTCGGCCGTGCTCATGGCCGCCGACGCGGACTCGGTGACGGGCAGCAGGTCGTACGTGCGCGAGAACCTGAGCACGTTCTGCTTGCTGTAGACGAAGTCGAGGAACTCGCCGATCTGGTCCTGGTGGCCGTTCTTCTTGAACGCCATCATCCAGTCGGCGACGCCCATCGTCGCCCTGCTCTCGCCGTCCTTGCCCGGCATCGGCACCATGCCGAACTTCACGCCCTTGGCCGCGGCGGCCTTCATGAGGGACGGGTGGCCGTTGAGCATGCCGACGTCACCCGCGGTGAACGCGGCGAAGGCGTCGGCCCGGTTCAGCTTGGCCGGTGCGACCGGCCCGGTGAGTCCCTTGCTGACGAGCTCGTCCTTGAGCCAGGCGAACGTCTCGACGTTCTGCGCGGAGTCGAGGCTGTAGGCGCCGATGGTCTCGGTGTAGCCGCCCCCACCGCTGAGCAGCCACTGCATGGTCTCCGCCTGCGCCTCCTCGGGCCCGAGGGGCAGTGCGTAGGGGTACTTCACACCCTTCGCCTTGAGCGTGGCCGCGTCGGAGGCGAGGTCGTCCCAGGTCTTCGGCGGGTTGAGGCCGGCGTCGTCGAAGAGGGTCTTGTTGTAGAAGAGCAGGCGCGTGGAGGCCGCGAACGGCATGCCGTACTGGATCCCGTGGATCTGTCCCGCGGAGGCCAGCTGCGAGGCGAAGTCGGCCTGGGTGGGGATGGAGAGCACGTCGCCGGCCTTGTAGAGCAAGCCCTTGTCGGCGTAGTCGGCGTACGCGCCGATCTGCGCCATGTCGGGGGTGTCCTCGGCGGCGACCATCTCCTTGACCTTGCGGTCGACGTCGTTCCAGGAGTAGACGCTGACCTCGACCTTGATGTCGGGGTGCTCGGCCTCGAACTCCTTGACCAGGGAGCCCCAGTACTTCTTGGAGCTGTTGCCCGCGCTGTCGCCGTAGTCGGCGGCGACGAGTCTCAGGGTGACGTCGTCGGATCCTCCAGCCAGACCGCAGCCCCCGAGGGCCACCGTCATACCCAGTGCGGAGATCACCGCGATCGTTCCTGTCCTGCGCCGCTGCACTACTTCCCCAACCTTGCTGTCTCGCCGTTCAATAAGTGAACCATAAGGTCTACACCACGTGAGTGGACTAGACCTCTCATGGGTCGGGAGGCCACACTGTCCTCGTGAGACATGTCATCGCCCTCGACGTGGGCGGCACCGGGATGAAGGCCGCCCTGGCCGGGCCGGACGGCGAACTGCTGCACCGTGCACGCCGGGCGACCGGGCGCGAGCGCGGCGCGGACGCGGTCGTCGCCGAGATCCTCGACTTCACCGACGAGCTGTACGCGTACGGCGCCCGGCATCTCGGCGAGCCCGCGGCCGCCGCCGGCGTCGCCGTCCCCGGCATCGTCGACGAGGCCCACGGCATCGCCGCCTACGCCGCCAACCTCGGCTGGCGTGACGTCCCGCTGCGCGAGCTGATCAGTGCCGAGCTGGGCGGAATCCCCGTCGCCCTGGGGCACGACGTGCGCACCGGCGGACTCGCGGAGGGCCGCATCGGCGCGGGCCGGGGCGCCGACCGCTTCCTGTTCGTGGCCCTCGGCACCGGCATCGCGGGCGCCATCGGCGTCGACGGGCGGGTGGAGGCGGGCGCGCACGGCTTCGCGGGCGAGATCGGTCACATCGTCGTACGACCCGGTGGCGCCCCCTGTCCGTGCGGGCAGCGCGGCTGTCTGGAGCGGTTCGCGTCCGCGGCGGCGGTGAGCGAGGCGTGGGCGGCGGCCGGCGGCGGCCCGGACGCGGACGCGGCGGACTGCGCGAAGGCCGTCGCGGCCGGCGACCCGGACGCCGTACGGGTGTGGCGGGAGGCCGTGGACGCGCTCGCCGACGGCCTGGTCACCGCGCTCACCCTGCTGGACCCGCGCACGCTCATCATCGGTGGCGGGCTCGCCGAGGCGGGGGAAACCTTGTTCGCACCGCTGCGGGACGCCGTCCGGCGGCGGGTCACCTTCCAGAAGCTGCCGTCGATCGTCCCCGCGGCGCTGGGCGACGCCGCCGGATGCCTGGGCGCGGGGCTCCTCGCCTGGGATCTCCTGAGCACTCCCACGACTCCCGCGGAGGTAACCACCTGATGGCCCTGACCAAGGTTCTCGCCGGTGCCCAGGTGGTCACGCCCACCGGAATCGTCCCGGACGGCCGCCTGATCGTGGAGGGCACGCGCATCGCGGACCTCACGCCCGCGAACGCTCCCGGAAACACCCCCGAGAACGCCGAGATCATCGACGTGAGCGGCCACTGGCTGGTCCCCGGCTTCGTCGACCTGCACAACCACGGCGGTGGGGGCGCGTCCTTCTCGGGCTCGGTCGACGACGTGCTGACGGCCATCCGCACCCACCGGCTGCACGGCACGACCACGCTCGTCGCCTCGACGGTCACCGACGACATTGACTTCCTGGTCAAGCAGGCCGGGCTGCTGTCCGAGCTGGCCGAGCAGGGCGATCTCGCGGGCGTCCACTTCGAGGGGCCGTTCATCTCGCCGTGCCGCAAGGGCGCCCACTCCGAGCAGCTGCTGCGCGACCCGGACCCGGCCGAGGTGCGCAAGCTGGTCGACGCGGCGCGCGGCCGGGCGGCGATGATGACGCTGGCCACCGAACTGCCGGGCGGCATCGACTCCGTACGGCTGCTGGTGGAGCACGGGGTGATCGCGGCGGTCGGGCACACGGACGCGACGTACGAGCAGACGGTGGAGGCGATCGAGGCGGGCGCGACGGTCGCGACGCACCTCTTCAACGCGATGCCCGCCCTCGGCCACCGCACGCCGGGCCCGATCGCGGCCCTCCTGGAGGACGAGCGCGTCACGGTCGAGCTCATCAACGACGGCACGCACCTGCATCCGGCCTCGCTGCAGCTGGCGTTCCATCACGCGGGCGCGGAGAGAGTGGCGTTCATCACCGACGCGATGGACGCGGCCGGCATCGGTGACGGGCACTACAGGCTCGGCCCGCTGGAGGTCGAGGTCAGCGAGGGCGTGGCGCGCCTGGTGGAGGGCGGCTCGATCGCGGGCTCGACCCTCACCCTGGACCGCGCGTTCCAGCGGGCGGTGACCGTGGACGGGATCTCGGTGCCGGACACGGTGACGGCTCTCTCCGCCAACCCGGCCCGTCTGCTGGGCCGCTACGACCGCATCGGCTCCCTCGAACCGGGCAAGGACGCCGACCTGGTCGTCCTCGACGCCGACTTCGAGCTCAAGGGCGTGATGCGGCAGGGCGCGTGGGTGGTTGATCCCCAACTGAGCTGAGAGGTCCGTGCGCAGAGAGACGGTGGCCGACCCGCGCTCTGGGCCGGCCACCGTCTCTTTGGCATGATCGACCCTCCGGACAGGTGACAGGCACATGCACTCGGGGGGAGGTCGGCACGGTGATCCTCACGGTCACGTTGAACACCGCTCTCGACATCACCTATTGCGTGCCGGTGCTGCGGCCGCACGGCTCGCACCGGGTCACCGAGGTCGTCGAGCGGCCCGGTGGCAAGGGGCTGAACGTGGCGCGCGTACTGGCGGCGCTCGGGCACGAGGTGACGGTCACCGGCTTCGTCGGTGGCGCCACCGGACAGGTGGTCCGGGAACAGCTCGCGGGGGTGCCCGGCGTCGGGGACGCGCTGATGCCGGTCGCCGGAGCGACACGGCGCACGATCGCGGTCGTGGACGAACGGACCGGCGACACGACCCAGCTCAACGAACCGGGACCGGTCGTCACACCCGCCGAGTGGTCCGCCTTCCAGAAGGCCTACGAAGGTCTGGTCCCCGCCGCCTCGGCGGTGGCCCTGTGCGGCAGCCTGCCGCCGGGGGTGCCGGTGGGCGCATACGCGGGCCTGGTGCGCACGGCCCGGGCCGCGAACGTGCCCGTCCTGCTGGACACCAGCGGCGAGCCGCTGCGCCGGGGAGTCGCCGCCCGCCCGGACGTCGTCAAGCCCAACGCCGAGGAACTGGCCGAACTCACCGGTTCGCACGAGCCGTTGCGCGCCACCCAGGACGCCCGACGGCGCGGCGCCCGGGCGGTGGTCGCCTCACTCGGCCCCGAGGGCCTGCTCGCCTGCACCGCGGAGGGCCGCTGGCGCGCCAGGCCACCCGCCCGCGTCCACGGCAACCCGACGGGCGCCGGCGACTCGGTGGTCGCGGGCCTGCTGTCGGGCCTCGTGCAACACCTGCCCTGGCCGGACTGCCTGGCCCGGGCGACCGCCCTGTCGGTGGCGACGGTGCTGTCACCGGTGGCGGGCGAGTTCGACCGCGCCGCTTACGAGGAGCTGCTGGGGCGGGTGACGGTGACCGGGGAGGTCACCGCCGCGTAGTCCCTCGGTCAGCTACTCCTTGACCCGGCCCTTCTTCAGGTACAGCTTGTCGAGGAGCACGTTGCACTTGTCGCCGGTCTCGCAGGAGATCGAGAGCGTGTTGGTGCCCTTGGTGAGCGAGGGCCAGGCGTAGGTGGTCGTCCAGCCGTGCTCGAAGTCACCGTCCTTCACGTGCGTGTAGTTCCCCAGTGGCATCTTGCTGCCGAACTTCTTGCCGTTGACGGTGAGCGTCATCTCTTGGTCCTCGCCGGTCGCGCTGTAGTGCGCGAACAGCGTGTAGTCGCCCTCCGAGGGGATGCCGTCGACGCTCCAGGTGACGGAGTTGCCCACCTGGTTGAGGTTGCCCACGTAGACGCCGCCGTCGGACTGGGCGCCCTTGACATCGGAGGTGAGGGCGGCGCTGCCGCCGAGGCGCAACGCCTTTGCCTCGACCTTCGGCAGCTCCTTCTCCTTCTCGGCGCTCTTGCCGCTGCTGCTCGACGGGCTGGGCCCGGAGCCGCCGCTCTGCTGCTGGGTCGGCGTCGAGGCGGCGGCAGGGCCGGTCTTGTCGTCGTCCTTGGAGTCGCCGTTCATCATGGCGATGCCGATGCCGATCACGACGGCGGCGACCACCGCTACCGCGCCGATCAGCAGTCCCTTGGTGTTGGGGCCGCGGCCCCGGCCGCCGCCGCTGCCGTGGCTCGGCTGCTGGCTGGTGGGGGCGCCGCCGGGGAGCGTCTCCGGGGCGGCGTAGTGGGCGTTCGGCCGGCCGTACGCGCCCTGCTGCTGCGGTGCGGTCTGCTGGGCCTGGCCGTACTGCGCGGTCGGTGCCTGCTGCCCGTACGGGCGCTGGCCGACCGACCGGACTCTGTTGACCGAGTTCGGGTAGCCGTAGCCCCCGGAGGGCGGCTGAGCTCCGTTGGCCTGACCGTCGGCGTAGAGGTAGCCGAACGGGTCGTCGTCCTCCGGCGTGCTCGCGCCGTTGTTGCCGGGCGTCATCCCTTCGAACTCCTCAACAGGTGCGGGGCGGATGCGGTACGCGTCCGTGTACGTGTGGCAAATGGCGAGCCTACCCGCTCCAGCTGCCCCAAACGGGTGACTCGGACCGCATCAACTCGCTGACCTGGGTTTCATCCCGCGCGTCTGTGTTGTTTGGGACGAGATCGTTTCTCGACGTACATCCGTTCGTCAGCGGACTTCAACACTTCGTCCGCGGTCATCCCACAGTGTGCCCAGCCGATGCCGAAGCTGGCGCCCACGCGCACGGCCCGGCCCTCGGCGCGGATCGGCTGGATGATCTCGTTGCGCAGTCGTACGGCGAGGTCCTGGGCGTCGGCGCGGCCGAGGCCGTCGGCGAGGATCACGAACTCGTCGCCGCCTAGCCGGGCGACCGTGTCGCCGTCGCGGACCTGGTTGCTCAGGCGGCGGGCGACCTCGATGAGGACCGCGTCGCCCGCGTTGTGTCCGAAGCGGTCGTTGATCGACTTGAAGCCGTCCAGGTCGCAGAAGAGCACCGCGAGGCCCTTGGTGCCGTCGTCCAGCTCGCCCTCGGGGGCGATCGTGTGGACGTGGTGGTCGTAGGCGTCGTAGGACTCGGTGCTCGGCGGGAAGTCGAAGGCGGGGTGGCCGAAAGCCGCGTCGGGGGACTCGAGCACCGCCGCCGGGTCCGCCGACTGCGGCCGGCGACAGAGCCGGGCGGACAACCGCGAGCGAAGCTCGGCGGAGTTCGGCAGGCCGGTGAGGGAGTCGTGGGAGGCGCGGTGGGCGAGCTGGAGCTCGCGGCGCTTGCGCTCCTCGATGTCCTCGACGTGGGTGAGCAGGAAGCGGGGCCCGTCTGCGGCGTCGGCGACGACGCTGTTGCGCAGGGACACCCAGACGTAGGTGCCGTCGCGGCGGCCGAGGCGCAGCTCGGCGCGGCCGCCCTCGGCGGAGGTGCGCAGCAGGGTGCCTATGTCCTCGGGGTGGACGAGGTCGGAGAAGGAGTAGCGGCGCATCGCGGAGGCGGGGCGGCCCAGGAGGCGGCACAGGGCGTCGTTGGTGCGCAGGATCCGGCCGTGCTGGTCGCCGCCCATCTCGGCGATGGCCATGCCGGAGGGGGCGTACTCGAAGGCCTGGCGGAAGCTTTCCTCACTGGCGCGCAGTGCCTGCTGTTCCCGTTCGAGGCGGACCAGGGCGCGCTGCATGTTCGCACGTAGACGCGCGTTGCTGATCGCGATGGCTGCCTGGAACGCGTACATCTGGAGCGCCTCGCGCCCCCACGCGCCGGGGCGGCGTCCGTTGCGCGGCCGGTCCACGGAGAGCACGCCGATCAGTTCGCCGCAGGAGCCGCCGCCCGGCGCGGCGGGCGTGTACATGGGCGCGAAGAGCCGGTCGGAGGGGTGCCACTCGTCCTCGAAGCGGGGCGCGGGCCCGTCGGTGTACCACTGCGGGACGTCGTCGTCGTCGAGGATCCAGCCCTCGGTGTGGGGTATGAAGACCAGGTCGCCCCAGTTCTCGCCCATGCTCAGGCGGCGCTCCCACGACTCGCGGGAGCCGACGCGGCCGGTGATGAGGGCCTCGGCGGCCGGGTTGCCCGAGAAGGCGGCGACCACCAGGTCGCCGTCGGGGCGCACGAGGTTGACGCACGCCAGCTCGTACCCGAGGGCGGTGACGACTCCGTCCGCGACGGTCTGCAGTGTGTCGGCCAGGCTGCGGGCCGTGTTCATGTCGGCCATGACCTGGTGCAACTGTCGCAGGGACGCAAGACGGACGTAGGGTTCCGACTCGGTCTCCATGCTCGCCCTCCCCCCGAGACCTCGCAGCGAATCAAGGGTTCTCATCGGCGTATCGTCCTAGCAGCTTCCCCGCCACTGAATCACAGCGCGCTCCCCACTCGGTACACAGGGTCAACAATTAATGGCTCTTGTGACTCAAGTCACAGAAGAACGTGAACAATTGAGTAGGGTTTCTGTGTTTTCCCTGTGCGTTTACGGAAGGCAGGGTTTGCGGGCTTCGCTTCCGCCGCGAGGCTTCTGGCTTCCCCACGAGGCTCCTGGCTTCCGCCGCGAGGCTTATCGCTTCCGCCGCGAGGCTTCTGGCTTCCGCCGCGGGTCCTAGGACTCCGCTCGGCCGGAGGTCCGATGCGCGTCGCGGGAGGACGACACTAGCGTTCCCGGTGTGCTGAACTCCCGCTCCGCCGTACCCTCGCCCGCCGCCCCCGCTGCCTTTGGGCATGCTGAGGGGGTGAGCAACGAAGAGTTCCGCGCCGCCATGTCACGGCTGGCCGACGGCGTGGTCCTGGTGACCGCGCTGGAGCCGCCGCTCGACCCCGACGACCCCGAGGCCCCGGCCGGCGAGGACGTCGGCATGACGGCGACGGCCTTCATGTCGGTCTCCCTGGACCCGCCCCTGGTGCTGGTCAGCGTGCGCGAGGGCTCCCGCTTGGACGACCTGCTCGACGAACAGCCCCTGTGGGCGGTGTCGGTGCTGTCCGACAGCCAGCGCCACATCGCCGGCCGCTTCGCCATGAAGGGCCGCGTCAGCGACCGGCTGCTGTTCGCGGACATCCCGTACACCCGCGGCGAGGAGTCCGGCGCGCCCCTGGTGGGCGGCGCCCTGGCGACCCTGGAGTGCCGCACCGAGCAGCGGGTGACCGCCGGGGACCACACGCTGGTGATCGGACGCGTGCTGACGGCCCGCGTACCGAGTGCCGAAGGGGGGCCTCTGGTGTATTTCCGGGGCCGTTACCGGCATTTGGGCTGAGGCCCTGAAATTCCTTGGCCGCGACGTGAGTCCGCCGCCCTAGGATGCGCGGATGACTACATCGGGACCGCGGCGCCCGTCCGGACTCCGCCTCGAAGAAATCACACCCGGGAATTTCAAGACCGCCACCGGCATTCGGGTCCGCCCCGATCAGGAACACGCTGTCTCCCCCGTCATGCAGTCCCTCGCCGAGGCGTACGTCCATCCTGCCGGCGTCGCCTGGCCGCGCCTGATCCTCGACGACGACCGTCCCGTCGGCTTCCTGATGGCCTTCCTCGACATCGACTGGCACGGCGACGGCACCCTCCTGCGCTCCGGCCTGTGGCGCCTGAACATCGCGGCCGACGAACAGGGCAAGGGCTACGGCCGCTTCGCCGTCGACGCCGTCGCCACCGAGATCCGCCGCCGCGACGGCAAGGAGCTGTACGTCACCTGGCACCCCGGCCCGACCGGCCCCGAGGCGTTCTATCTGGGGCTCGGCTTCCGGAAGACCGGGGAGACGAGCGGGGACCAGACGGTGGGGGTGCTGGGGCTGGCGTAGGCGGCGCGGAGGGTGCCGGAACCCGTCGGCGCTACTCGGTGAGCTCGATGTCGAGCCCGGCCAGCCGCTCCGGGTCCGCGATGATCTCGATCGCGGCGATGCGGTCGTGTACAAGTGCGAAGCTCAGCACCCGCTCCGGGCGGTCGTCGACCAGCACCACGAGGCCCGTGGCGCCGTCGACGAGGGCGGGACGTGCGACGCGGGCGAGGTGGGCGAAGCTCGCCGCGCCGGACGCCACGGCCGCCGCGCCGGCGGTCAGCCCGGTCTCGCCGCGCGCGACCACGTCCGGGTCCAGGACGGCGAGCAGTCCCTCGAAGTCCCCGTCGCGCGCGGCCGCCAGGAACGCGTCGACGACCTCGCGCTGCCGGACCAGGTCGGTGCCGGGCTCCGGGGCGCCCTGTACCCGGCGCCGGGCCCTGCTGGCGAGCTGCCGCGCCGCCGCCGGCGTACGTCCCGCGATGTCGGCGATCTGCTCGTACGGCACCGCGAACAGGTCGTGCAGCACGAAGGCGAGCCGTTCGGCGGGCGTGAGGGTGTCGAGGACGACGAGGAGGGCGACGCCCACGGAGTCGGCGAGCAGCGCGTCCTGCGCGGGGTCGGGCTCGGTGGACGGAGCCGGGGTCCAGGTGTCCAGGGGCTGCTCGGCGCGGGACTTGCGGGAACGGAGCATGTCCAGGCAGACCCGGCCGACGACCGTCGTCAGCCAGCCGCCGAGGTTGTCGACCTGCCCGACGTCGGAACGGCTCAGCCGGAACCAGGCCTCCTGCACCGCGTCGTCGGCCTCGGCGAACGAGCCGAGCATGCGGTGGGCGACGGCGCGGAGATGGGGTCGGTGCGCCTCGAAGCGTTCGGCCAGGAAGTCGCTGCCGGTGTCGGTCATGGGGTGCTGCCCTTCGTCCGTCGGGATCCGCCGTCATCGCATTGACGGATGGCGAACGAGGAACGTGACACCACCGTGGTCAGGCTTCACGGGAGCTCGGGCTCGGGTTTCTACGGGAACTCAGGACCAGCCCTGCCCCGACCGCCCCCGCTTCGTGTCCGAGCGCTGCTTCTTCTCCCGCAGCCGCCGCTCGTTGATCCCGCGGGGGATCCGGGTCGGCCTGCGCGGCTTGGGCGGCGGAGCCGTCGCCTCGGCGAGGAGCGCGGCCAGGCGGACGGCGGCGGTCTCACGGTTGCGCCACTGGGACCGGTGCTCGGAGGCGCGGACGCTGACGACCCCGTCGACGAGGCGACCGGCCAGCCGCTCCAGTGCCCGCTGCTTCCAGACCTCGGGCAGCGCCTCGGTCGCCGCCAGGTCGAACCGCAGCTCGACCTGCGAGTCCGAGGTGTTCACATGCTGGCCTCCCGGCCCGGACGACCGCGAGAAACGCCACAGGAGCTCGGCCTCGGGCAGGGAGACGGAGCCGCGGATCAGGTACGGACCGGACATGCCGTCCATGTTCCCTGTTCTGTCCGGTCCACGTCACTCGAATATCCGAGGTAAAGAAAGTAAAGCGCCTGGAACCCTGGGCGCCCCTCGCTGCGTTGATACGGGTAGCTGTAGCTTCATGCCGTACTGCGGTACTGCCGTACGTAAACGAGGGAAAGGACTCCCAACCATGGCTGTAAGCCTGTCCAAGGGTGGCAACGTCTCGCTCACCAAGGAGGCTCCGGGCCTGACCGCCGTCACCGTGGGCCTCGGCTGGGACGTCCGCACGACCACCGGTACGGACTTCGACCTCGACGCCTCCGCGATCGCGGTCAACCCGCAGGGCAAGGTCTACTCCGACGCCCACTTCGTCTTCTTCAACAACAAGCAGACCCCGGACAACACGATTGTCCACACCGGTGACAACCGCACCGGTGAGGGCGCCGGCGACGACGAGGCGATCAACGTCAACCTCGCCGCCCTCCCGGCCGACATCGACAAGATCGTCTTCCCGGTCTCGATCTACGACGCGGAGAACCGCTCGCAGAACTTCGGCCAGGTCCGCAACGCCTACATCCGCATCATCAACCAGGCCGGCGGCGCCGAGATCGCGCGCTACGACCTGTCGGAGGACGCGGCCACCGAGACGGCCATGGTCTTCGGCGAGCTCTACCGCAACGGCGCCGAGTGGAAGTTCCGCGCCGTCGGCCAGGGCTACGCCTCCGGCCTCGTCGGCATCGCCCAGGACTTCGGCGTGAACGTCTGAGCGACGGCTGACGCCTGAGCGACGCCCACGTTCTGACGGAGCCCCCGGCCGCGAGAAAAGCGCCGGGGGCTCCGCCGTGCCCGCGATAGGTTGCCGGGCGTGATCCTCACGCCCCTCGCCCTTCCCGTCCCGCCCCCTCTCCTCGCCGAACTCACCGCCCTCTACGCGTCGAACCGCGAGTTCCACACCCGCAGCGGCGACTTCCCGGACCCGGACGACATCCGGCCGGAGCAGGTGGCGGCCGCGTTGGAGGGGGAGTTGGCGCATCCGGACGCGGAAGTGCTGCTCGCGCACGAGGCGGGACAGCTCGTGGGGATCGCGGTCACACTCGCGCACCACCCCGACCCGGCCGACCCAGACCCGTGGATCGGCCTGGTGATGGTGGACGCGGCGGTGCGGCGACGCGGACACGGCCGCCGTATCGCGCAGCGCCTCGAGGACCGCTTCCGCGCCACGGGCCGCACCGCGATACGCCTCGCCGTCCTCGATGCCAACCCCGACGGCCTCGCCTTCTGGACGGCCCTCGGCTACGAACTCCTCGACCGACGCCCCGACCTTCAACACGGCCGCCCCTGCGCCGTCCTGCGCAAAAAGCTGCGCACCCCGCGCCGCGCGGCCCGCGTCGCCGTGCTCGACCCCGACGCCTCGGTCTTCCTCTTCCGGTACGACAACCCGGAGGTCGGCCTCCACTGGGCCCTCCCCGGCGGCGGCCTCGACGCGGACGAGACCCCACGCGAGGGCGCCCTGCGCGAACTGCGCGAGGAGACCGGCTGGACCGACCTGGAGCCCGGCCCCCTCCTGTGCACCTGGGAACACGACTTCACCCGCTTCGACACCCCCGTCCGCCAGCACGAGCACATCTACGTCACCCACGGCCCCCACCGCGAACCGACCGGCCCCGCCGTGGCCACCCACCCCGACGACGGCATCCTCACCTGGCGCTGGTGGACCCGCGAGGAACTCATCGCGGAGGCCGAACCGGTGTGGCCGCCCGGACTGGGACGACTGCTGGACGAGCGATACGAAACGGGCGCGGTCTGACCGGCATGGAGTGGACGGACCTCGCCGCCACCGGCCTCGGCGCCCTCGCCGGCGGCACGGCCTACGGGCGGTCCGGCTTCCCCTCGCCGTACAGCCAGTCCTCCCAGATGGCGTCGAAGTCCTTGTCGGGGGCCTTCTTCTCGACGTACGCCGTGAAGTCGTCGGTGTCGGCGTTGCCGTGGCGGTGGGCTGCCGCCCAACCCTGGACGATGTCGTAGAAGGCGTCGTCGCCGACCGTCTGCCGGATCTTGTGGATGACCATGGCGCCACGCTGGTAGACAAGGTTGTCGGAGATGTGCTCGGCGCTCGGCGGCTTCGCGGGCGAGAACGCCCAGATCGCCTTCCCGGCCTCCTCGTCGTCGTAGTCGCCCCGGTAGAGCGCGTCGAAGATCTCCTGCGCGCTGTCCCCGCCGTTGTCCTCCTGCCACAGCCACTCCGCGTACGTCGCGAAGCCCTCGTTGAGCCACATGTCCCGCCAGCTCCTCGGCGTGACCGAGTTGCCGAACCACTGGTGGACGAGCTCGTGGACGAGGATCTCGGTGTAGGGGGCGCCGGCGAAGACGGGCCGGTTCTGGGTCTCCAGGGCGTACCCGGCGTCGTGCTCTCGGTCGACGACCGCGCCGGTGGAGGAGAAGGGATACGGCCCGAAGTTGTACGCGGCCCACTCCATGATCTCGGGGATCTTCGCCAGCACCTTGCGGCTCGCGTCGGTCTGCTCGGGGTCGACCGCGGTGTACACCGGCAGACGGTCCTCGCCGACGGTGGTGCGGGTGATGTCGAAACGGCCGATCGCGAGCATGGCGACATAGCTCGCCATCGGCTCCGCGGTGTGCCAGGCGAAGGTCGTACGCCCGTGGACGGTCTGCTTGCTCTGCAACTCCCCGTTGGACACGACCTGCAGGTCCTTCGGCACCGTGACGGCGATGTCGTACGACGCCTTGTCGGAGGGGTGGTGGTTGCCGGGGAACCACGCCATCGACCCGGTCGGCTCCCCGAGCGCCAGCGCGCCGTCGGCGGTCGGCAACCAGCCCTCCTTCGAGTGGTCCGGGTCCGTGATCGTCTCCGGGGTGCCGGAGTAGCGGACGGTCACCCGGAAGGTCTCCCCGTCGGCCAGCTCGTCGTGCGGTCGGACGGTCAGTTCCTGCCCGCTACGGCTGACATGGGCGCCCTTGCCCTCCACGGTGACCGTGTCGACGTCCAGGCCCTTGAGGTCGAGGTCGAAAGCGGAGAGGTCCTTGGTCGCACGCGCCGTGATGCCGGCCGTGCCGGTGAGGTGGCGCTGGTCCGGGTCGTAGGCGAGCTTCAGGTCGTAGTGCGTGACGTCGTACCCACCGTTGCCCGCCTTGGGGAAATACGGGTCGCGGACGCCGGAGCCGCCGGGGCTGCCCTCGACACCGCCGCCACCGCTGCACGCGGTCAGGGCGAGCGCCAGCAGGGCGGAGGAGGCCAGAGCGGGGACAAGACGCGCGGATCGGGACATGATCAGGATCCTACGGGCGCGGATCATGCCCATGTGGGCGGAACGTGATCCTCTGGGCAGGGATCGTTATCCCGGGCCCGCCCGGGGACCGTAGTCCTGGGCCCGCCCGGGCGTGACACCATCGTCGTCGTGCTCGACATCGGCTACGCCCTCTCCAACCGCTTCCCCGACCCCCCGCAGACCGACTACCGCCGCGCGGACGTCCACGCCCTGCGCCACGACCTGTTCTGCGGTGACGTCTACCTCGCCGACACCAAGGCGGACCGGGAATTGTCCACAGCCTGGGGATGGGTGCCGGTGCTCGACTTCGCCTGGGCCCTGTGCGACATCGTCGAACGCCTGGACCGGGACCCGGCCGGCTCCCGCGCCTCCCGCCCCCAGCACGCGGAACTGGACTTCACCGAGTCCACCGACCGCCTCCTCTTCGAGCGCCGCTTCGGCTGGGTGGACATCGAGTCCGACTGGATGCCGGCGGAGGAACCCCCGCTGACCTTCTCCCACGCCGAACTCCGCCGTGAGGCCCGCGACTTCCTCCACGACCTCGTCGCCGACCTGACCGACCTCCACGACGACCTGGCCGAGAACCCGGCCATCTGGACCCTCCAGGCCCGCTTCCCGAGGATCGCCTGATCGCCTGGGCTCCGCCTGCCCCCTCGGCTCCCTAGGCCCCCTAGGCCCCCTCGGCTCCCCGCAGAGCCCTCCCTCAGCCCTCCACCCGAATCCCCATCTCCGCCGCCAGCACCGGTGCGAGATCCAGTAGTTGCGCCGTGCTGATCACCGCCCCCGCGAGGCGGCCCACGCCCCGAGCGACCTCCAGCGATGCCGCCCTCCGCAGATCCACGTCCGTCAGGGTCGCCGCGCTGAAGTCCGCCGCCTTGAGGGTGCAGTCGACGAACTCGACGCGCTCCAGCCGGGCTCCCCCGAAGTCCGGCTCGACCAGGACGCAGTTCTCGAAGACGACATCGCGGAGCCTGGCTCTTCGCATGTTGAGATAGTCGATCTTGCCGCCGCGCACGAGCACCCGCTCCAGAACGGAGCCGTGCAACTGCGTCCCGCCCAGCCGAGCGTCGAGCAGCTCGACATCGCGCAGGGTCGCCTCGGCGAGATCGGTACCGACACCCCGTATGCCGGACAGGACGGAGTCCAGAACGCGGGCATGACGCAGCCGGGTCTCGTCCAGCGCGCACCCCGTCAGCGCGCAGTCCATGAACCGCGCGCCCGCGCCGTCCTGACGGGCCAGGTCCGCCTCACGGAACTCCACGCCGTCGTAATCCCCGTCGGGCTCCAGCCCCCCGCCGTACTCCTCCAGTCGCGGCAACCGCACCTCCGGCCGCCGCGCCCCCTTCGGACCGGCCCCGCCGGCCGCCGCTCGCCTCACCATGCCCCCATGCTGCACCCCACCACTGACAATCCCCCTGACCTGCGCATACACCATCCGACCACACCCCGATGTCACATTCCGAGGCGTCCATCAGTCGCATGCACAGAAAGGCGACCCCGACGAGCAGAGGGAGACCCCCAGCCATGCACCGCATCACCGTCATCGGCGGCGGCTTCGCCGGACTCACCGCGGCCATCACAGCCGCCGAGGCGGGCGCCAAGGTCACCATCCACGAGGCCCACCACACCCTCGGCGGACGAGCACGCACCGCCGAGGGCCCGTACCGCACGAACGACGGCCCGCACGCCCTCTACAACGGCGGCCCCCACTGGGCCTGGCTCAAGCAGCGCGACCTCATCGGCCCGCTCGCCCCGATCCCGCCCCTGGAAGCCGCCCGGATACGACTGCGCCACAAGGGCGTCCTGCGCCGCACCCCGCCCTTCGCGATGCTGAAACTGCTGCGCCACACCGCCCGACAGGCCCCCGTCGACGTCGACTTCATGACCTGGGCCACCCGACAGGCCGGCGAGGAAGGTGCCCTCGCCGCCTCCCACTACTCCGCCGTCGCCCTCTTCCACCACGACCCCGGCGCCCTGTCCGCCGCGTTCGTGCAGGAACGCCTGCGTCGCGCCACCAAGCTCCCGCCCGAGGCGCACTACCCGCGCGGCGGCTGGGCAAGCATGATCGACCGGATGGCCTCCCGCGCCTGGAACCTCGGCGTACGCATCGAGACCCTCTCCCGCGTCGACGCCCTCCCGACCGACACGCCCGTCGTCGTCGCCACCTCCCTCGCCGCCGCCCGCCGCCTCCTGGGGGACGACTCCCTGACCTGGCCGAGCGGCCGCACCGCCCTCGTCGACCTCGCCCTGCGGACCCGGCGCGGCGACGCCTTCGCCGTGTCCGACCTGGACCGGACCGGCTGGCTCGAACGGTTCACCGCCCAGGACCGCTCCCTCGCCCCGGCCGGCGAACAGCTCGTCCAGGGGCAGATCCCCCTCGCCCCGCACGAGACGAAGGCCGACGGCGTCGCCCGCGCCGAGCAACTCCTCGACCTGGCCTTCGACGGCTGGCGGGGCCGCGTCACCTGGCGGCGCGAGGCCACCGCGGACGGCCGCACCGGCGCCCTCGACCTGCCCGGCACCAGCTGGCGCGACCGTCCGGCCGTGGACCGCGGCGACGGCGTCTACCTCGTCGGCGACCAGGTCGCCGCCCCCGGCGTGCTGTCCGAGGTGTCCTTCAACAGCGCCCTCACAGCCGTGTCCCTGGCACTGGGCCGGCACACCCTTGACCTCAAGCAAGCTTGAGGTTGAAGAGTGGGGGCTCGGCAAGAGATCCGCCAACGGACATGAGCTCCGCGAACGGACGAGAGATCCAACGCACCGGGGGAGCCCCACATGCGCGCCATCCGCCTGCACGCCTTCGGCCCGGCCGAGAACCTCACCCACGAGGAGGTCGAGGACCCGCAGCCGGGCCCGGGCCAGGTCCGTATCGCCGTCGAAGCGGCCGGAGTCCACCTCCTGGACACCGCCGTACGCGAAGGCATACAGGGCCCCCTGCCCGAGCTGCCCGCCCTCCCCACCATCCCCGGTCGCGAGGTCGCCGGCACCGTCGAATCCCTCGGCGAGGGCGTCGCCGCCCTCTGGCTCGGCAAGCGCGTCGTCGCCCACCTGGGCTTCGCCCCCGGCGGCTACGCCGAACTGGCCGTCACCGATGTCGACCGCGTCCACGAGACCCCCGCCGACCTCGACGACGCCCAGGCCGTCGCCATGATCGGCACAGGCCGTACGACGATGGGAATCGTGCAGTTCACCGAGCTCGGCCCCGACTCGGTGGCCGTCGTCCCGGCGGCCGCGGGCGGCATCGGCACCCTCCTCGTCCAGTACGCGAAGAACGCCGGCGCCACCGTCATCGGCCTCGCCGGAGGCCCCGAGAAGGTCGCCCGCGTCCAGGCGAACGGCGCCGACCTCGCCGTCGACTACAACGACCCCACCTGGCCCGCAAAGGTCCGCGCCCACCTCGGCGGCAGGCCCGCCACCGTCGTCTTCGACGGCGTCGGCGGCGACATCACCCCGGAGGCCGTCGCCCTCCTCGGCCCCGGCGGACAGCACCTCGTCTTCGGCTGGTCGGGCCAAGGCCTGCACGACAGCACCCGCCACTTCGTGGAAGGCGTCTCCGAGCAGGTCCTCGGCCCCGTGATGATGCGCAAGGCGGGTGGCCCCAGCCCCCTGCGCACCCTCGAACTACGCGCCCTCACCGAAGCCGCCGCCGGCCGCCTCACCCCGGCCGTACACCGCTTCCCCCTCGCCGAGGCAGCCGCCGCACACCGGGCCCTTCAGACCCGCGCGACGATCGGAAAGGTGGTACTGGAGCCATGACCAGGCACAAGAAACCCGGGGATGCAATACACCCCGATTCATGGTCTTCTGGCCGGATGAGTGTCGCCCGATCAGGTGAACCCGGCCCGGCGACCGATGCCGACCCCCGCCGCTGGTGGGGCCTGGTCGTCATCGCCCTCGCCCAGCTGATGGTCGTCCTCGACGCGACCATCGTGAACATCGCCCTCCCCTCCGCCCAGGCCGACCTCGGCATGTCCGACGGCAACCGCCAGTGGGTCATCACCGCCTACACCCTCGCCTTCGGCGGCCTGCTCCTCCTCGGCGGACGCATCGCCGACCTCGCCGGCCGCAAACGCACCTTCGTCATCGGCCTCATCGGCTTCGCCGCCGCCTCCGCACTCGGCGGCGCCGCCACCACCGACGGCATGCTCTTCGGCGCCCGCGCCCTCCAGGGCGTCTTCGCCGCCGTCCTCGCCCCCTCCGCCCTCAGCCTCCTCACCACCACCTTCACCGACCCCAAGGAACGCGGCAAAGCCTTCGGCATCTACGGCGCCCTCGCCGGCAGCGGCGCCGCGATCGGCTTCATCGTCGGCGGCCTGCTCACCGAATACCTCAACTGGCGCTGGTGCCTCTACGTCAACGTCCCCATCGCCATCGCCGCCGTCCTCGGCGCCTTCGCCCTCCTCCACGACCGCCCCGGCCACCCCGGCGCCCGCCTCGACGTACCCGGCGCCCTCCTCGGCTGCGGCGGACTCGTCGCCATCGTCTACGGCTTCAGCGAAGCCGAACCCCGAGGCTGGAGCGACCCCCTCGTCCTCGGCCTCCTCGCCGCAGGAGTCGCACTCCTCGCCACCTTCGTCTGGTGGCAGAGCAGGGCACCCATGCCCCTGCTCCCCCTGCACATCATCAAGGACCGCAACCGCGCCGGCTGCTTCCTCACCATGGCCCTCGCCGTCATCGGCATGTTCGGCCTGTTCCTCTTCATGACCTACTACCTCCAGGTCATCCTCGGCTACTCCCCCGTCAGAACAGGCCTCGCCTTCCTCCCGCTCACCGCCGCCATCATCATCGGCTCCACCCAGATCTCCGCCCGCCTCCTGCCACGCGTCGCCCCCCGCATGCTCATGGTCCCTGGCATGATCCTCGCCGCCGGCGGCATGCTCATCCTCACCCGGATGACCGTCGACTCCTCCTACACCACCGAAATACTCCCCGCCCTTCTCCTCGTGGGCCTCGGCATGGGCCTCACCTTCATGCCCGTCTTCGCCACCGCCACCGCAGGAGTCGCCCCCCAGGACTCCGGCGTCACCTCCGCCACCGTCAACACCTCCCAACAAGTCGGCGGCTCCATCGGCACAGCCCTGCTCAACACCATCGCCACCACCAGCAGCGCCACCTACATCACCACCCACCTCACCGACCCCACCCAGAAAGCCCTCATCACCCGCGAAGGCATCGTCCACGGCTACACCGTCGCCATCGCCTGGGCGGCCGCCATCATGCTCCTCGCCGGCCTCATCGCAGGCCTCATGGTCACGACGAAGCCCCCGAAGCACGGGGCGCCCGCGGAGCCGGCGGTACCGGAATCAGTGGCCTGAGACGAAGGGCGCGGCGCCCCCCCTCACACATCAGGCACGCGCACCTCGGTGCCGCTGCGCCACCCGAACTCATGGGCGGACGCCATCCCTGAGCGTGCGCAGTGTCTCCTTCGGATTCCACGGTTCTCCACGGCCCCGCGTCAGCGGATGGCAGGCCAGACCGATCAGCAGGGCGGTGACATGTCCGAAGTCGGTGAAGGTCCCACTCACGGCCAGCGGCACCGCGTACACCGCGAACACACCCGCGAGATGGGCCAGCCGCCACGGCATCGCGATGCGGTACGTCAGGACGCCCATGATCCCGGCGAGGGCATAACTGACGCCGATGTCGAGGGCGTCGACCGACGAGAACGGTGCCCGGCCCTCCCAGATCGCCAGCAGCACCGCGCCCTCGCTGATGAGCGTCGCCAGGATGTGCGCGGCCAGACACACCACCAGCCAGCGCACCGTGCCCAACCAGCGTTCCGCCGGCGCGTGAAAGAGGCTGTAGAGCACGACGTACGGCAGCCAGATCCCGCCGTCGATCAGCATCGCGCTCGCGAACAGCACGCGTAGCGGGTTCTGCGACAGCCCGCTGATGTTCGTCGACCGCTCCCGCAGGAACTCGTGCTCGAACTCCGGCGACATGTGGTGCACGGCCACGGTGGTCACGAACAGCATTCCCAGCCACACGTACGTTCCGGGGGCGCCGCGGACGTACGCCACGACCCGGTACAGGCCCGCGGAAATTCGCATGAGCCGATTCACGCACGCCAGTATCGTCCGGCCCGTGATTGACATTCCGGGCGGGCTGGCGGAGGCACAGGAGAAGTACAACGGTGAGGCGGGACGCGCGTTCGTCGCGGGGCTGCCGGAACTGGCGGCCGGCTTTCTCGACAGCTGGGAGCTGCGGCTCGACGGTCCGGCGATGCATGGCGTGTCCGCTCTGGTCCTGCCGGTCGTCTCCGCCGCCGACGGCACCCGGGCCGTGCTCAAGCTGCAACTCCTGGACGAGGAGAGCGAGGGGGAGCCGGTCGCGCTGCGCCTGTGGGACGGCGACGGGGCGGTGCGGCTGCTGCGACTCGACGAGCCGACGGGCACGATGCTCCTCGAACGCCTCGATGCGACCCGCATGCTCTCCCACCTGCCGGACGTCCACGAGGGCGTCCTCGTCATCGCCCGCCTGCTGGCCCACCTGACGTCGTTCCCGGCACCGCCGGGAATGCGCCGCCTCGGCGACATCGCCCACGCGATGCTGGAGCAGACCCCCTCAGCCCTCGACCGCGTCCCCGCCCCGGAGGCCCGACGCCTGATCGCCGACTGCGCGGCCGCCGTACGCGAGGTCGTCCACGAACCCGGCGACCGCCTCCTGCACTGGGACCTGCACGACGAGAACGTCCTCGTCTCCGACCGCGCCCCCTGGCTCGCCATCGACCCCAAACCCCTCGCCGGGGACCCCGGCTTCGAACTCTGGCCCGCCCTCGCCAACCGCTTCGACGCCGACGACATCCTCTGGCGTTTCGACGCCATGACCGACGTACTCGCCCTGGACCGCGAACGGGCACGGGCGTGGACCCTCGGCCGACTGCTGCAGAACTGCCTCTGGGACATCGAGGACGGTCGCGAACTGGACGAGGAACACCTCGAGATCGTCCGCTGCCTGCGGCACGGTTAGTCTCCCGGAATGATCCGCACCGCGACCCCCGCCGACGTCCCCACCCTCCACACCCTCATCCGCGAGCTGGCCGACTACGAGAAGGCCCCTCACGAGGCGAAGGCGACCCCGGAGCAGCTCCACGACGCCCTCTTCGGCGACCATCCCGCCGCCTACGCCCACATCGCCACCGACGACTCCACCGGCGAGGCGGTCGGCTTCGCCCTGTGGTTCCTCAACTTCTCGACGTGGCGCGGCGTCCACGGCATCTACCTCGAAGACCTCTACGTCCGCCCCGAGGCCCGCGGCGGCGGCCACGGCAAGGCCCTCCTGACGGAACTCGCCCGCATCTGCGTGCAGCGCGGCTACGAGCGCCTGGAGTGGTCCGTCCTGAACTGGAACCGCCCGGCGATCGACTTCTACGAGGCGCTGGGGGCGCGTCCGCAGGACGAATGGACGGTGTACCGCCTCACGGACCAAGCACTCAAGACCCTAGGAGCCCCATGACCACACCACCCCCCTTCCTCCCCGGCCTCGAACTCTCCCGCCGCTTCTACCTCGAAGCCGTACGCCCCCTCCTCGACGCGGCCCTCCCCCACACCCCCCACTCGGCCGCCCGCCTCGGCCCCGGCTCCGAAGTCCTCGGCTACGACACATCCCGCTCCGCCGACCACGAATGGGGCCCACGCCTCCAGCTCTACCTCCACCCGGACGACGCCCGCGAGCACGGGAGCCGGCTGAACACCCTCCTCTCCGAACGCCTCCCGAAGACCTTCCTCGGCCACCCGACGCACTTTGCGGCGACGGGCGAGGACCCGGTCAAGGACATCCGCGTCATGGCGATGACCGACGGCCCGGTCCACCACCGCGTCGAGATCACCGACGCGACCTCATGGTTCACGGCTCAGCTCGGCTTCGACCCGACGGCCGAGATCACCACGGAGCACTGGCTCACCACCTCCACCCAACGCCTGGCCGAGCTCACCTCGGGCGCGGTCTTCCACGACGGCCTGGGCGCACTCACCCCCATCCGCACAACGCTCCGCTGGTACCCCCACGACGTCTGGCTCCAGGTCCTGGCCCGCCACTGGCAGAGCGTCTCCGACGAAGAAGCGTTCGTCGGCCGCTGCGGCGAGGTCGGCGACGAACTGGGCTCCGCCGTGGTCGCCGCCCGCCTGACCCGCGACCTGATGCGCCTGTGCCTCCTCATGGACCGCCGCTACCCGCCCTACAGCAAGTGGCTGGGCACCGCCTTCACCCGGACCCCGACGGGCCGCCGCCTCACTCCGGTGCTGACGGCGGCCCTGGCGGCCACGGACTGGCGGACGCGGGAGCGGCACCTTGGTGAGGCGTACGAGGCGGTGGGCGCACTGCACAACCAGCTCGGGCTGACCGCGCCGGTCGATCCGACGACACGGCCGTATCACAGCAGGCCGTTTCGGGTGCTGCACGCGGAACGGTTCGCCGAGGCACTGCTAGCGGAAACAAAAAAGCCCAGGTCAGAAGACATCTGACCTGGGCTTTCCTGTTGAGCCCCCTGTCGGATTCGAACCGACGACCTGCTGTTTACAAGACAGCTGCTCTGGGCCGGACTGAGCTAAGGAGGCACCACGCACCACAACGCCGCGCGCGAAGGCGGCTCCACTGTACACAGCGCCCGTTCTCCCAGGCCACGAAGTTTCACCTTCACACGACCTCAAAGACTGTGCGTAACCATCCGTGCACCCGTTCGTTGATCGGTCTGACGTGCTGTTCCGAAGATCGGACCGTCGAGGACATGGGGGAGTCGGCGGAGAAGCCGAAGCCGGAAGCCGTGGTCGGCGAGGAAGCCGAGCACATCAAGCGGAAGGCGGCGAAAAGCGAAGCTGAACGAGGCAATCCGCGATGCCTCGTGGGGCGAACTGCTGCGCCAGCTGCGCTACAAGTGCGAGTGGTACGGCCGGACTCTGGTGATCGTCGACCGCTTCTTCCCGTCGACCCGGCGATGCTCGGCATGTCACGTGAAGGGGCCGCATATGGATGTCTCGGTCCGGCAGTGGACATGCGCCGAATGCGGTGTGGTCCATGACCGGGATGTGAACGCGGCCGTGAATCTCCGAGACGAGGGGATGCGGCTGTACTGGCTGGTGGCGGCCGGTCTGCCGCCGGGGAAGAAGGCACCGGTGATGATCAAGGCGTCGGAGCTGGAGAAGTGTTTGTCGGCTGCGTAGGCGGCTAGGGTCTTTCGGTTGGATCAGGCCGGACCCCGCGAGCCCGGCATGATCCAAACGAGAGGCCCTAGTGCGTTTCGGGCCGACGGGCCGTCGGCCGGAATGCCTGTGGAGCGCGTGTAAGACCGTTCGGACAAGGCTCGCCAGGGCCCTGTGCGGGTGGCGGTGTGTGATGAAGCAGGAAGCGATGCAGGTCAAAAGTGCGTTGCTCTGCCCCTCTCGAAAATTTCCGCGAAGTTCACAGCCCCACAACTACTGACACACGCGCGATCGCCAGGTACCGTCCTGACCCAGTTCACGTGTGTGGACTACACCACGGCGGGCTGTCCGCCGAGGCTCACCACCTTCCTACAACGGATCGTCCGGCACGTTCCTGCCGGTAGAAGGGGGCCCATTCACCATGGCCACTGTCTCGTTCGACAAGGCGACCCGGGTCTACCCGGGTTCCACGAAGCCCGCCGTAGACGCGCTCGACATCGAGATCGAGGACGGGGAGTTCCTCGTTCTGGTCGGCCCGTCCGGCTGCGGTAAGTCGACCTCGCTCCGCATGCTCGCCGGGCTCGAGGACGTGAACGCCGGCGCGATCCGTATCGGTGACCGTGACGTCACGCACCTGCCGCCGAAGGACCGGGACATCGCCATGGTGTTCCAGAACTACGCGCTGTACCCGCACATGACGGTCGCCGACAACATGGGCTTCGCGCTCAAGATCGCCGGTGTGAACAAGGCGGAGATCCGGCAGAAGGTCGAGGAGGCCGCGAAGATCCTCGACCTGACCGAGTACCTGGACCGCAAGCCGAAGGCGCTCTCCGGTGGTCAGCGTCAGCGTGTCGCCATGGGTCGCGCGATCGTGCGTGAGCCGCAGGTGTTCCTCATGGACGAGCCGCTGTCCAACCTGGACGCCAAGCTCCGTGTCTCGACGCGTACGCAGATCGCGTCGCTGCAGCGCCGTCTCGGCATCACCACCGTCTACGTCACCCACGACCAGGTCGAGGCCATGACGATGGGCGACCGTGTGGCGGTCCTCAAGGACGGTCTGCTCCAGCAGATCGACACCCCGCGCAACATGTACGACAAGCCCGCGAACCTCTTCGTCGCCGGCTTCATCGGTTCCCCGGCCATGAACCTGGTCGAGGTCCCGATCGCCGACGGCGGTGTGAAGTTCGGCAAGTCGGTCGTTCCGGTGCAGCGTGACGCGCTCTCCGCCGCCACCGACAAGACCGTCACGGTCGGTGTCCGCCCTGAGCACTTCGACGTGGCCGGTGCCGACGCGGAGCTGGGCCTCGCGGTGACCGTGAACGTGGTCGAGGAGCTGGGTGCCGACGCGTACGTCTACGGCACCGCCAAGGTCGGCGCCGACTCCAAGGACCTCGTCGTCCGTGTCAGCGGCCGTGACGTGCCGGAGAAGGGCAGCACGCTGCACGTCGTGCCGCGCGCCGGTGAGACCCACGTGTTCTCGACGTCCACGGGCGCGCGTCTCTCCGACTGACGCGTCACGCTTCGAGCGGTACAACCCCGGGTGAATTCACCCGGGTTGACGAAGAGGGCCCCGCAGGCTGCTGCGGGGCCTTTTCCGTTGCGCGACAAATACCCCGGCAGACCGGTCATTTCGAGCGGCGTGCGTCAACCCCGTACCTAGAAAGAGGGACGCTCTCATCACCCGTATCGGTGACTGAATGTCTTCGAAACACTACCGGGCGCTACCCTCACTCGCGTGAAGCACTCCGTGAAGCACTCCACCACTCAGCTGCCGCGACGCGGCCGGGGCCCCGCCCGCCGGATCGGCCGCTCCCTCGCCCTCGTCCTGCCCGTCGTCCTGGTGCTCTCGGGGACCCTCGCGGTCACCCGGGTCAACTGGTCGGGGAACCCCTCGGACTCGGTGCTCACCGCCTCCGACGTCTCCGCCCCGGACCGCACCTCCCGCTCCGCCCCGCGCGCCCCTGAGGACGTGCTGCGCGACCAGCTCCTGACCGAGTTGCAGGAGAAGGACCCGGGTGTCGCTCTGACCCACCTCCAGGAAGCGGTGAACGAGCGTCCGTCGCTGGCCGAGCACTGCGTCTCCATCGCCCGTGCCCTCGGCCGGGCCGCGGTCCGTGTGTACGGGCCGACTCGGGCGCAGTCGTTCGCCCGGCCGGTCTGTGACACGTCCTTCGCGACGGGGGTGGCGGCCGCGCACGTCTGAGCACGCGTACAGGCGCAGTCCCGGGCGGGGCGCCACGTACAGTTCGGTCATGACCGATCCGCACGTGGCGTCCCGCCCCACGCAAGCCGTGATCCTGGCCGGTGGCCAGGGGTCGCGGCTGCGTCCCTACACTGACGACCGGCCCAAGCCGATGGTCGAGATCCCCGGTACGGGGACGCCGATCATCGGTCATCAGATCACCTGGCTCGCCGAGGAGGGCGTGACCGATGTGGTGGTCTCGTGCGGTCATCTCGCCGGTGTCCTGCAGAAGTGGCTCGAGGCGGCCGAGCTGCCGGTGTCGGTCTCGACGGTCGTCGAGACGGAGCCGCTGGGCCGCGGTGGTGGTCTGAAGTACGCGGCCGGGCATCTTCCGCATCCGGACCGGCCCTGGTACGCCACCAACGGCGACATCTGGACGCGTTTCTCGCTGCGCGAGATGGCGGACTTCCACACCGAGCGCGATGCGGTCGCGACCCTGGCGTTGGCACGGCCGCGCATTCCGTGGGGTGCGGTGAAGACGGACGGGTTCGGGCACATCACGGACTTCATCGAGGCGCCGCCGTCGACGTTCGAGATCAACGCGGGTGTGTATGTCTTCTCCCCCGAGTTCTCGGGGCTTCTGCCGGAGCGGGGGGACCATGAGCGGACGACGTTTCCGCATCTGGCCCGTGAGCGGCGACTGGCCGGCTTTCCGCTTCCGCAGGGCGCGTATTGGCGTGCGATCGACACGGCGAAGGATTTGACGGAGGCGGCGAAGGAGCTGGCTGCTTTGGGGCGTTGAGGGCCGCGTCCTTGAAGGGGCGCGCCGCACGCACCGTACGTCGAAGGGTCCCGCACATCATCGTGCGGGACCCTTCGTCGTGTGGGCCGGGGTGTTCAGCCGGCAGGCGTGCCCAGCATCCCGCCCACCGGCTCGGTTACCCCAACAGGCCGCCTACGAGGCCGGACTGGCCCGAGGAGGAGCTGCCGCCGGAGCCGCTGGAGCCGCCCGACGGGCCGCCGGTGGCGGTGCCTCCGGAGGTGGGGCCGGAGGTGGTGCTGGGGGCCTGACCGGCGGGGGTGGTCTGCTGGGGCGGGGCCTGGCCGGTGGTGCCCTGGGTTTCGCTGGGGGTGCCGCCGGTGGCGGTGCCGGTGTCGCGGGTGGCGCCAGGGGTGGTGGCGGCGTCGGAAGGCGTGGTGCCCGCGGTGGCGCCCTGGGTGGGTGAGGTGGACGCGGACGGGCTCTGGCGCTGTTCGCGCTCGGCGGGGTCCTGTGGGAGCGGGGAGCCGGGCTGTTCGTTGCGGGGGGCTTCGCCGGGGCGGGGGACGACGATGCGGTCGGCGTCACGGACGGCGCCGCCGAGGAGAGAGCCGACGAGGAGAGTGAGGCCGGTGACGACGGTGGTGACGAGGGCGCCGCGGCGCAGGACGTAGCGGCGGAGTTCCCAGAGGTCGGAGCGGGGGCCGAGGCGGCGCCAGGCTCCGGCGGCGAGGCGGCCGTCGATGGAGTAGACGGGGGCGCCGGCGATGATCAGGGGGGACCAGGCGGCGAGGTAGATGAAGTCGGGGGTCTCGTAGACCGGGACGGTCTTCCAGCTGACGGTGACGATGAGGGCGGCGGAGAGCAGGGCTCCGCCGATGGCGGCGACGCGCTGCCAGCAGCCCAGGACGGTGAGGACGCCGACGATGACCTGGAGGAAGGCGAGGACGAGGCCGGAGCCGACGGGGTGGTGGAAGGCGAACTGGCGGAGGGGTTCGGCGACTTCCCAGGGGTGGAGGGTGTTGAGCCACTTCACCATGGAGCCGCGTTTGCCGCCGTCGAAGTAGACGGGGTCGCACAGTTTGCTCATGCCGGCGTAGATGGAGATGAAGCCGAGCAGGACCCGCAGCGGGAGCAGGACCACGCCGAGGTTCATACGGCGGCCGGGGTAGTAGGCGTGCCGGGCGGGGTCGTCGCTCTGGCGTCTGCCGTGCGGCCGGGGGCGGGTGTCCGCCTCGTCGGTTTCCTCGCGGGTGTCGAACTGCGAGGCGGTGTAGGGGGGTTCGCCGTAGGCGCTGCCGGTGGTGCGCATGTTCGGCAGGAGCGAGGTGTCGCCGGAGCCGTAGGTGCGTTGGGCGCCGACGACGGGGGTTGCGACGGTCTGGTCGAGGTCGGCGTAGCCGTCGTCGGGGTAGCCGCCGTGGGTGTCGACGCGGGGGATGACCTGGGTGGCTCCGGCGTCGGTGGTGGGTTGGTCATGGCTGACGCTGCCGGCCCGCACGGCTTGGAGCAGCCGGTGGGCGCCGGTGTCGTCGGGGGCGGACCTGCCGCTCCAGACGACGGGGCGGCGGCGCGTGCTGTCGGCCGCGCCCGCTCTGCTCGTCGTGCCGACGACGGGCATGCGGGCGGTGTCCTGGGTGGCGCTCAGGTGCCGTGCGATCCGCTGGGATGGTCCGCCGCGCCGGGTCGATGCGCCCAACTGCACGCGGAAGCTCGCGTGATTGACGATGACCTGCGCCGGATCGCTCGGCACCTTCACCATGCTCAGCGCGGGAGCGTCGTCGTATCCCGACGAGCGGTCCCCCGTGGGTGTGCGGGGTGTTCTGGTGTCCACACTCATCTAACCGAGTGACGTGTCGTTAGGACACTGTCTTGACTCGGCGGATCTGTCCGGACCCCGTCAAGGTTGCCCTCCTCGCCGGAATTGACCCGTTCCGGTGAATCTACGGACGTGCGTTCAGGCCCGCCGACGAGAGGCTTCGTACAGCACGATCCCCGCCGCCACACCCGCGTTGAGGGACTCGGCGCCGCCGGGCATCGGGATGCGGACGCGGAAGTCGCAGGTTTCGCCGACGAGGCGGGACAGGCCCTTGCCCTCGCTGCCGACGACGATGACGACGGGGCCCTCCAGGGCTTCCAGGTCGCCGAGTTCGGCCTCTCCGTCGGCGGCGAGACCGACGACGGTGACGCCGGCCTTCTGGTAGGCCTCCAGGGCGCGCGTGAGGTTGGTGGCGCGGGCGACGGGCGTACGGGCGGCCGTGCCGGCGGAGGTCTTCCAGGCGCCGGCGGTCATGCCGGCCGCGCGCCGCTCGGGGACGACGACGCCGTGGCCGCCGAAGGCGGAGACGGAGCGGACGACGGCCCCGAGGTTGCGCGGGTCGGTGACGCCGTCGAGGGCGACGATGAGCGCGTCGGTGCCCTCGTCGTGGGCGGCGTCGAGGAGGTCCTCGGGGTGGGCGTACTCGTAGGGCGGGACCTGCAGGACGAGGCCCTGGTGGTTGAGGCCGTTGGTCATGCGGTCGAGCTCGGGGCGGGGGGCCTCCATGAGGTTGATGCCGCCGCGTTCGGCCGCGAGCTGGAGTGCTTCGCGCACACGCTCGTCGTTGTCGATGAACTGCTGGACGTAGAGCGTGGTGGCGGGTACGCCCTCGCGCAGCGCCTCGAAGACGGGGTTGCGGCCGACGACGAGTTCGGATGTGGACTTCCCGCCTCGGCCGCGTGGCGCGGGGCGGCGCGCGGTCTGCTTCGCCTTGGAGGTGGCGATGCGGTTCTTCTTGTGTCCCTTGCGCATCTCGGCGGGGGGCGTGGGGCCCTTGCCCTCGAGGCCTCGGCGTCGCTGGCCGCCACTGCCGACCTGCGCGCCCTTCTTGCCGGACATGCGACGGTTGTTCGCGGCCATGACCTACCTGTCTCTGTGGTGCGTCGGATACGTACGTCTATGAAGTGTGCCGCCCGGCTGCCCGGGCGGCACAATCGATCAAGATTCCGGGCTCGGGCTCAGCGTGGGCCGAGGCTCCACCGGGGCCCCTGGGGGCTGTCCTCGATGACGAGTCCGGACTGGTTGAGCTGGTCGCGGATGGCGTCCGCGGTGGCCCAGTCCTTGCGGGTGCGGGCGGCTTCGCGCTGGTCGAGCACGAGGCGTACGAGGCTGTCGACGACGCCGTGGAGGTCGTCGCCGCGGTCGATCTCGCCGGCCCAGTGCGGGTCGAGGGGGTCGAGTCCGAGGACGCCGAGCATGGCGCGCACCTCGGCGAGGCGGGCGACGGCGGCTTCCTTGTCGTCGGCGGCGAGGGCGGAGTTGCCCTGTCGGACGGTGGTGTGGACGATGGCGAGGGCCTGGGGGACGCCGAGGTCGTCGTCCATGGCGTCGGCGAAGGCGGGCGGTACTTCGGCGGCGGGTTCGACGACTCCCCCGGCCTTCTCGACGACGCGCTGCACGAAGCCCTCGATGCGGGCGAACGCGGACTCGGCCTCGCGCAGCGACTCCTCGCTGTACTCGATCATGGAACGGTAGTGCGGGGTGCCGAGGTAGTAGCGCAGGACGATGGGCCGCCACTGCTTGACCATCTCGCTGACGAGGACGGAGTTGCCGAGCGACTTGGACATCTTCTCGCCGCTCATGGTGACCCAGGCGTTGTGCACCCAGTACTCGGCGAACTCGTCGCCGTAGGCCTTGGCCTGGGCGATCTCGTTCTCGTGGTGCGGGAAGATCAGGTCGAGTCCGCCGCCGTGGATGTCGAAGGCGGTGCCGAGGTACTTGTGGGCCATGGCGGAGCACTCGAGGTGCCAGCCGGGCCGGCCCCTGCCCCACGGCGTCTCCCAGCTGGGCTCGCCGGGCTTGACCGCCTTCCACATGGCGAAGTCGCGGGGGTCGCGCTTGCCGGTCTCGCCCTCGCCGGACGGCTGGAGGAGGTTGTCGAGCTCCTGGTTGGACAGGCGCAGGTACTCCGGGAAGGAGCGCACGTCGAAGTACACGTTGCCGTCGGCCTCGTAGGCGTGCCCGCGCTCGATGAGGCCGCGCATCATCTCGATCATCTCGGGGACGTGCCCGGTGGCGCGGGGTTCGTACGTCGGGGGCAGGCAGCCCAGTGCCTGGTAGCCGTCGTTGAACGCGCGCTCGTTGTCATAGCCGATGGCCCACCAGGGGCGGCCCTGGTCGGCCGACTTGACGATGATCTTGTCGTCGATGTCGGTGACGTTGCGGATGAACGTCACGTCGTAGCCGCGGTGGGCGAACCATCGGCGCATGATGTCGAAGTTGAGGCCCGAGCGGATGTGCCCGATGTGCGGTGCCGCCTGCACGGTGGCGCCACAGAGGTAGATCGAGACGCAACCCGGCTTGAGCGGGGTGAAGTCACGGATCTGCCGGGCGCTGGTGTCGTACAGGCGAATAGTCACCACTCCAGAGTAGTGGGCCGGTGGAAGTGCCTTGCGTCGGTTCCGGCCAAGGGGCGCGTTTTTGTGACCTGTATGCCGCGGTCTCAGTCCGTACGGGCTACCAGCGCCGTGGCGACGGCCATCAGGCCCTCGCCGCGGCCGGGGAATCCGAGGCCGTCCGTGGTGGCGCCGGACACCGAGACGGGGGCGCCCGCCGCGTCGGAGAGGATCTTCTGGGCCTCGTCGCGGCGCTTGCCGATCTTCGGGCGGGGTCCGACGACCTGGACGGCGATGTTCCCGATCCGGAATCCGGCCGCGCGGACGATACGGGCGGCCTCCGTCAGCAGGGTTACGCCGGAGGCGCCGGACCACTCGGGCCGCCCGGTGCCGAAGTGCTGTCCCAGGTCGCCGAGCCCGGCTGCGGAGAACAGCGCGTTGCAGGCGGCGTGGGCGACGACGTCGGCGTCGGAGTGCCCGGCGAGGCCGGGGCCTTCGCCCTCCCATTTCAGTCCCGCGCACCACAGTTCGCGGCCGTCCTCGAAGGCGTGGATGTCGGTGCCGATGCCCACCTGGGGCAGCGGGAAGTCGGACGCCTCAGAAGCCATCGGTGAGCCTCCTGCGCGTCAGGACCGCCTCGGCGAGGAGGAGGTCGAGGGGGCGTGTCACCTTGAAGGCCTCCTCGTGGCCCGGTACGACCACGACCCGCAGCCCCAGCCGTTCGACCATGCCGGCGTCGTCGGTGACGTCGTCGGTCACCGTCTCGTGGGCGTGGATCAGGGTCGCGCGGTCGAAGCCCTGGGGTGTCTGGACGGCGCGCAGCCGGGCCCGTTCGGGTGTGGCGACGACCGGTTCGGGGTCGCCGGCGACGGTGGCGGGCTCGACCTCCTTGACGGTGTCGGCGAGGGGCAGCGCGGGGACGACGGCCTGGGCGCCTTCGCGTACGGCCTCGATCACGGTGTCCACGGTGTCGACGGGGACGAGCGGGCGGGCGGCGTCGTGGACGAGGACGATGTCGTAGTCGGGGGGCAGTGCGTCGAGGCCGAGCTTCACGGACTCCTGGCGGGTGTCGCCGCCGGGGACGACGAGGAAGTCGGTGCGCTCGGGCAGGGCGTGCGCGTCGAGCAGGCTCTTGACCTCGGCGGCGCCCTCGGGCGGAGCGACGACCACCACGAGGGAGACGGCCCGGGAGGCGGCCATCGCGCGGACCGCGTGGACGAGCATGGGGGTGCCGTTCAGCGCGCGAAGCGCCTTGGGGGCGCCCGGGCCGAGCCGTACGCCCCGGCCGGCGGCCGGGATCACTGCGGCGGTGCGGGCGGTCGAACGGGCCGCCTGGCCGGTGCTCGTACGGGCTGCCGCGCCGGTGCCCGTGGGGGCTGCTTGCGCGGGCGAAGGTCGCGAATCGTCAGACATCGGTTCCTGTCAGGTTTGTGTGCTCGGCCTAGTTGGGTATGGCCTGGGCGTACCCCGCGCTCGCCAGGCTCGGGGGAGTGCCGGGCGCGACGCCTTGACCGGACCCTTCCGTGACACCGGTCGAGAGAGCCGCCCGGGCCCGGCACGCCAAGTATCGGGGGGCCCCACCTCGGCGTACGGCATCTGAGCGCGAACATGCCGCAGCGCCCGGCGACAGCAAAAACGTCATCGGGCACCGCGGCATTTCGATGTGCTGAGTGCTGAGCAGAGGCTGGCTTGCGCCTGCGTCAGGACGCGAGGACCTCGTCGAGCAGCGCCTCGGCCTTGTCCTCGTTGGTGTTCTCCGCGAGGGCGAGCTCGCTCACCAGGATCTGGCGGGCCTTGGCGAGCATGCGCTTCTCACCCGCGGACAGCCCGCGCTCGCGCTCACGACGCCACAGGTCACGCACGACTTCCGCGACCTTGATGACATCGCCGGAGGCGAGCTTCTCAAGATTTGCCTTGTAGCGACGGGACCAGTTCGTGGGCTCCTCGGCGTATGGCGCGCGCAGCACCTCGAAGACCCGGTCCAGCCCATCCTGACCGACCACATCACGCACGCCGACGAACTCCGCATTGTCCGCTGGCACACGCACTGTCAGGTCACCCTGGGCGACCTTCAGCACCAAGTAGGTCTTGTCCACGCCTTTGATCTGGCGAGTTTCGATAGCCTCGATCAGCGCGGCCCCGTGATGGGGATAGACCACGGTGTCGCCAACCTTGAACGTCATGTGACAGGTACCCCTTCCGTGGCTATCCAGAGTAACACGGATACGGCGTCTACTGAATGGCGTTTTCGCAGGTCAGGGCATATCTCGGGGCTTGACAACAGCAACATGGACGTGCTGCGCGAGGCGATCGGAAGCAGGTATTCGCAGGTGGGACGTGCTGTCCGGTGGAGGTGAAACGCGTACGTTACACACATCCGGAGGCTCCTCCAGGCGGCCGAACATCCCCAAATGTCCGGTTCCAAGTGCTCGACTTCCGCTACTCCGTTCGGTGCGCGGAGTGGGATACGAGACGAATCAAGAATTGATCACGATCGCTCGGTGATCAATTCTTCGGGTGATCACGCATTCGTTCACGGAAGATTTGCGAGCCGGGGCCTTATGACAATGTCGGCCGTCTGAGTGATCAAAGTGACTCCAGGGTCACTTGTGGCCTGTGGTGATGGTCGGACGACCGCCTGCATGAGGGAAGCCGACGGCTCGGGGGAGGGTCGGGTGCGGCGGCGCGAGGACGGCTCGGTAACCTAAGGGCCGCTGACTGACCCTTAGGGCTGCTTTACAAGGACGAAGCGGCCCCCGTGCGTTCAAGGAGTTGCCGCCGCCGTGAGCAGCAGCCTTCGACGCGGCGCCCTCGCCGCTTCCGCCATCGCGTTCTCGATCGCCTCGCTCGCCGCCTGCGGCGCCGGCAACAACTCCCAGACGCTGGAGATCAAGCCGGACAACGCGGCCACCAGCGTCGGCGACATCAAGATCCAGAACGCGGTCGTCATCACCCGGTCCGAGCCGGAGTCGACCGGCCCCGCCGCGATCTCCGCCACCGTGTTCAACAGCGGCGGCACCGCGCAGACGCTGGACTCGATCACCGTGGACGGCGTCGACAAGCCCGTCGAGATCAAGCCCGCCAAGGGCAACGGCAAGCTGAGCATCCCGGCCGGCGGCTCGGTCGTCATCGGCGGCGCGAACAACGCCTCCGCCGTGGTGGCGGGCATCGGTGAGGCCGTCGCGGACGGCAACGCCCAGAAGGTCACCTTCACCTTCAGCAAGACCGGGGACGTGAGCCTGCGCGCCTTCGTCGTCCCGTCCGACAGCTACTTCTCCAAGTGGGGCCCGAGCGAGGTCCCGTCGGCTCCGGGCGCCTCCGCGTCCCCCTCGGGCTCGCCCTCCCCGAGCGGCTCCCCCGCGACCAGCGGCTCGCCCTCCCCGTCCGGCTCGCCCTCCGGGTCGGCGTCCCCGAACGCGACGGCTACGGAGTCTGCGGCGGGCCACTGAGCGGCCGTACACGCGAAAGGGCGGGACCTCTTCGGAGGTCCCGCCCTTACTTCGTATGCGTGCGGCCTACGGCCTACGGCTCGAACTTGTAGCCGAGCCCCCGCACCGTCACCAGGTACCGCGGCGCCCCCGGGTCGGGTTCGAGCACCATCCGCGACGCACTCCTCGCACCGCTACGCGGGCTTCGGAGCGCTGCGCCGGACTCCGCCCGGCGGCTCGCCGCCAAGGCCCGTCTACGGCTCGAACTTGTAGCCGAGCCCCCGCACCGTCACCAGGTACCGCGGCGCCCCGGGGTCGGGTTCGATCTTTGCGCGGAGGCGCTTGACGTGGACGTCGAGGGTCTTGGTGTCGCCGACGTAGTCGGCGCCCCAGACGCGGTCGATGAGCTGCATGCGGGTGAGGACGCGGCCGGCGTTGCGCAGCAGCATCTCGAGGAGGTCGAACTCCTTGAGGGGGAGGTCGACCTTGGAGCCGGAGACCGTCACGACGTGTCTGTCGACGTCCATGCGGACCGGGCCCGCCTCGAGGGCGGCCGGGGTGACCTCCTCGGGCTCGCCGCGGCGGCGCAGCACGGCGCGGATACGCGCGACCAGTTCCCGTGAGGAGAACGGCTTGGTGACGTAGTCGTCGGCCCCTATTTCCAGGCCGACGACCTTGTCGATCTCGCTGTCCTTGGCGGTCACCATGATCACGGGGACGTTGGAGCGGCCGCGCAGCTGGCGGCAGACCTCCGTACCGGGCAGCCCCGGCAGCATCAGGTCGAGGAGGACGAGGTCGGCGCCGTTGCGCTCGAACTCGTCGAGTCCGTCGGGGCCCGTGGTCGCGACGGCGACCTCGAAGCCCTCCTTGCGGAGCATGTACGACAGGGCGTCGGAGAAGGACTCCTCGTCCTCGACGACGAGCACACGGGTCACGGAAGGACCTCCGGGGCGGAAAGCGTTTCGTACGCGGTTGAGTCGGGGGGTGAGTCGTGGGACTGGGACCGGGACCGGGACGGTGCGGCGGACCGCCCGGCCCCGATGTCCCCGGTGTCCCGGGTGTCCTCGTCGTAGTCGTCGTTGTCGGCGTCGAGGTCGGAGTCGAGGTCGGGGTGCTGCTGGGCCCGGTCGCGGGCGGCGCCCGCCTCCGGCAGCCGCAGGGTGAACGTGGAGCCCTGTCCCTCTGAGCTCCACACCGTGACCTCCCCGCCGTGCGAGGCGGCCACGTGCTTGACGATCGCCAGCCCGAGGCCCGTACCGCCGGTGGCGCGGGAGCGGGCCGGGTCGACGCGGTAGAAGCGCTCGAAGATGCGCTCCTTGTCCTTGTCGGAGATGCCGATGCCCTGGTCGGTGACGGCGATCTCGATCAGGTCGCCGCCGGGCGTGGGCACCCTGCGGGCCGCTATGCCGACGCGGGTGCGGGCGGGCGAGTAGTTGACGGCGTTCTCGACGAGGTTGCCGAGAGCCGCGGCCAGCTGGCCGCGGTGGCCCCAGACGTGCAGCTCGCCGGTGCCCGTGAGGCGTCCGTCGTCGCCCTCGGCCGAGGGCGACGCGGGCGGGGCGGGTGGCGCGGGCCGGATCGAGGCGGCCATGGTGATCTGCTTGGTGCCCGCCGCGTGCCGGCAGCGGTCGATGGCCTCGGCGACCAGTTCGTCGACGCGCACCGGCTCGGCGTCCTCAAGTGGGTCGTCGTTCTGGACCCGGGAGAGGTCGATGAGCTCCTGCACGAGGCTGGTCAGGCGGGTCGCCTCGATCTGCATGCGTCCGGCGAAGCGCTGCACGGCCTCCGGCTCGTCGGAGGCGTCCATGACAGCCTCGGACAGGAGGGAGAGCGCGCCGACGGGGGTCTTGAGCTCGTGGCTGACGTTGGCGACGAAGTCGCGCCGTACGGCCTCGATGCGCCGGGCCTCGGTGAGGTCCTCGACGAGCAGGAGGACGAGCCGGGAGCCGAGGGGTGCCACGCGTGCGGAGACGGCGAGTGCCTCGCCGCGGCCGGTGCCACGCCGGGCCAGGTCCAGTTCGACCTGGCGTATCTCCCCATCGCGCCGGGTGTCGCGGGCCATCTGGAGCATGGGTTCGACGGAGAGCTTGCCGCCGCGGACCAGTCCGAGGGCGTACGCGGCGGAGCTGGCCTTGACGACGGCGTCGGCCTCGTCGAGGACGACGGCCGAGGAGCGCAGCACGGACAGGACGGTGTCCACGCCGGGCGGAAGCACCGGGTCCGTGTGCAGGGAGGTACGCGTCGGACGCGCCTGCTCCCGCTCGCTCCAGCGGAACGCCAGCATGGCGATCACGCCGGTGAGCACCCCGGCGATCGCTGCCGCTGCGGCGACCGCCGCGTTCACGTCCATGCGTCCAGGTTAGGCATGGGATACCGCCCGGCCACAGCCATCCGGCTGCGACCTCGAACACTCGTCGCCCAGAGTTCACCTTGGAGCCAGTAATGGTTCATTTGGGGTGGCGGAAACAGACGCGTACGGGCCAGAACGTGGGAGCGTGGGGTTCGCACCGCCGGTTTCGCGCCGGAGCCCCGGCCCCCGGAACCCCCGAAGAACACGTACGAGAGGGAACCCTGATGCGGGACGCGTACCACGAGGAACTGGATTCGATCGGCGACGGTCTGGTGGAGATGGCCCGGCTGGTCGGGTCGGCCATCGGGCGCGCCACGACGTCCATCCTCGACTCCGACCTGAAGCTCGCCGAGACAGTGATCGAGGGCGACAAGAAGGTCGACGATCTGCAGCACGACCTGGAGGCGCGGGCGATAGCGCTGCTGGCCCGGCAGCAGCCGGTGGCGACGGACCTGCGGATCGTGGTCACCTCGCTGCGCATGTCGGCGGACCTCGAGCGTTCGGGCGACCTGGCCCAGCACGTGGCGAAGCTGGCGCGACTGCGTTTCCCCGAGCGTGCGATCCCGCACGACCTGCACGCGACCATCCTGGAGATGGGCCAGCTCGCGCAGCGTCTGATGGCGAAGGCGGCGGAGGTCATCATCACGAAGGACGTCGACCTGGCGCTCCAGCTGGAGACGGACGACGACGCGATGGACCTGCTGCACCGCACGCTCTTCCAGCACCTGATGGACGACCGTTGGAAGCACGGCATCGAGACGGCCGTCGACGTGACGCTGCTCGGCCGCTACTACGAGCGGTTCGCCGACCACGCGGTGGCGGTCGCCAAGCGTGTGGTGTTCCTGGTGACGGGTGAGCACGCGGACGAGCTGCAGGCGGACGTACAGCCGGAGATCCAGCCGGTGGCGGGGGCGGAGGGGCTGTAAGCCCGCTGGTCCTGCTGGTTCCTTCTCTGCCTCCTTCTGGGGTGAAAAGGTGGCTGTCCGGGGCGCGCAAGAGCCTCAGTGCGCCGTTGATGCGCCCAGCGTGGCGGGCGTCCAATGGACACAGGCACCAGCTCGGGGGTGCCGTCAGTCAAGGAGGAACCCATGGCCGATTCCCCCAGCACCACTCCCGACCCCACCCAGGAACGCCAGACCGAACAGCCGACCGAGACGAGGGCCCTGCCCTTGCTCGCGGCGTGCGGCTGCGGCTCGGGGTGCGGGTGCGGGTGCCAGTCGGGCAACCCGTGTCAGTGCGGGTGAGGTGGCAGATCTCGTACGTGGGAAAGCGGTAGATCCTCGTACGGGGAAAAGCCGTAGATCTCGTACGACGGTGAAGGGCCCCGGCGCGTCGGCCGGGGCCCTTCCTGCTGCGGTCGCCCCGCCGGTGGCACGGGCGCACGATGGAGGCAGTAGGGAACAGAGACCGATGAGCGCACCGGCGGAAGGAGGCGCGACGTCATGCCCAAGTTCATGGACGTCCACCACGGTATGAACGGGATCACGGCCGAGCAGCTGCGCGAGGCGCACCAGGCCGATCTCGCCATAGAAGGCGATGAGAGCGTGCACTTCGAACGCGCCTGGGCCGACCCGGACTCCGGCATCGTCTACTGCCTCTCCGAGGCCCCCTCGGCCGAGGCGGTCCAGCGCATCCACGAGCGCACCGGCCACATGGCCGACGAGGTGCATCCGGTGCCGCTGTCGGTGTAGCCGCGGGTGCTAGGTGTATTGATCACGAGCGTTGCGCCGTTCGCTATGAGGCAACCGTACTGGTCGCGGCCATCAACGAGTGGCTGTGAGCGGCATGGTCGCACCGCCTTCAGTTAACCCTTTGCCGAGGAGGCGATGGGCCAGCTAAGTTCGCCCAGCCGTCCATGTCGTTCCGGACCGGCACTGTCGACGAGGAGGTGTGGAGCACATGCGCAGGAGTGCCCAGCAGTTGAGCCCGCGTACTGCCCTTTGCCACCTCCTCACGACGGAGACACCTTGTCGCTCCGCATCACCCCACTGACCGACCCCGCTCACGGGGCGCACAGCCGACGCCTTGCATGGCTGGCGTCCGACGCCGATTCCATCCCCGTCGGGACGGCCTTTCTGCGCCTGTTCGATGGCGGACAAGAGCACCTGGCCGAACTGACCCTCCACGTCCACCCCGTGGAGCGGCGCAAGCGCGTCGGCTCCCGGCTCCTCGACGCTGCCGTGTCCGCCGCCCGGGACAACGCCCGACGCTGCGTTGTCGCGCAGGCCGAGGCCGGATCACCCGGCGATCACTTCCTGCCGGCCCGCGGCTTCCGCAAGGTGCTCACCCTGAGGTTCGCCCGCCTGCCACTGGCCGGCGTGGATGCCACCGCCCTCGCCGAGATCATCGAGCGTCCGCATCCCGGCTACCGGCTGGCGTCATGGCAGGGAACCGTCCCTGACGACCTCGCCCAGACGTTTGCCGCCTCACGCCGGGCCATGGACGACATGCCCATGGACGACACCGACTACGGCATTGTGGTCTGGGACGTGGACCGGGTCCGGGCCGCGGCGAAGGCCGTTGAAGATCGCGGCGACCAGCTGCACACGGTCGTTGCCATCGACACCTCCAACGACTCGATCGCCGGGTTCACAGAACTCGTCGTCCCCGGCAACGGCACGGGTGATGGTCAGCACTACGGCACCGGCGTGCTGCCCGAACACCGCGGACACGGCCTAGGCCGATGGATGAAGGCCGAGTCGATCCGACAAGCCCACGGGCGCTATCCAGACCTCGGCGGCCTCCTGACCGACACCGCCGACAGCAACACGCACATGAGACACATCAGCGACAGCCTCGGCTACGTGCCCACACACACGACACTCCAGTACCAGCTCGACCTATAGGGGCGAGAGCACGGGCCGGACCTGGGCATCACTTGGTCCGGCCCGTCGGCACTTTCACAACAGGCCCTAGCTAGGGCCTGTCGTCTGGATCACGCCGCAGACGCGGGGTCTGGCACGCACCTCTGCCGCGTTGTCGTCGGTTGCCGATGCTCCGCATCGACGCCCTCCTCCGCCTTGCAGAGGCACGCACCAGACCCCGCTCACCGGCGTCGAACAGCCCCCGTCACTTCCCTGCGACCTGATCCAAACGAAAGGCCCTAGGGGCGGATGTACGGCCGCGTCATGATCTCCATGTTGTGACCGTCGGGGTCGTCGAAGTACGCGCCCCGGCCACCGAACAGCCGGTTGACCTGCCCGGGTTCGGTGTGGCTGGGATCGGCGTAGTAGGTGACGCCGACGGCCTCCAGGCGGCCGATCATCGCGTCGAACTCGGTGTCGGGGACGAGGAACGCGTAGTGCTGAGCCTGGATCGGCTCGTCCCGCTTCTCGTAGTAGTCGAGGGTCACGCCGTTGCCGAGGTCGACGGGCAGGATCGGCCCGAACGGAGCGCCGACCCGTAGTCCGAGGATCGCGGCGACGAACTCGGCGGACAGATGGCGGTCGCTGGCGTAGACGGCGGTGTGGTTCAACTGGACGGAAGGCATGATGCTGGTATCTCCGGGTCGATGAGCTGCTGTTGGAACACGACACGACACGGAGAAAACGGTGGCGCTCGCGCCCGCCCCGCCCTCACACCAAGGCCGGGACCCCAACTCGTACATGGCCCAAGGCCGACCCGGCAGTCACCCGAGCGACGCTAGCCGCCACGAGGGGCGGGAGGCAACGCGATTGCGGCGCTGCACCCGCCAAGTCGGCGATTTCGAGCCGATGGTGCGGGCTCAGCCGTGGTCCCGGGGGCGTAGCCCGCGGACGCCCCAGGAGAAGCTGCGCAGGCGCGGGCCTGTTCGACGCGGCCGGCGGTGTCGCCGGAGGCGAGATGGAGATGTCGACCGAGACCGACGACGGCCGCACTGCCCGCGCCCGCTGCCTTCAGGGCCGCTGCTGCGGACTGGGGGTGGTGGCCTGAGTGCCGGGCGACGACGGCACTCCTCAGCTAGGAGCGGCCTCGCCCGCTTCCGCCACCGGCACCGGCACCGGAGTGGGGGCCTCTTCCGCCCCCGTGGTGGCCAGCCGCCAGATCTGCGCCGCGGTCTCCTCCGCGGAGTCCGTCGGCGCCGGCTGGTTCGGCAGCTGAGCGGGCACCGTCGTGTTCTTCTTTCCGGGCTGGTCGGCGAAGAGGACGACCGTCAGCGCGAGCCGGGAGTCCAGCGCCGTGGACCACACGGTCCGGCGGGTGATCCCGCCGCCCGCCCCGGCCGTGAAGAAGGTCCGCGCGGCGCTCGCGGTGACGGACTCCCCGGCCCGCGGCCACCTGTACATCGTCGCGTTCACCACCAACGCCTCCTTCTCGTCCAGCGCGCGCCGGGTGGCGGGGCGCGCGGTGTAGACCGTACGTCCGTCCCGGGTGATCTTCGTGACGGTGTACGGGGCCGCGTACACCCCGTTCGCCGCCACGGTCGCGTACGCCGAGGCCAGCTTCAGCGGGGTGGGCGCCGCGGTCTTGCGCAGCGCGGTCAGCGGGGCGCCGGGCCGAACCTCGCCGAAGGGCTCCAGCGCCTCCCCCGCCTCCACCGCGCCGGCCACCGCGTCGTTGAACGGCTGCCGGGCGTAGTCCGACCCCCCGTACAGCAGCCGCACCGCCCCGTCCCCGGGCTTGATCGCCACGACGGCGGTGTGCAGCCGGGTGCCCTTGCGGCCCTTGAGGTCCTTCACCTGCTCGGTGGCGGCGTCCTGGAGCGCCAGGTCGAAGGTGGTCCGCACGGTGTAGCCGCCGCGCGCCAGCTGGTCCTCGGTGATGCCGAGCCGGTCAGCGGCCTCCTTCGCGGCCACGTCGATCATGTACTGCCGCTGCCCCTCGGTCGTGCCCGGCGGATAGAAGCGGAACGGCGGAAACGCGGCCTCGGCGCGCTGCTTCGCCGTGATGCTGCCGCTCGCCGCCATCGCGTCGAGCACCCACTCCCAGCGGTCCCTGAGCTTAGCGGTCACCTTCGGGTCGGAGCCCGCCTTCTCGTAGTACGAGGGGATGTTGACGATGGACGCCAGCGCGGCGCCCTGGGAGACGGTCAGGTTCCGGGTGTCCACGTCGAAGTAGTTGCGCGCGGCCGCCTGGATGCCGGCGGATCCCCTGCCGAAGTACACCGTGTTGAGATAGCCCTCGAGGATCTCGTCCTTGGAGCGCGTGCGATCGAGCTTGATCGCGATCAGCGCCTCGCGTGCCTTGCGCGACACCGACTGCTCCGGGCTCAGCAGCGCGTTCTTCACGTACTGCTGGGTGATGGTGGACCCGCCCTGCCGCTCGCCGCCGGTCAGCGAGGCCAGCACCGCGCGGCCGACGGCGCGCGGCGAGACCCCCTTGTCCGTGCGGAAGGAGCGGTTCTCGGCCGCGATCACCGCGTCCTGGACGTACCGCGGGACCTGCGACAGCGACACCTCCTGGCGGTCGACGGGACCGCGCCGGCCCAGATAGGACCCCTTGTCGTCGGTGAAGACCGTGCTCTGGATGACGGTCTCCGGGTGCGGCTCGGGGATGTCCGTGAGCTGGTACGCGACGACCGCCGCCGTGCACAGCCCCGCGATCAGCACCAGGAAAGCGATGAGCAGGCGGCGCAGGCGACGGCCCCGGGTACGGCGGAGGCGGCGACGGAGCGGGATGCGCAGGGCGCGTCTCGAACGCCGCGTCCGACCGCCGCTCGTTTCCTGAACGGAGGTTTCCTGGGCGGAGGCTTCCTGGGCGGTCGTTTCCTGAGCGGTCGTTTCCTGAGCCGCAGGTGATTCGTGCACGGGAGGCCTTTCAGCGGAGTCGGTCGGGCGCCACGGGCGGGGGCGGTTCCTGGGCATGGGGCGCTTCACTCGGCGCCGGACCGCGCGACGACCCTGCCGGCCGCGTCGTACACCTTGACCGTCAAACCGCCCGCGGCGACGCCCGCCTTCAGTACCGCCGCCGACAGCGGTACGCGCACGTACCAGACGCCCCAGCCCGGAGTGCCCGCCAGCGTGAGGACCGCGCCGGTGACCGAGGCGCCGCCGACGGAGGCCTCGACGCGACTCGGGTCGGTGGACAGGCCGTGGTACATGCCCGACAGGAAGTACGCGCTGTTCACCGGCTCCGGCTGCACCGAGACACCCGGCTTCCCGCGCTCGACGCCGTCGTCGGCGATGACTTCGGCGGTGTTCTCCGCGGTGCTCTCGCCGATGCCCAGGCCAGTCCCCTCGGCGGTGTGCTCGGCGGTGTCCTCCGCCAGGCCGCGGAACTGGTTGGACCGCTGCGGCGTCGACCAGTGCTTGCCGTCGGCGGTCAGCCAGACCTGCACCCCCGGCACGGCCTCCACCCGCTCACCGGGTGCGACGATCCGTATCGGGCTCGACGCCACGTCGACCACCCTGGCGCCCGACCCGTCCGTAGCGCCGGCGCCTCCGATCCGCCCGGCCGCGAAGACGGCCGGCGGTGCGAGCAGCAGCGCACAGGCGGCCGCGACCGCGCCGATGCGGCGGCGGCGCAGGGCCCGGCCCCGCCGTTCGATGGTCCCGAGGGGCACGGCGAACGGTACGACGCCCAGGGCACCCTCAAGACCCTCGGCGGCCTCCTCGAACAGCCCGCGAAGCCGCGCGACACCGCCCCCGCAGACCGCCAGTCCACGCTGGGCATGGCTCCTGACCGCGCCGGCCGAGCAGCCGAGCAGCTGGGCGATCTCCACCTCGCCCAGGCCCTCCCAGTGCAGCAGCACGAGCACCACCCGCTGCCGTGCCGACAGGGCCCCCCATGCCACTGGGAGCAGGGCCTTCCGGTGGCGAGCAGGGCGGCGCGCCCGGCGCAGATACCCCTTGACGAGGGATCGCCGTACATAGAAGTCCACGTCGTCCCGCGGTATCCGTCGCCACCGCGCATACACCCCCACCAGCGTGTTCCGCACCAGCTCCGTCGCCTCGTGGAGGTCGCCGGAGAGCAGGTGCGCGGTGGTGACCAGCCGGGGCCAGACCGCATGGGCGTATACGGTGAAGTCGTCATGGTGGGGCGGCAGTTCGTCGGCTCTGCCGCCCGCGGTGGTGGGCCGGTGGATCCTGACACTCGTGTTCATCGTCTTTCCCGTGGGTCGTGTTTCGATGGAGCGGCCTACGGGAGCTGTACGCACGGCGGGGGCGGTCAGGTTGCACGGGATTTCCAAGACTCCGGTGGGGGCATGACCGAGGACGAGTTCGACGCTTTCTACACGGCCGCGTTTCCCCGTCTGATCGGCCAACTCTCCGCGTTCACCGGGGATCACGGCGAGGCGCAGGACGTGGTCCAGGAGGCGTTCGTACGGGCCTGGAACCAGCGCAGGAACTTCCTCGCGGACGGGGCACCCGAGGCATGGATCCGCACGGTGGCCATGCGGCTGGCGGTCAGCCGCTGGCGCCGGGCCAAGCGCTGGCTGGAACTGGTACGCCGTACGCCGCCACCCGAGTCCACGCCGGGACCCGACCCCGACCGCACGGCACTTGTCGCCGCGCTGCGCCAATTGCCCAAGGCTCAGCGGATGGCGATCGTCCTGCACCATCTGTGCGACTTGAGTGTCGAGCAGGTAGCCTCCGAGACGGGTGTGCCGGTGGGGACGGTCAAGGCCAGGTTGTCCCGGGGGCGGGCGGCGCTGGCGAAGCATCTGGCTGTGGACGAGGCAGTGGGCGGCGCAACGGAAGTGGGCGGCGCAGCGGGTGGCGCGTCGGGCGGGGCGGCTCGGAAGGAGGACGGCCGTGTCGGATGAACTCTCCACTCAACAGTCCACGGAACTCTCCAGCGCGCTCCGCGAGTTCGCCGCGGAACACGAGTCTCCGCCGGTCCTGACCGGCGCCGAGGTCCGCCGCCGTGCGGTGCGCCGGACGCGCCGCCGCATGGCAGGCACCCTCACCGCGGGTGCGGCGGCCCTGGCCCTGGTGGCCTTCACACTGACGCTGACGCTGGACTCCGCCGGGAACGGCACACAGCATCAGGCCCCGGCTGCCCCCGCCCCACCCGCGGTTTCGTCTCCCCCCACCCCCTCATCTGTCTCGTCACCCCCTGCCGAGGCGGTGCCCGTCAGCGGCACGATCGACCGCGGCCGGCGCACGCTGATCGTCGGGGACAGGGTCATGCCGATGGCCTCGGGCTTCGACAGGAGCCCCACCTTCAATGGGCCGTTGACCGTGTACGAGAAGCACGACAACAAGACGCTGACCGTCACCAACAAAACCGACGGCCTCCGCTACAACGCGGAGATCGCATACGCGGTGGAACTGCGCGACGCCGAGAACGAGCCGGTCTACGTCGGCACGATCCTCTCCTACAACACGGAGGGCATCGGCACGTACGAGACCGCCGACGGCTGGATCGCTCTGGACAAGGCCGACGCCAAGTGGTTCTACGGAGCCGCGAGCACCGGCAGCGTCTTCTCGGCCACGGGCACCGCGTCCTGAACCCGACCGGCGACCGGCCTGGCAAGTGAGTGCTGACCGGCGGCCCGTAGCCCGTAGCCCTCTAGGGTCTTTCGTTTGGATCAGGCCGGATCAGGGACCGGGGCCCGCGAGCCCGGCATGATCCAAACGAGAGGCCCTAACCCCTAACCGGTGACCGGTCCTCGTGTCGGAGCGGAACCCCGGACGCCTGTTCGACATCAAGCAGATGGACAGGCTGAGGCGTGCGGTGACACGGGGGGACCACGATGAACAGGCGGATCAGGGGAGCGGCGCTGGCCTGCGCCCTTCTCTCGACGGGCTTTGCGGCGGGCTGCACGGCTGAGCCCCAGGCGGACCCCCGTCCCGCCGCGTCGTCCCGCTCCGCAGCGCCCACACAGGCTGCACGTGGCAACGCGAACGCGAGGGCGGGCGCCGAGACCGCGGCCGCCTACCACAAGTGGGGCATCAAGCCGCTGGCCGCTCCCCCCGCCCCACCTGCCACCAAGCCGGTGAAACTCCCGGCTGCCGGAGGTCAGGTGCCGGTGATCAGCGAGATACCCACCAAGGAAAAGATCGTCTTCCTCACCTTCGACGACGGGGCGGACAAGGATCCGAAGTTCGTGACGATGATGCGGGAACTGAAGATCCCCTTCACGATGTTCCTGACGGACGCCGCCATACGCTCCGACTACGGCTACTTCAAGAAGCTCCAAGCCCTCGGCAACGCCGTCCAGAACCACACACTGACCCATCCGAACCTCCCCATCCTGGGCGCCTCCGCCCAGAAGGAGGAGATCTGCGGCCAGCAGACCAGGCTGAAGAACGAATACGGCACCACACCGAGGCTGTTCCGTCCGCCCTACGGCAACTGGAACGAGAACACCCGCACCGCCGCGGCCTCCTGCGGCGCCGAGGCGATCGTCCTCTGGCGCGAGTCCATGCAGATCAAGAACATGCAGTACCAGTCCCCCGACAAGAAGCTCCACCCGGGCGACATCATCCTGGCCCACTTCCGCGGCCCGTCCGAGCTCAAGGGCAGGACGATGACCGAGATGACAGCGAACCTGCTGCGCCACATCCAGCAACAGGGCTTCACGGTCGCCCGCCTGGAGGACTACCTGTAGCCCTGCCCACCCGACGGCACGGCCCAAGAGTTGAACATGTTCAAAACAACTGCCAACATGGGGGCCACGCTCGGGGTGCAGGGAGGGGACGGCCGTGCCAACCTACACATCCGGCCTGGCCAAAGGCAGGAACGCGGTACTCGTCACCTGCTTGCTCGCCCTCGCGGGATGCAGTCCGCACATGTACGACGACGTGCCCGCACTGCACGACGCGAAACCGGCGGAAGTGGCGGGGTCATGGCTCGGCTACGACCGGACGAACGTCATCCTCCGGCCCGACGGGAAGGCCGACATCCGCCTCCTGGACGGACAGGAATGGGACTTCGACGACAGGTGGCGCCTGTCAGGCACGGGAACCTGGAAGCTGACCGACCAGCGCACCGGCTGGAACGACGGCCAGCACGTCCAGCTGACGCTCACCTCACGCACCGCGGTGACGGATCGCGCGCCGGAACGCAACGAGCCGGTTGACCCGCCTACGGACCACCCCCAGCCACCCAAGACCTACACCTGGACGTTCGAGCTGAAGCGCACCGACAAGAAAGCGCTCGAGCTCTACTTCTTCTTCAGCGATCCGGACTCACGCAGCACGTACGTCTTGGAGAAAAAGCAGCCATAACTGCTCAGGAAGCTCGGTCCTCGGCTCAACGGTGGCCGAGACCGGACGGAGTTGAGAAGATCCCGGCATGCAGTTCGACGACCCTGCCAGTTTGAGCCGCGCATGCACTGAACGGCTCGGGGAGAAGGCCGGTCGGCAGTTCGCCGCCATGGCCCGTCGCGGCTTTCGGCTGGTCCGATCCGCGGGAAGCGTCCAGGCCGCTGGTCAATGCCGACTCGGTGGGCCGGCCTTCCTCGAACCGGGGACTTTCTGGCCCGAGCAGAGCGGGGTTCCATTGTCCCTCCATGCCGTACTGGACACCGACGCCCTTGCTACATGGCTGGGCAATGAACTGCCCATACGGCCTGGCCTGCTCAACTTCTTCTACCTCGATCCAGACCTGCCGTACGAAGAGTTCAGAAAACTGGACTTGTACGGATCCGAGGTATTCCGCGTGATTCCCGCCGACCCTGCACTGGCAGTCGAGACTGCGGCACCCGCCCCAGCGAGAACCTACCCAGCAACGCCCGTCCACGCGGCCGAGGTGACCATGCTCCCGGATTGCTGGGACGTCGAGGACGAGGACGTGGACTTCGACAGGGACCAGCACTGGGGAGCAGCGTCGCTCATTCTCCGTGAGATGGGAGATCTCGACGGCAACACCGCCGGCAGCCACTGCGCCTTCGGTTGGCCGGACACCTCGCACACGCTCCAGGTGTCGTCCCGCGACGCCGACGGCCCCGCAGTCCATCTGCTCCAGCTCGCCGAGGACCCCGACCTCGGATGGGGCTGGGGTGACGCCGGAACGCTGTACTTCACGATCCCGGTCAAGGCACTCGCCACCGGCGACTTCCGTAAGGCCGTGGCACAGGTCCTCTGCTGTTGACCCGCCCAGCGACAGAACCGCACTGAAGGCCGGCCCTGGGTGTTTGCTGGTCGCACGAGGGGCAAGCGCGGTGGCACCTCGCAGCGTTTCGCCAGCGATGCGAACGGACTGGTCGTCGAGATCACGATGTGCCCATGGCGCATGTACTCGGGCAGAGCTGAGTACTTGTGCCCTGGTCGGTGGTGGGATGCTCCGAAACTCTTGGGACATGCGCCAAGGACTACTGAAACCCGTTTCCCAACTGCTGGCGATACTCGTGTTGGCTGGGGTATCGCTAGCGGTGTGGGCTGCCTGGCTGGGCTGGGACCAGCATCGTGACGTGCAGCCTGATGGTTCGACGACCGGCCCGTACGAGGCGTGGCAGGTGATCGGACTGGTGCTGACCCTGCTCGTACCGGTGTACTGGGCGGCATCACGGCGCTACATCGTGGGCGCTGTGCTCGGCACCACCATGGGCCTGACCGTTGCCGCCTTTTACGACTGGTCGGACGACGCCAGCGGCCTCTTTATGGTCGGCGTGATGCTGGTCATGATGGGGAGTCTGGTCGTGACCGCCCTCGCTTCCGTGGTGATCGCCTCTACGAAACGAGACGGACGACGCCTCCCGGCAGGAAACCCATCCTGAGCCGATCCTTCTCCTTGCACCCAAAGGCGGTCTTCGGGCTTGCTACACAAGCGTTACGAATGTGGTGTGCGTGAGCGACGACGACGCCGTCGCCGGGCACCCCCGGGGCCCTTGGAGACCAGCGACTGCCGACCACCCGCAGCCAACGCCCGACGCCAGCGGTTCGCCGACATCCGAGTCACCCCAAACCGCCGGGCCACCTCCCGGTCGCTGGCCCCCACCTCGATCAGATCAGCCGCCGCCAACCGGACCCGCTCACGCCGAACCCGCTCCTCAACGGTCAGCCCTCCGCCATCGGGACACCTCATCCCTCCGGCATTGCGCGGCCGAGGGCAGCCGTCACGACCTCACGTGTCGACGTACACCTTTGTTTGCTCCACGCAGTACAGGTACGTGCTCAGGGCTGAATGGGTTGGCCGGGAGGCCGGGTGGGGTCGTAGTGCGTGCGGGCGAAGGTGTCGTTTGCGCGGTGGACGGTGTCGGGTTGCGGCGGTGCCGGCCAGACGCTCAGAAAGTGCTCTTCCACAGGGGTGTCGCCTTCGTGTGCATCGCCTTCATCGCGTCCGCGTGCCTGGACGCGGACGCGGTACCAGCCCGCGCCGATCGTGGCGAAGTTCCCGGCATCCTCCACGACATCTCCGCCCCACCGGAATAGCCGCAGGATGCCACTCGTGCTGCAGATGCTTACGTCCACTACGGTCTCCCACTCCTGGCCCGGCAGAAGTGGTTCATCCGCACAGTGCTGGGTGGTCAGGCGTATCCAGCCGGTGTGCGTGCCCGCGAGCACCGTGAGGTGTTCCGGGCCCCCGGCTGCCAGGCTGTTTCCCGCGTAGATCCGCCCGACCGTGTCGGTGTCGTCGTACTCGCTGAGAAAGTCGTCGCCCTGAAGGTAGTACTGCCTATAAGAGACGAACATGCGATCTGAAGTCCACGTTGTGTAACGCATCCACCGGATCATGCCCTGCTCCACTGACAGCGCTGAAACAGCCCGCACCAAGGCGGCCAGACCAGGCAGGCTGGCTATCACCAGCCCGCCCCGATTGCCTCGGCTGGTGTCCGCCGGAGCCAGCGCTCGGAGCCGACGGGTGCGGCGTTGCCGATGCCTTCGCGCGGCGCTCCGTTGCGCGATACGAAGAAGCCCTCTGGAGCCCGAGTTCCAAGCCATCTCTCTCACCCCACCTCACACCAGGCAGCCTGCCACTCGGCACCTGCTGGACTGCGAGGTTGGACTTTCAACCCGGGAAGCTGAGGGGATCTACGGGCGGTTGCCCGGCTGACCTGGGCGAGAGTGCTGTCGGCGTCCGATTACTTGCCGGGCTGCTGTCCGGTGTTCCCCGTGATTCCCCGCACGATCCGGCACGGGTCTGGCACGTCTACTACCAAGCCATTGCGAGCCCTGACCCAATGAGGCTGGCGATCTCGTTCATTGGCCATGGTTCACTCGGTCATGGGCCATGTCTCCCGGACCAAGTCAAGGCGTCGGTATGCGTCGTCGAACCAGGCATCGACCACTGGGACGGTGACCGTCACCGTCGTCAGGGTCATTGAGGGATCCTTGATCGTGACCTCGCACCGGTCATCGTCCTCGTCGAGTTCGATGAACAGCCACGGACTGCTTTGCCCCTCGCGCCAGGCGATGTCCTGTCCCGCGTCGAGCGAGTCGAGGGCCTGCTGCCACTGCCGCAGGTCCTCGGGGAAGACCCAGGTCTTGAGGGTGCCACGGACGAAGGGCGTATCGACCAGGAACTCTCCGACCAGGACATCGGCCTCGGTGGGACGCTTCCGCTTCTCCTTCCCCGCGATCCGGAGAATGACGCTGTTGCCGTGCCCCTCCAGGCGGATCAGGTCGATCGGATCCTCAGCCATGACTGCCCCTCCGGACTTGCGGATGTTGCCGAACACTAATCGTCGGCACGGACACCGGATCGGTTGAGGTGTGTCAGGCCGCCTGAGCCCGGTCAGCCCGGAGAACGTCGGCCGGGAGCAATGGCTACGGCTCGCCGACACCAACGAAACCTGGATGACCGACTCGCTCGGCCCCTCCAAGGGAGCACAGCCTGACCAGTTCCACCGCAGGGCGAGCATCGCCCGCGATGTGCCGGGAATTACTCGTGGGGGTCGATGTCCGTCAAGCGGTTGAGCAGGATGCTTGCCTCCTCGCGGGCGGCGGTCACGGCCGGCTCGCCGAGTCCGCACAGCCTCAGGCACGAGGACGCGATGGTGTCCGTGTCGGCCGCTTCGGGTGCCCGGGAACGCCGTATCTGAATGACGACTTCCACCAGCTGGATGAGCAGCTCGCCGATCCGTTCCGCGGGCAGGCTGCGGGCCACGGCCTCGGTTGCTGCCAGGGTGCCGAGGGTGCCGTAGCTCTGCAGCAGTCGGCCGCGCTCCTGACGGAAGGTGTCGAGCTGTTCGGCCTGCACTTCGGGCAGCAGGTACAACGTGCCGATGTTGTACGGAGTGCTGGACAGGGTACGCACGTCCATCACTGCCATCGCGTAGAGAGCCGCGGCCGCGCTCGTCTGCTCGGGCGCCAGCGCCTGGATCCGCTCCATCATCTCCAGGCTGGGCCGTACGGACGTGGCCAGCAGCTCGACGAGGATGTCGTCCTTGGTGGCGAAGTGGTAGTAGAGCGAGGCCTGTCTGATGCCCACCCGCTCGGCGATCATCCGGGTGCTCGTGGCGGCGATCCCGCGTTCGACGAAGAGCGCCCCGGCGGCCTCGAGGATCTGCTCCCGGGCCGAGGTGCCGGGCTTGGACGGCGGCGTGTGCCGGGGCCTGCCTTGGCGGGGACGCGTCGTCGTCATCCCCCCATCCTGTCACCCGGGCGACGGGCACCCGGCCGCACCCGGCGCCCGGGTAGCCCCTCGGCCACTTCCTGTCACGCGGATGCCAGATAGGCTCGCCAGCCGCCGAAGCGGGTGATGTCGGGCGCGCCCTCGACGGCGTACGGCTCCACCAGGAAGCCCCTGACCTGTCGCCCGTCGGCCAGTTCCACGGTGCCGATGGTCATCGGTGCGGGAACGGCGGCGGTGAAGGTCCCGAACCCCGCGGCCGGCAGCCGCCAGATCTCGCCCTCGACGCCTGTTGCCCCATGACCGCCCGTTCCCGTGCCAGTGTCCGGCCCGGCATGGGCGGCGGTCCGGACCAGGCCCGGCTTGGGCGGCTCGGTGGCCAAGGCATGCAGCCGGTAACCACCGGCGGTGCGTGCCGGGCCCACCAGAGTGCCGCCCGCCTGCACCAGTTGGGCGTTGAGCGGTTGGCCGGTGAGGTGGGCACCGACCACGAACAGGTCGAGACCGGGGTTGGCGAGGCGCTCGGCCAGGGCGGCCAGGGCTCGGTCGGAGAATGCCGGGCCGGTGAGCATGACGCCGAAGGGCAGGCCGTCCACGAAGTCGGCGGGAACGGCGAGCGAGGCGCAGTCCAGCAGGTTGGCGAAGTTGGTGAAGCGTCCCATCCGGGCGTTGGCGCCGACCGGATCGGCCGCCACCTCCTCCAGGCTGGGGTGCCAGGTGGTGGTCGGGGTGAGGAGTGCGGCGCAGCCGTCGAGCAACGCGTGTCCGGCAGCGCCGAGGGCGGCGAGCCGGGCGATGTCGGTGGCCCAGTCGGCGGCGGTCCTGTCCCGGCCCGCCAGCACGATGGAGGCGACGGTGGGGTCGAGGTCGGTGCCGATCAGGTCTCGGTGCTTTTCCAGGTGCCCGCCCACGGCCGCGTACCGCTCTGCGACGAACGCGCCGCCGTAGAGCAGTTCCGCGGCCTGGAGCAGCGGGGTGATGTCGATTTCGATGATCTCCACGCCCGTGCTCGCCAGGCGGGCGACCGCGGTGTCGAAGGCCGTGTGCCAGCCGTCGGCCATGGCGTCCAGGTGCCGCGGGCCGGGGACGGCGACCCTGGGGCGTGCGGGTGGCGGTGGAAGCTGGGTGCCGGTGCGGGACAGCGGGTCGGCGGGGTCGGGGCCCTCGACGATCTCCGCGGCGGTGCGGGCCAGGCGCAGGTCGCGGGCGAAGACGGTGACGCAGTCGAGGGTGTAGCAGGCGGGGACCACCCCGGTCACGGGCACCAGGCCCTTGGTGGGCTTGACCCCGACGATGCCGTTGAGGGCGGCGGGCACCCGCCCGGAGCCGGCCGTGTCCGTGCCGAGCGCGATGTCGGCCATGCCCAGCGCCACCGCGACGGCGGAACCGGAGGAGGAGCCGCCGGAGATGCGGGCCGGGTCCCAGGCGTTACGGACCGCGCCGTAGGGGCTGCGGGTGCCGACCAGGCCGGTGGCGAACTGGTCCAGGTTGGTCTTGCCGAGCACCACGGCGCCGGCCGCGCGCAGCCGTGCCACCGCGGGGGCGTCGGCCTCGGGCCGGTAGGCGTAGGTCGGCGCGCCCGCGGTCGTGGGCAGGCCGGCGACGTCGATGTTGTCCTTGACGGCTGCCACCAGGCCGGCCAGCGGCAGTGCCGGGTCGACCCCGGCCGCTTCGGCGAGCACCTCGTCGCGGGGCCTGAGGTGGATCCAGATCTCGGGCCGGTCGGCTGACCGGATGCGGTCGTAGGCGGCCTCGACGCGTTCGGAGGGTGTCATGGCGCTCATGCCCTCACCGCCGCGAGGATCTGTCCGGGGGCTACCTGTTCACCGGGTTTGACGTAGATCTCCAGCAGTGTCCCTGCGGCGGGCGCGCTCACCTTGGACTCCATCTTCATCGCCTCCAGCCAGAGGATCGGGTCGCCCTCGGCCACAGCGGCGCCCGGCTCGGCGACGGTCTGCCAGACGGTCGCGGTGAACGGCGCGGTGACCGGGACCGTGCCGTCCGGGACGGTGAGGGCGACGGGGTCAGTGGCCGGGGGGCGGGGATCGTCGACCCGGTCGAACTCGCCGGCGGCCCGCCAGCGTTCCTTCTCCTCCTCGAAGGCGGCGCTCTGCCGCTCGCGGAATGCGGCGATGGAGTCGGCTTCGGCGGCCAGGAAGGCGTTGTACTCGGCGATCGAGAAGGTCCCCTCCTCGGTGTCGAAGGCACCGCGGCCGGCGTCGGTCTCGGCACGCAGTTCGAGCAGTTCCTCCGCCGTGACGGGGTACCACTCGATGCGGTCGAAGAAGCGCAGCGCCCACGGGGAGTCCTGGAAGAGGCCGCCCTTGCGGAAACGGTTCCAGATCTGCACGGTGCGGCCGACGAACTGGTAGCCGCCGGGGCCCTCCATGCCGTAGATGCACAGGTAGGCGCCGCCGATGCCGACGGAGTTCTCCGCGGTCCAGGTGCGGGCCGGGTTGTACTTGGTGGTCACCAGGCGATGCCGTGGGTCGAGCGGGGTGGCGACGGGGGCGCCGAGATAGACGTCCCCGAGGCCGAGCACCAGGTAGGAGGCGTCGAAGACGGTGCGGTAGACGTCGTCGGCGGTCTCCAGGCCGTTGACGCGGCGGATGAACTCGATGTTCCACGGGCACCACGGGGCGTCGTCGCGCACCCCGGCCATGTACCGCTCGATGGCCAGCCGGGTCGCCGGGTCGTCCCAGCTGAGCGGCAACCGCACCGTGCGTGAGGGCACCACCAGTTCGCTGGTCGGCGGTACCTCGTCCTCCAGTTCACGCAGGAGGGCGGTCACGTCGCGGGCCTTCAGCCGGCGGGCGTCGGTGTGGATCTGCAGCGAGCGGATGCCTGGGGTGATGTCGATGACGCCGTCGGGCGCGTGTGCGGCGAGGGTCTCCTGGAGGGCGTGCACCCGCATCCGCAGGCCGAGGTCGAGCACCATGGGGCCGTACTCGACCAGGACGTTGTCGTCGCCGTCGCGGCGGTAGGTGACCTCGGGCCGTTCCTGCGTGGCCTGCAGGCGGCCCAGTACGCCGTCGTCGCCGTCTCCGCCGCTGCTGATCAGCGCGGGCGAGGCGCGACGGGCGTCGAGGGCGGCCGCCTCGGCCTCCCTGACGGGCACGAACCGGACGGTGTCGCCGGGGCGGAGCTGGCCGAGCTTCCACAGCTCGCCGCTGGCGACCACCGCGGGGCAGACGAATCCGCCGAGGGACGGCCCGTCGGGTCCCAGGATGATCGGCGTGTCGCCGGTGAAGTCCAGCGCACCGACCGCGTACGGCGTGTCGTGGATGTTCGAGGGGTGCAGCCCTGCCTCGCCGCCGTCCTGGCGGGCCCACCGCGGTCTGGGCCCGATCAGGCGGATGCCGGTGCGGGCGGAGTTGTGGTGCACCTTGTAGTCGGTGGCGTAGAGGGTGTCGATGTCCTCGCGGGTGAAGAACTCCGGTGCCGCGTGCGGTCCTTCGGTGACACCGATCCGCCAGTGCGAGGTGATCGCGGGACGGCGCTCGACCGGGGTCGGGCCGCCGCCGGTGGTCACAAAGGCTCCGGGCCGCAGAACGTCTCCGGCGAGCAGTGCCCGGCCGCCGTGCCCGCCGAAGCCACCGAGGGTGAAGGTGGAGGCGCTGCCCAGGTATGCGGGTACGTCGATGCCGCCCCGGACGGCCACATAGTTGCGCAGGCCGGGACCTGCGGATGTGCCCAGGAGCAGGGTGGCGCCGGCCGGGATCGGCACCGGCTCCCACAGCGCGGCTTCAGTGCCGTCCACCGTGACCGGGACGGGGGCGCCGGTGACGGCGACGACGGTGGCGGCCGAGAAGCGCAGGGTCAGCCCGCCCGCGGTGACCTCGAGTGCGGGTGCCCCGGCCGGGTTGCCGACGGCCAGGTTGGCCTCGGCGAAGGAGACCGGATCGAAGGGTCCGCTCGGCGGCACGCCGACGTGCCAGTAGCCGAGCCTGCCCGGAAGGTCCTGGACGGTGGTCATCGCGCCCGGCGCCAGGACGTCCACGCGCGGCTCGGGGTCGGCGGTGGTGGCGAGGGTGCTGGTGTGGTGTACGGCCCGGCGCACCTCCTCCCGTGCGGTCAGCGAGCGCAGCAGGCCCACATTGGTGACGATGCCGTCGACCCGGCTGGCGGCCAGGGCTTCGCCGAGCGCGTCGAACGCGGTGTCGCGGGTGACGCCGTGCGCGATCACCTTGGCGAGCAGGGGGTCGTAGTACGGCGAGATCTCCAGGCCGGTCTCGGCGTAGCCGTCGACACGGACGCCGGGCATCTCGTCGGTGCCCTGGCCGGGGAAGACCGCCCGGGTGATCAGGCCGGAGGACGGCTGCGCGTTCTTGTCGGGGTCCTCGGCGTAGACCCGGGCCTCCACGGCGTGTCCGGTGGGCGTCCACTCCCGCTCGAACACCGCGTCGTCGACCCGGCCGTCGCGGGCCAGGGTGAGCATGAGGGCGACGAGGTCGACGCCGAACGCCTCCTCGGTCACCGGATGCTCGACCTGCAGGCGGGTGTTGACCTCCAGGAAGGCGGCCTCCTCGCGCACCGGGTCGTAGACGAACTCCACGGTCCCGGCGCCGCGGTAGCCGACCGAGGCGAGCAGCCGGCGCGAGGAGTCGTGCAGAGTTGCGCGGACACGACCGGGCAGGGCCGGGGCCGGGGCCTCCTCGATCACCTTCTGGTTGCGGCGCTGCAGCGAGCAGTCGCGGTCACCGAAGACGGCGATCCGGCCGGTGCCGTCGCCGAAGACCTGCACCTCGACGTGGCGGGCCGGGCGTACCAGGCGCTCCAGGAACACCCCGGCGGACGCGAAGTTGGACTCGGCGAGCGCCGCGACGCGGGCGAAGGCCTCGCGGACGTCCTCGGTGGTGGCGCACGCCTGCATGCCGATGCCGCCGCCACCGCCGGTGGCCTTGACCATCACCGGCAGCCCGATCGACTCGGCGGCGGTGACGGCCTCCTCGGCGCATCCGAGCAGCCCCGTCCCGGCCAGCAACGGGACTCCGGCCGCCTCGGCCAGAGCCCGTGCGGTGTGCTTCTCACCGAAGGCGGTGATCTGGTCGGCGGTCGGGCCCGCGAAGCGCAGGCCGGCCTCCTCGACGGCACGGGCGAAGGCGGTGCTCTCCGAGAGGAAGCCGTAGCCCGGGTGGATGATGCCTGCGCCATGGGCGAGTGCCGCTTCGATGATCGCATCGCCGCGCAGGTACGAATCGCGGGCGGGGGCCGGGCCGAGACGGACCGCGTGATCGGCCTCGCGGACGTGCGGGGCGGCCCGGTCGGCGTCGGAGTAGACGGCGACGGTGTCCAGGCCCATCTTCCGGGCGGTGCGGATGACGCGGCGGGCTATCTCCCCGCGGTTGGCGACGAGGACAGCGGTGGGGCGAATCACGCGGCGCCCCCCGCGGTGGATGCGGACCGCGGGCTCTGCGTCACAAGGCTTGCCGGGCTGCCGGCGCTGCCCGGGTCGACGACGATCATCCGAAGGGGGGTCGGGTTGAAGTCGTTGCACGGGTTGTTCATCTGCGGGCAGTTCGACACCATCACCAGGACATCCGTCTCGGCGCGCACCGCGACCCGGCGCCCTGGCGCCGACATGCCGTCCACGATGCCCAGCGCCCCGTCCGCCTCGACGGGCACGTTCATGAACCAGTTGAGGTTGGAGACGATGTCCCGGGCCCCGAGGCCGTGCGTGGATGCCTCGGCGAGGAAGTTCTCCCGGCAGCCGTGATGGAACATCACATGGTGGCCGTAGCGCAGGGTGTTGGATTCCTTGCCGCAGGCGCCGCCGATGGTGTCCTGGCGATCGATCTCGTTGCCGACGACGGTCATCAGCGGCCGGCCCTCGTTGCTGCGCAGCACGGTGCCGGTGCGCACGTAGGCGTTGCCCTGCCAGGCCAGGGTGTCGGGAACGCTGTAGCGCTCCTCGGGGTCGTCGGCGTCGTAGAGCAGACAGTCGGCGGACTGGTTGCCGCCGACGTCGACGATGGTCAGGACGTGTCCCTTCCTCACCACCGCCGACCACGGCGCGTTGGGTGCGACCTTCTCGTCCACGACGACAGTTCCCTCGGCCAGGCTCACTCCCCAGTCCAGCTTGGAGCCTTCCGCGTGAACGGCGCCGACCGGGACGGTGGAGGCGACCGCGCCGCCCGAGGCTGTCGGATGGGTGGTCACGGTGTTGCCGGCCTGCGTGATCGCCATGTCACAGCCCCCGGGCTTCGCAGTAGTCGACGGTGTTGAGGTACGCCCGGTGCAGCTCGGGCGTGGCGGTGAACCGCGGCTCGTCAGGGCCGGTCGGGCTGCCCCGCCAGGCGTGCACCCGCAGCGGCCCGACGACGTAGTCGGGGCGCGGGTCCAGCGGGTGGGCCACGTTGGCGAGAAGCACCAGCAGGGGCATCTCCGCGACCAGTTCGACGTACGTGCCCGCCCCCGAGCTGCCCCGCCAGGCAAGGGTGCCGTCCATCTCGACGTGCACACCCTGGAAGAAGGAGACGCTCGGCGGCAGGTCGCGCCGGCTCAGGCCGTGCTTGGCGGCCGCCTTGACGAAGAGTCCCCGGCCGGACGGACACGGTCCGTGAGGACGGGCGTCACCGTACTTGCGCGCGTTCCAGGCGTCCGTGGTGGTGCCGCAGAAGGCGTCGTGCCGGCCCGAGGAGTCATCGCTGACGACGGCCAGGATCCGTCCGTCGCCGGACAGCAGCGGGTGGTTCTCCCCCAGGTAGGCCCGCCACGGGATCTTCTGGGTGTCGGCGACGTTGAGCCGCTCGACCGGTTCCAGGGCGTTGAAGAGCAGCAGGTGGCCGCAGGCGTCACCCGTGGGGTCGTCGAGGCGCAGCCGGGTGCCGCGGGCGAGCACCTTGTGGGTGTAGCCGCCGGGGGCCACCGTCTCCGCCCACACCAGCGCGGCCGGATCCACCTCCGGCGGGCAGTACGGGCTGCTGGACGCGGGAAGGTACGGCATCCACTCGCCGGCCTGCCCGCCCTGGGCACGGGCGTCGTCCCGGGCGCTGTGGACACTTTCGGTCAGGTGCAGATCACGGACACGGGCGGGGGCCCGCCCGGTGGGCTGCTCAGTGGGGTGCTGGTCGTGCGGCGCGGTGGCCGGCGACTCTTCGGCCGTGCTCATGGATGTCCCGTAACCCCTTCGTGGGCGTGTTGTCGGTCCCGTCTCGTGCGCTGGGTGCGCGCCCGGCCGCCGCAGCGTCAGGCGGGCTCGGCGACGGCTTCGACGGGCGGCTCGATGTGCGTGTGGGGTACGTGCCTCAGCTCGATCCGGCGGTGCAGCCCGCGGGCCAGGAAGTAGGCGGCACCGGAGGCGAGACTGAGCCCGATGAACAGCAAGGCGCTCCACCGCAGCCACCACGTACCGCCCGTGAGGTCGTAGATCTCTGCGCGGGGCCACAGCAGGTTGATCGTCATGCCGACCTGGTAGAGCACGGCGAGCGCCGTGACCACGGTGCCCCAGCGGCCCAGCGAGAACAGCGGCCGGCCCGTCTCGTCGACACCGGCCGGCAGCCGGCCGGTGCGCCGGTGCCGGAGGCGGGCGATCAGCAGCGGCAGGGTCACCCCGAGATAGGCCAGGTACAGCATGGCGATGCACAGGCTGGAGAGGGCGGTGAAGATCGCCGACTGGCGGAAATTGACCAAGAGGGCGATCGAGGCGCCCGCACCCACCACGATCGACGTGATGATCGGCGTACCGGTGCGGGCCGAGACCTTGCCGAGGTACCGGTGGCACGGCAGGGCGCCCTCGCGCGCCATGGAGTACATCATCCGTGCGCCGGAAGTCTGCACGGCGAGCGTGCAGGCGAACACCGCGACCGCGACACAGCACAGCAGCAGCCTTCCCAAAGTCCCTCCGAGCCGGTCCGTGAGCACCCAGGAAAGACCGCCGGCCGCCAGGTTCCCGTCGGTCAGGCTTCTCGCCGCCATCAGCCCGGACACGATCAGCAGTGCGCCGCCGACGCCCGAGGTGACCAGCGCACGCAGAATGGTCCGGGGAGTGGTCCGGCGCGGGCTGTGGGTCTCCTCCGCCAGCTCACCCGCGGAATCGAAGCCGACCATCACGTACGCAGCCATCAGCGAAGACGCCAGGAAGGCCCCGGAGTAGCCGCCGCCACCGGTCCAGCCGGTGGTGTGGGCCACCACCTGCGGACCCCGCTCGGGCAGGAAGAACAGCACCAGCACCAGTGCGATCACGCCGGCGATCTCGACGGCGACGCCGATGCTGTTCGCGGCAGCCATCTGGCGGATGCCGAGGATGTTCACCACCGTGGTGATCACCAACAGCAGACAGCCCAGCAGGACCGCGTTGTGCGCGCCGGTCGGTGACACGACCGACGGATCGGCGCCCGGTCCCCCGACGATCTGGAACCCGGACCAGATGCCCGGCAGTACCGCCTGCATGGCGATCGCGGCCGCCGCCACGGTGAGGACCTGACCGATGATCATGACCCAGCCGACGAACCAGCCCACCGTGGTACCGGCCAGCCGGCTCGACCACTGGTAGATCGCCCCGGAAATGGGCCAGCGCGCCGCGAGTTCGGCGAAGCACAGCGCGACCAGCATCTGCCCCGCGAACACCAGCGGCCACGTCCAGAAGAACGCCGCCCCGCCGAGACCGAAACCGAGGCCGAACAACTGAAAGACCGTGGTGAGGATCGACACGAACGAAAAGCCCGCGGCGAATGACGCGAAACTGCCCACGCCACGGCGCAGTTCCTGCTGATAGCCGACAGGAGCGGAACCGTTGGCGATGCCACCGGCAAGGCTTGTCGCGGTGAACCCGGACCGTCTCATCACCGCACCTCCGAATCCATAGAGGTATACCTGTCGAGCGACAGGTATTGCGATGGTGGGGCGGACCGGTCTCACCCCTGCGTCCCGGCCGTAAACTTCACGTATCCGGCGTCTCACACGCCGCGCACCCCGCGCAGCACCAGGTACGTCAGCGAATACCTGGGGCACGCCGATCCGGGACTGACGCTGAAGGCGTAGGCCGCCCACCTCATGCCCAGCAGCCGGGACCGCGCCAGGAAGGCGCTCGGTGAAGCACTTGGGCCGCCGCGGGACCCGGCGCATTGAGGGCCCACAGTGGGCCCAGGCCGTGAAAACGCCCCCGATCCGCGCCATGAGCGCAGGTCGGGTCACCGACCAGGCAGCGGCCGAACCAGTGAACCTGAAACCACGTCAACCCGCCCTGGCGAGCGGCAAGCGCCGACCTGTGAACGCGCCCGGAGAGCTGGGCGAGTTGCTCGACGCGATGCTCAGCCATGCTCCGAAGGACCGGCCGACCATCTACGAGGTGACGAAGGCCCTGGGCTGAAGGTGCCCTGCTACGCCTCTTCCTCGGCGTCAGCCTTACCGGGCCGCTCCGCGACGAACGAACCCAGGCCGACCTCGGCCACTGTCAGTGCCTCTTGCTAGCTTGCTCGTCAAGACCGGTCGGAGAACCCTTGAGGTCCGCGGTCAAGGGGGGTGGGCACAAAGGTCCCCGGGTTCGCCTCGGGACTGTGAGCTTAAGGCCGTGGCATCCACCCCCCTCCTCAAGCCTCGCGAACAACCTCCACCCAGCTCCCATCCCGTCTGCCGTCGCCCCACACACCGTGGAGCGGGCGTGGTTCCTGGCGTCCAGGTGGAGCGCGCTGCCCAGCCCCACCAAAAAGCCCCCGCCCCGCGAGAAACTCGCAGGTCGGGGGCGTATCGGCGTCGCGTTACTTCTTCTTGCCCTGGTTCTTGACCGCCTCGATAGCCGCCGCAGCCGCCTCCGGGTCCAGGTACTTCCCGCCCGCCGTCACCGGCTTGAAGTCCGCGTCGAGCTCGTAGTACAGCGGGATGCCCGTCGGGATGTTCAGGCCCGCGATGTCGGCGTCGGAGATGCCGTCGAGGTGCTTGACGAGGGCGCGCAGGGAGTTGCCGTGGGCGGCCACGAGGACGGTGCGGCCCGTCAGGAGGTCGGGGACGATGCCGTCGTACCAGTACGGGAGCATGCGGATGACGACGTCCTTGAGGCACTCCGTGCGGGGGCGCAGCTCCGGGGGGATCGTCGCGTAGCGGGCGTCGTCCGACTGGGAGAACTCGGTGCCGTCCTCGAGGGGCGGGGGCGGGGTGTCGTAGGAGCGGCGCCACAGCATGAACTGCTCCTCACCGAACTCCGCGAGGGTCTGGGCCTTGTCCTTGCCCTGGAGGGCGCCGTAGTGGCGCTCGTTCAGGCGCCAGCTGCGGTGGACGGGGATCCAGTGGCGGTCCGCGGACTCCAGGGCGAGCTGCGCGGTGCGGATCGCGCGCTTCTGGAGGGACGTGTGGACGACGTCGGGCAGCAGGCCGGCGTCTTTGAGCAGCTCACCGCCTCGGACTGCCTCCTTCTCGCCCTTCTCGTTGAGGTTGACGTCCACCCAGCCGGTGAACAGGTTCTTCGCGTTCCATTCGCTCTCGCCGTGGCGGAGGAGGATCAGCTTGTACGGTGCGTCGGCCATGCGTATGAGCGTAATCCAAGGCTTTGGGGCCCGGTACGGCTGCCCGAAGGGCGGACCAGCGGCGGACCAGCGGCACATGAGGAGCGGACTAACAGCGGGCCACGAGCCGTCAGTTGACGGAAATCGTTAATTGAGTGGCCTCCGACAACATCGCTCTCGTAAGTTGTGATCACCGCCTGAGCTGCTTACCCGCTGACACCCGTGGGGGGATCCGCCATGTCCGTCGCCACCCTGAGACGTGCCGCCCGCGAGACCGTCTCCGGGCTCCCCCGTGAGTTCTGGTGGCTGTGGACCAGCACGCTGGTCAACCGGCTCGGTGCGTTCGTCGCCACGTTCATGGCGCTCTACCTGACGCTCGACCGCGGGTACTCCGCGTCCTACGCCGGTCTCGTCGCCGCGTTGCACGGGCTGGGCGGTGTCGTGTCGTCGCTCGGCGGGGGCGTCATGGCCGACCGGCTCGGGCGGCGGCCCACGCTGCTCGTCGCGCAGGCCTCCACGGCCGCTTCCGTCGCACTGCTGGGGTTCGTGCACGACCCCGTCGCCATCGCCGGCGTCGCCTTCCTCGTCGGCATGGCGTCGAACGCCTCGCGGCCGGCCGTGCAGGCGATGATGGCCGACATCGTGCGGCCCGAGGACCGGGTGCGGGCCTTCTCGCTCAACTACTGGGCCATCAACCTCGGCTTCGCCGTCTCCTCCATGGCCGCCGGGTTCATCGCCGAGTTCAGCTATCTCGCCGGGTTCCTGATCGAGGCCGGGATGACGGCGTTGTGCGCGGTCGTGGTCTTCCTGAAGGTGCCCGAGTCCCGGCCGGTCCCCGAAAGCGGCGCCAAGGAGGCCGGCGACGACGTCGGTCTCGGTACAGTCCTGCGCGACGGTCGCTTCATGGGCGTCGTCGGTCTGTCCTTCCTCGTCGCGTTGATCTTCCAGCAGGGGTCGGTCGGTCTGCCCGTGGCCATGGGCGACGCCGGGTTCACGCCCGCCGACTACGGCATCGCCATCGCCGTCAACGGGGTACTGATCGTCGCGCTGCAGATCCCGGTGACCCGGTTCATCGAGCACCGGGACCCCAGGCGGCTGCTCGTCGTCTCCTCCCTGCTCGCCGGATACGGCTTCGGGCTCACCGCCTTCGCCGGGTCTGTCGGCGTCTTCACCCTCACGGTGTGCGTGTGGACGCTCGGCGAGATGCTCAACGCGCCGACACAGACCGGCCTCGTCGTCCGCCTGTCGCCGGTGCGGGGTCGCGGGCGGTACCAGGGCATGTACACGCTCTCCTGGAGCCTCGCCGCCCTCATAGCGCCCTTGATGTCCGGCCTGGTCATCGACCGGTTCGGAGCGGAGTGGCTGTGGGGACTGTGCGCCGTCATCGGCACGGTGGCCGCGGTCGGGTACGCGGCCCTGATGCGGCGGCTGCCCGCGGAGGAGCCCGCCACCCCGGCGCCGAAGACGTCCGCCGAGCCCGAGATCAGCCCGGCATGACCTGACGCCATGACGCCGGTACTCCCTCAGGCATCCGCCTCAGGGATGCATCCGCGCCCCCTTCAACACCTTGTCCACCGCGTTGCGCGGCCCGTACAGCGAGATCCCCACCAGGTCCAGCTCCCCCGTCGGCACCGCCCGTACGGCCGCCCGGTTGTCCCGGTCGTTGCCTGTCGTGAACAAGTCGCTCGTGAAGACCGCGCGCGGCAGCGCACGGGACAGCACGCGCGCGTGGGCCGCTGTCAGCGTCTCCTTCGTGCCCTCGAAGACCAGCACCGGCTGGCGGAACATCGGCAGGTAGCCGACGCCGTCTGCGTCCTCGTACGGCTCCCCGATCACCTCGGGTGCCGCCGTGCCGAGGCCGCTGACGAGGAACGCGGTGACGTTCAGGCGCTGCCAGGGCTCCAGGTCCTCCCTCAGCAGGACGGCGATCTTGGTGTCGAAGCGGATCGGTTCAGTGCTCGTGGTCGTGGTCGCAGTTGAAGTCGTGGTCGTAGTCGTGCTCATGCACTGAGACTGCCGACCGTCGTACGACACCGTCTTGTACGTTCTTTGCATGGCGGCCAACCCAGCGGCTCACCAGGAAGTCTCCGCCTGGCGCCCCCGGATCCCGGGTGTCGTGGAGGTCTTCCACGCCCACTTCACCGAGCACGCCTACCCGATGCACGTGCACGAGGCGTGGACGCTGCTCATCGTGGACGACGGCGCCGTACGGTACGACCTCGACCGGCACGAGCACGGCACTCCGCACGACACGGTGTCCCTGCTGCCGCCGCACGTCCCGCACAACGGCTCGCCCGCCACCCCGCACGGCTTCCGCAAGCGGGTTCTCTACCTCGACGCCACCCATCTCACCGACGACCTCATCGGGCCCGCCGTCGACGCGCCCGACCTGAGGGATCCCGTACTGCGGCGGCGGGTGGGCCAGTTGCACGCGGTGCTGGCCCGGCCCGGCGACGAACTGGAGGCGGACAGCAGGCTGACGCTGATCGGGGAACGGCTGCGGGATCATTTCCGGCGCACGGTAGGGGCCCCGCGCCCCGACCCCGCCCTCGCGCGCCGGCTGCGCGAACTCCTGGACGCGTGCGTCGTCCAGGGCATCTCCCTGGAGCGGGCCGCCGATGTCGTCCAGGCCCATCCCGCCCATCTCGTACGGGCGTTCAGCGGCGCGTACGGCATCGCACCGCACCAGTACCTCACCGCCCGCCGCGTCGACCTGGCCCGTCGGCTGCTGCTCGACGGGCGGCCCCCGGCGGAGGTGGCCGCGGCGGCCGGGTTCTACGACCAGGCCCATCTCACCCGTCACTTCCGGAAGGTGGTGGGGGTGACGCCGGGGAGGTACGGGGATCGGCGGAAGCCGTACGTCCGCTGAGGACCGGCGGATAGCGTCGTATTCATGGATGAGACACAGAACTCACAAGGCGTACACGAACCGCAGGAGTCCCCCACCTCGTCCGCCCGGCGCACCCTGCGGGTCCGGCGTGCCTCGGCCGCCGTCGCGGGGGCGGCGGCCCTGGTGGCCCTGAGTGTGGGCGTGGCCCTCGCGGCCACGTCGAACGGGAGTCCGTCGCCCGAACCGAGCTCCTCGTACAGCGAACCGCAGGGCGACCAGCCCGACGGCGGCAGTGGCGGCACCGTCGGAAGCAGCGGCGGAGGCGACGGAAGCAGCGGCGACGTGCCGAGCCCGAACCCCAGCCAGCCCTGGCCCAGCCCGACCACCGATGTGAGCGACCCGCCGACACCGTCGGACGACCCGGGCGCCCCCGACCCCAGCAACCCGCCGGCCGACCTGGACGAGATCAACCGGCGCATCACGGAACTCGACCGGAAGGTCGACCAGCTGCCCACGAAGAAGGAACTGGCCGACGCGCTGCGTGCCTTCGCCGATCAGCTCGACAAGCCCGACCGACCCGACCCCGAGCCGTCCCGTCCCGAGTGACCCGGCTCGCTTGATCAGGTCAGGCACCCCGGGCCGGCCGCCGGCCCGGGGTCAGGCGGTCGGCGCTCGCCTCACTCCCCCGACCCGGCCCGCCGCGTCAGGTGCGCGAACGCGTCCAGGTTGCGGGTCGATTCGCCGCGCGACACCCGCCATGCGTACTCCTTGCGGATGGCGGTGGCGAAGCCGAGTTCGAGGAGGGTGTTGAAGGCGCCGTCGGCGGCTTCGAGGACCTGGCCGAGGAGGCGGTCGATCTCGTCGGGGGTCACGGCGGAGAGGGGGAGCTTGGCGGTGACGTAGACGTCGCCGAGGTGGTCGACGGCGTAACTCACGCCGTACAGCTTGAGGTTGCGCTCCAGGAGCCAGCGGTGGACGCCCGCCTCGTTCTCGTCGGGGTGGCGGATGACGAAGGCGTTCAAGGAGAGGGAGTGGCGGCCCGCCAGGAGGGAGACCGTCGTCTTCAGCTTGCGGGTGCCGGGGAGCTGGACGACGTAGGTGCCGGGGCCGGGGCTCTCCCACTCGAGTTCGGCGTCCGCCAGGAACTCCTCGATGAGCTGTGCGGTCTTCTCGACATCACCCATGGTGGGAGCGTACGCGACGACGGTGGGCCTGGATCGCGGCCGTGTAGACGTCGGCGGTGGCGGCGGCCGAGGTGTCCCAGCCGAAGGACTGGGCGTGCCGGGCGGCGGCCGCGCCCATACGGGACTCCAGCCCCGGGCGGTCGGCGAAATCGGCCAGCACGCGCGCGTAGGCGGCGGGTTCGTGGCCCTGGACGAGGAAGCCGGTCTCCCCGTCGCGTACGGCCACCGGCAGGCCGCCGACGGAGGCGGCGAGCACCGGCGTGCCGGTCGCCTGTGCCTCTATGGCGACCAGGCCGAACGACTCGCTGTAGGAGGGGACGACCAGGAGGGACGCGGCGCGGAACCAGTCCGCCAGCTGGTCCTGGCCGACGGGCGGGCGGAACCGTACGACGTCTGCGATGCCCAGGCGCGCGGCCAGCTTCTGCAGGCCCTCCGGCTTGGCGAGGCCGCTGCCGCTGGGGCCACCGACCACGGGGACGACGATGCGGGAGCGCAGCTCGGGGCGCTCGTCGAGCAGCACCGCCACCGCGCGCAGGAGGATGTCGGGCGCCTTGAGGGGCTGGATGCGGCCCGCGAAGAGCGGGACCAGGGCGTCCTGCGGGAGGTCCAGACGGGCGCGGGCGGCGGCGCGGCCGTCGGCGGGGCGGAAGCGGTCGAGGTTGACGCCGGGATGGACGACGGCGACCTTGTCGGGGTCCGCGTGGTAGTGCCGTACGAGTTCGTCGGCCTCCTCCGCCGTGTTGGCGATGAGGCGGTCGGCGGCGTCCACGATCTGGGTCTCGCCGATGACGCGGGCGGCGGGCTCGGGGGTGTCGCCGTCGGCCAGGTTGGCGTTCTTGACCTTGGCCATGGTGTGCATCGCGTGCACCAGGGGGGCGCCCCAGCGCTGGGCGGCGAGCCAGCCGACGTGGCCGGAGAGCCAGTAGTGGGAGTGGACGAGGTCGTAGTAGCCGGGGCGGTGGCCGGCCCACGCCTGCATCACGCCGTGCGTGAAGGCGCACAGCTGGCCGGGGAGCTCCTCCTTGGCGAGGCCCTCGTAGGGGCCCGCGTCCACGTGGCGGACGAGCACGCCGGGGGCCATCTGCACGGAAGGCGGGAGGGCGGCCGTCGTGGCCCGCGTGAAGATCTCGACCTCGATGTTGAGGGCGGCGAGGCGCTGGGCGAGCTCCACGATGTAGACGTTCATGCCGCCGGCGTCACCGGTGCCGGGCTGGTGGAGGGGGGAGGTGTGCACGGAGAGCATCGCGACGCGGCGGGGGCGGCGGTGCAGGCGCAGCCGCGAGGGTGCCGCCGGGGAGCGACGCCCGAGCCTGCTGGCGTAGTGGCTCACCTGGCGTTCCTCCTTGCTGCGGGCAGGCGGGAGGAGGGTGGGCGACACCCGGCCGACAGCCCTCCAAGGGGGTGCAACACCGGAGGAAGCAGTTGCCATTCCGTCTGTCGCATTTTTTGCCGGGGCATTACCAGACTTCGCTCAACCGTTCGAGCATGAGGTGTGTCACGAGAGGCCGTGGCGTGCGTCACGTGGCGCTTCGCCGCTTACTCCCCTCCTCCTCCGCCTACCCTCATACGCATGCCATCCCGCACCGCCCCCCGCCCCGTGGGCACGGTCACGCGCGGGACCACCAATCCGAACCGGCTGCGTCGCATGGACCGCTGGATCGCGGCGGCGCACGGCGGTGAGCTGAGGCGGGCCGGCGATCCCGTCGCGGTGGACCTCGGGTACGGAGCGGCTCCCTGGACCGCCGTCGAACTCCTCACGCGTCTGCGCTCGGTCGCACCGCACGCGCGCGTGGTGGGCGTCGAGATCGAACCGGCCCGGGTGGCGGCCGCGCGGCCGTACGCGCGCGAGGGGCTCGCCTTCCGGCACGGCGGCTTCGAGATCCCGATCCCCGAACGACCGCACCTCGTGCGCGCCGCCAATGTGCTGCGGCAGTACGACGAGGACGAGGTCGCCGCGGTCTGGGAGCGGCTGCGCGCGCGGCTCGCGCCGGCCGACCCGGCACGGGGGACGCGGGGCGGGCTGCTGGTCGAGGGGACGTGCGACGAAATCGGGCGGCGGCACGTGTGGGTCGCGCTCGGCCCCGAGGGCCCGCGCACGGTGACGTTCGCGACCCGGCTGGGCTCCCTGGAGCGGCCCTCGGACCTCGCGGAGCGCCTGCCGAAGGCACTCATCCACCGCAACGTTCCCGGCGAACCCGTGCACGCCTTCCTCCGCGACTTCGACCGCGCCTGGGCGGCCGCCGCGCCCTACGCCTCGTACGGTGCCCGCCAGCGCTGGATCAGGGCGGTACGGGACCTCACGGCCGACTGGCCCGTGACGGACGGGCCGGTGCGCTGGCGGCAGGGGGAAGTGACGGTGCCGTGGGGGGCGTTGGCGCCGCGCGCCTGACGCCGGCCGGCACGCTGCCCGCCCTCTCTGACCTGCCGGGAACGATCTCCGTGAGTCGTTCGTCACACAGGCGGGGAGCAGGTGGGGAGATCGCCCCGCGGGGGAGGAAAAAGGGCAGGGAGCGGGGAGGGAAACGAGGGAAGCCTTTCCCCTGTCGTTTTGCGCCGTGCCATGGCACGATCCCTCAGGCGGCCGTATGTTACTGACGGTTAATCAGTTTGGGGGACGAGGTATGGGACGGGGCAAGCGCGGCCTTCTGGCGATGGCTGTGACCGCCGTCTGCGCGGTCACCGTGCTCGGGGCACCCGGCATGGCGTTCGCGAGCCCGCTCCGTACGCCGACTCCGGCCGGCACGCCGTCGCCGACCCCCACACCGCCCTCGACCACCCCGGCCCCGGCCCCCAAGCCCGGCAAGGACCTCGAGGCCGTCCGCGAGAGGCTGGACGCGCTCTACCACGACGCGGCCGTGGCCACCGACGCCTACAACGCCGCCGAGGAGAAGGCCGAGAAGCAGTCGGCCGAGATCGTCGCGCTGGCCAAGAAGATCGTCAAAGGCCGGGAGAGGCTGGACGAGCTGAAGGACCGCGCGGGCGCCGCGGCCCGCTCCCAGTACCGCACGGGCGGACTGCCCGACGAGGCACATCTGATGCTGAGCGACAACCCGCAGGCGTTCCTGGACGGCGCGGGCCGCGTACAGCAGGGGCAGCGCGCCACGAAGGGGCTCCTCGCGGAACTGACCCGCACCCAGCAGGACATGGAGCAGTACTCCGCGGACGCCTCCGCCCAGTGGCAGAAGATGGAGTCCAGCCGCAAGACCAAGGCCGAGGCGCAGAAGGAGATCGAGAAGCAGATCTCGGCGGCCGAGAAGCTCGAGTCCCAGCTGGAGAAGAAGGAGAAGGAACGCCTGGCCCAGCTGGAGAAGGAGGCCGCCGACAAGGCGCAGAACGCCTGGCTGGACTCGGGCGCCGTCGAGGAGGTCGGCGGCACGGCGACCGAGCAGGGCCAGAAGGCCGTGCAGTTCGCGACGGCCCAGATAGGAAAGCCGTACGTGTGGGGCGCCGAGGGGCCGGATTCGTACGACTGCTCCGGGCTGACCTCACAGGCATGGGCGGCGGCCGGCCACGGCATCCCGCGTACCTCGCAGGAACAGTGGCGGCAGTTGCGGCACATCGACGTCAAGGACATGCGTCCCGGCGACCTGATCATCTACTTCGACGACGCCAGCCATGTCGCGATGTACATCGGCGACGGCGCCATGGTCCACGCCCCCCGGCCGGGGCGGACCGTGACGATCGCGGGGGCGGGCTCGATGCCGATCCTGGGCGTGGTGCGGCCGGACGCATGAGGTCCGGGGCATCCGGATGCGAGCCGCGCCAATTCGGACCATACGACCCATCTGGCTACATATTGCGCGGAGATGAGACCCGGACCACGTGACCTAGCCCACGCAAATCGGCCACCAAACCCCGGGTGGACGTGACCTTCGTCATCCCTCCCTGGTGACCTACCTGTCCAACTGCGCTCCATAAAGCGGCATATGACAGTGGCCTGACGTGAAGCCGGGTGTCTCACGCCATTCCGCTGCGGCACTCTCTACCGCTATGGTCCCCGTCGGTGGGGCGAGGTCCCTCGCCCTTGCCAGCCCTCGGGGGGAGGGAAGGAACTCAGGACAATGCCCGTACCAATACCGCGGCAGAGAGCGATCCCGGCCGTGGAGTGTGGTCAGGCGCAGGCCGCGCCGGCAGGCGTCGCTCCCTCCAAGGAAGAAGCCACGAGCAAGGAAGACGTGGCCGACGGTGCCACCCAGACGAACCTGACACTGCTGCTGATCGAGGACGATCCCGGCGGCTCGCCGATCGTGCCCGATCTGCTGGACTCGGCCGGCAAACCGATCCGCGTGCGCACCGCCCGCAACCTCACCGAGGCCGAGCGACTGCTCACCGACGACGTCCACTGCATCCTGCTCGACCTCGCGCTGCCCGCGCCCGGTCGTGACGCGGGCGACGACGAACTCGCCGTACTCCGGCACGTACTGGAGCTCGCGCCCCGCCACGCCGTGCTGGCCCTCACCGCGTCCGGCGACGCCGAGCGCGGCGCCGAGGCGGTGCGCGTCGGCGCCCAGGACTACCTCTTCCGGGACGAACTGGACGGACGGCTGCTGAGCCGCGCGATCCGGTACGCGGTGGAGCGCAAGCGTTCCGACTCCGCCGAGCGGCGGCTCGCCGAGGGCCGGGTGCGCGCCCAGGAGAACCGTCGCCTGGAGCGGGGCCTGCTGCCCACGCCCCTGCTGGAGGGTTCCTCGCTCCGCTTCGCCGCCCGCTACCGCCCCGGCCGCTCGCGCGCGCTGCTCGGCGGTGACTTCTACGACACCGTGCGCACGCCCGACGGCACCGTGCACGCCATGATCGGCGACGTCTGCGGGCACGGTCCTGACGAGGCCGCGCTCGGTGTGGAGCTGCGCATCGCGTGGCGGGCGCTGACGCTCGCGGGGCTGTGCGGCGACGAACTGCTGGGGACGCTTCAGCAGGTCCTGGAGCACGAGCGCTCCGACGAAGAGATCTTCGCGACGGTGTGCACGGTGGACATCGCACCGGACGGTCGCCGTGCGGGCCTGTGCCTGGCCGGCCATCCGGCTCCGCTGATCGCCCGTCCCGGACGGCCCGCCCAGCTGTTGCCGTACGACAACAACGGCCCCGCGCTGGGGCTGCTGCCGGGTGCGCGCTGGCCGCGCATGCAGGTGGAGCTGGGCTCGGAGTGGAGCCTGATGCTGTACACCGACGGGCTGATCGAGGGCCGGATCGGTGAGGGCCGGGAGCGGCTCGGTCAGGACGGCATGGTGTCACTCGTGCGCCGGCAGCTGTCCGAGGGGTTGCGGGGAGAGGAGTTGCTGCGGTCCGCGGTGAACGAGGTGCGCCGGCTCAACGGGGGAGAGCTGACGGATGATGTGGCCGTGCTGATGTTGGAGCGCGCGGGCTGAGACGGAGTCTCGCCGTCGCTGATTGTGTTGTGCGCCGGCTGTTGGTGTGTTGTGGCTGGTCACGCCCCGCGGCGGAGCCGTGTACCGGTACTGCCCCGCGCCCCTTTCAGGGCGCTTCAGCGACCGCCGTTCCAAGGCCCATAAGGTCCGTCGCTGCTCGAGCCTCTGCGGCTGCGGCCGCCGCCCGGGAGGCCTCGCAAGGCCGGGCGCACATCGACCATGTACACGATGGTCGCCACCAGTCCGATGATGGGCAGGAACGACAGGATGTTGAAGATCAGGTTCACCACGAAGGCGAGACCGAGGATGATCAGCCAGAACGGCTTGGTCTTCTTGTCGGCCGCGCGATAGGCGTCCTCGCGGCGCGTGGCGGCGTCGATCAAGGCAAAGCCGCTGAAGAGGATCAGGGCCACACTCAGCAGCCACATGAACCCCGCGAACCCCTGCATCAGCACAACGTCCACCACCTGTATCGGCTCGTCACTACGCGGTCACCGTACCCGCAACCGCAAGCCCACTACCCGGAACAACGGGCCGGACACTGGGGAAGTGCCCGGCCCGTCGCCACTGATCCGACGCGTTGGCGTCACTTGGCCGGCGGCGTGGTCTTCTTCGCGGTGGTCTTGCGGGCGGCCGGGGCCTTCTGCGCGGCGGGCTTATTCGCCGGGGCCGGCTGGGCCTTGGCCTCGGCGGGCTTCGGCACCGCCTTGACCGCGGCCGGCGCGGGCTTCGCCTCGGTCTTCGGCTCGGACTTCTGCTCGGCCTTCGGCGCGGGCTCCGGCTCGACGACGATGGCGAGCTCCTCGATCTCGTCGGCGGCCTCGCCACGCCAGGTGCGCACGGCCTGCTCACCGTGCTCGGCGACCTTCTCGTAGGTCTCCCGGGCCTTGACCGCGTACTCGGCGGCGACACCGACGCTGCGCAGGGCGAAGTCCTGGGCGGTCTCGCCGATCTTCTTCAGGTCGGCGTCGAGGTTGCTGCCCAGCTTCTTCAGGTCGACGTCGATGGTGCCGATGAACTCGCCGACCTTGGACTGGATGGTCTCCTGCGCCTCCTTGGCGCGGGCGGCGGCCTTCTCCTGCACGGCCTTCGGGTCGGTGCTGCGGACGGCCTCGAAGCGGGCCGGGGCCTCGGTGCGCAGCTGCTCCACCAGGCCGGGCACCTTCTTGGCCTGCTGGAGGGCCAGGTCGGCGGTGCCGGCGGCGAAGTAGAGGGGGGTCGGGTCGGTGAGGGTCTTGCGCAGGTCGTCGGTGATGGCCATGGTGATGGTCCTCCCGGATTCACGTTCGGCTGAGGGTTTTGGTGGTCCGCAGTCGGGCGGCCGGTCCCCTGGTCCGGTCAACTGGCCGTCTGCTGCGGATCGGCGTCGCTGCCGTCGGTCGTGCGGGTACGGCGTACGGCGGTGCCGTCGTCGGGTGTGCGGGTTTCGCGTATCGCGGCGTCGCCGTCCTGGCCGCCCGACGCGCCGTCGCTCTCCGCGCTGCGGACGGCGACGACCTCGAATCCGTTCTCCTTGCGGAAGGACTCGTAGATCTGGAGCAGCGCCTGCTTCTGCTGCTCGGTCAGCGTGGGGTCGGCGAGGATGACGGCGCGCGTCTCGACCTCGTCGCGGTCGCGCTCGGCGTCGAGGATGCCGGCGCGTACGTACAGGGTCTCGGCGGAGATGCGCAGGGCCTTGGCGACCTGCTGCAGCACCTCCGCGCTCGGCTTGCGCAGCCCGCGCTCGATCTGGCTCAGATACGGATTGGACACCCCGGCGGCGTCGGCGAGCTGCCGCAGCGACAGCTGCGCGTTGCGCCGCTGTTCGCGCAGGTACTCACCGAGATTGCCGACGTTGAGCGATGCCATGCCTCCACCTTGCACCATCGTCGCTAACTATTGCAAGCACCTGCTTGCAATAGTGCGCCACACCACCCTCCCCCGGGTGAGGCTGAGCACGATAGGTGTCGTATTTGCAGGACAACTGTCGTCATCCGCCTCCGGCCTCCTGGTGCAGGTGCTTTGGGGCCAGCCTCCGCGAGTCGCCGAGAAACGGCGTTGTCGGTGGGCTCTGCCAGGGTGTGCGTCGTGGATGAATCAGTGGAGCGTGTCGACGGTCGAGATCGCGTGCTGGGGGTGGTCAGCCGTCGGGAGGCCATCCGAGGGTTGGCTGCACCGGGTCGCCGTGACGGTGTGTCGTGATGAGCGTGGACGGATCCTCGTCCACCGACGGTCGGAGCAGGTATCGCGCCGGCGTCGTGTTCCTCCCTGACGCGGCATCGGTCGTCAGTCGAGGCCTTCGATGATGCGGAAGTCGCGCTCGACGCCGTCAGCAAGTACGGCCAGCGCCTCCTGGTAGGCCGCACTCTCGCGTGCGGCGACCGCCTGTTCGAAGCTGTCGAACTCGACCAGGACGGTGCGCTCGGCGATTCCGGCGTCGTGTGCGACGACCCGGCTGCCGAGGGAGAGCGTCCGCCCGCCCGCGGCCTTGACGGCTGGACCGGCCAGCTTGTCGTAGGCAGCCACCTTCTCGGGGTCTGCGATGGTGCGGTAGACGCTGACCCAGTAGCCCTTGGCCACGGTACCTCCTGTGTTCGGAATTGATGATCAGAAGCATGCTCAGATCCATGGCCGGCGCGCTGTGGGTCAGCGAGCCGACGGAGACGGCGTCGAAGTCGGACGGCTTCGATCAACCGGCTGGGGCTGCGATCGGATTGGTCTCGGGTGAGCGTCGGCGGGCGAGGACGAGCCAGAGCCGGTCGAGTCGATGACCGGCCTCGCCGGAAGGGCGGCGGCCTGAACTTGAACGAAGAGGAGCCGACAAGTAGGTACGAGTCGCACCAGTACGGCGTGATCGGCCATCAACCCTGAGCCGCTGCCGCAGATGCCGCCAGAACTGGCCGGGCTCTCACCGGAGCAGTTGGACCTGCTGCGCACAGGCACCCTCGCCTTGAGCGCGCGGGCCTCATCGCATGACCGTGCGCGCGATCGCTGCCTGGCCGCCGACTCGGATCCGGTGTCCCGTGCGGTCGCGGTGGACGGTCGCTGTGATGGTGGACGGGCTGCCGAGGTGGTCACCCATGTCGACAGCGAGGCGGTGTGTGCCGAACCCGGCAGCATGCGCTGCCAGGCAGGCCGTGCTGTTGGCGTTGGCGATGTCCTCGGGGACGCCGATCGACGGGGCGAACATCCGGGCTGCTGCTCGGCCGTGTCGGTCCGGGGGCGAGTAGGCGTAGCAGCCCAGCAGACCATAGCGGTCACAGGCTGCGCGCAACAGGGTTGAGTCCGGCGTGAGTTCGGCCAGTGCGGCGCGGGATCGGATGGGCAGCAGAAGCCTCGGCCGTCCGTTCGACGCCACGCAGGCGTCGCCGGCGACCGCGTCCTCCGTCAGTCCGAGGCCGCCTGCGACTGCCCTCAGTTCGGGTCCACCGGCGCTGCGCAGGCTGACCGGGCCCGGGTCGAACGACGCGGTCAGGCCGTCACCGTTTCGGCTTGCCCGACCGTCGAAGCTGCGGTGGGCCGTACGCAGGACGGCGCGGTAGTCGTGGTCGCCGCCTTCGCGTTCGGCGAGCACGGCGAGGGCGGCGACGGTGCCGTGTCCGCAGGCGGGCAGTTCGCCCCGGGCGGTGAAGAACCGCAGTGTGTACGCGGGCTGACGACGCTCGATTCCGGTCGCGCGGAGGAAGACGGCGTGCGATGTTCCCCACTCCGTGGGAATGCGGCATCGCTCCTCGTCGGTGAACGGCGCGTCATCCAGAACGGCGGTCGGGCTGCCACCCGCGCCGTCTCGCTGACACGCGTCGACGACCGCTACCTCGGACATGGCACCGGGCCGGTGGTCAGCAGCATGGTCAGGTCCAGTGCGGGCGCGCTGTGCGTCAACGCCCCGACCGAGATGAGGTCGACGCCCGTCCCGGCGATGGCGGGAACTGTGTCCAGGCGGATGGTGCCCGAGGCCTCCAGCAGGATCCGGGAAGCGTCGGCCCGCCCGGCCCGGACCTTCACGACCTGCTCGATGTCGGCCACCGGCATGTTGTCGAGCATGATCCAGCGGGCTCCGGCGTCGAGGGCCTCGACGGCCTGGGTGACGGTCTGCACCTCGACGTCGCTCTCCACGGTCTGCCCGGTGCGCGCCATCCCGCGCCTGACCGCCTCGATCGCGGCGGTCACCCCGCCCGCCGCGGCGATGTGGTTCTCCTTGAGCAGGACCATCGCCGCGAGATCGAGGCGGTGGTTGTGGCCGCCGCCGGCGGTGACCGCGTACTTGTCCAGGGCGCGCAGGCCCGGCGCCGTCTTGCGCGTGTCCAGGATGCGCGCCCTGGTCCCTGCCACAGCTTGGACGTAGCGGTCGGTCAGCGTCGCGATGCCGCACATGCGCTGCAGGAAGTTCAGCGCCGTACGCTCCCCGGTGATCAGGCTGCGCGCCGAACCGGACAGGTGCACCAGGACCTGGCCGTCGGCCAGTCGGGCGCCGTCGGCGACGGCCGGCTCGACCTTGACCTCGGGGTCGACCTGCGCGAAGACCTCGGCGACCACGGGGAGGCCGGCGGCGACGCCGCTGTGCCGGGTGCGGATCTCGGCTGTGGCCGCCAGGTCCTCGGGAACGCTCCACACGGTGGTGATGTCCTTCCCTGACGCGTCCTCGGCCAGGGCGGCAGCGGCGGCGGCCCGTGCTGCCGCCGAGGGAAACTCGGTCGTGGTCATCTGGTCTCCAGCTCTGAGTGGACGTTGGCTTGGTGGTGGCAACCGCTGACGAGGCAGCACTGAAGTTCCGCTGGGCCGGTTCACAGGACCTGGTGGATCCTGCACTCGATCTCCCGCGTACCGGTCACCCGTCCCCCGCCACGAACAGGTTCCGGTGAGCCGTCCGTGCGACTCGGCGCCGACGTCGAACTCGGGGCACCTTGCGCATGTACCGGTCCTCCCGGCCGGTCTCGCCTCCGTCGACCCGGGCTTTCAGGAACGCCTCTCACCCAGGTCGTCGGGGCAGGTGCCACAACAGCCTCCTTCGTTTCGATTTCCGAAGCGGTCGCCGATGCTAGCGTGTCGGTATTCGAAGCATCAACTCTGGAAAGCTGGACATCCCCACATGGCAACACCCAGACCTGGCAACCCTGTTCGCGGCTCGACCACCGGCCGCCCCCTCATGGCCGCACTCGATCTGTTCGGGCGGCGGTGGAGTCTGCGCATCCTGTGGGAGCTTCGCGCGGGTCCGCTTGGATTCCGCCCCTTGCAGAAGCTGTGCGACGACATGTCCTCCAGCGTGATGCGGCAGCGCCTGACCGAACTGCTGGACGCCCAGGTGATTCACCAACTACCGGACAGCCGCTACGAGCTCACCCCGCTGGGACAGGAGGCGCGCCACGCCCTGAACCCCCTCGCCCGCTGGGCGGAACGCTGGGCGGCCACGATCGACCCGCAAGGGGCGGACCACACCGACGACCAGTCCGCCAGCCGCGTCTCACATCCGGACACCGTGGGCGCCGGGACGCCGGAGAGGGACTCCGTGGACTGACGCCCCGACTCGCATCGGAGGCGGGGCGAGGCCGCCGGGTCACGAGGTTGCCGCGGCTCGGCCGAGCGCCGGGGGGCAGGTGCGAAACCTCCGCCAATCCTTCTGCTTCGGATTTCGAAGAGGCAGCGTCCAGCCTGCGACAGTGCTTTGATATTCGAAGCACGCTTGGTCCGACTTCGATCAAGGGACGGCATGACTCAGCAGAACACCGACACGGAACGTTCCACCATCCTGTCCTGGAGGGAACCAGGGCCGCTCTTCGCCTTCAAAGGAGAACTGACGGGCCTGCAGTACTTGCAAGGCCTGGCAGCCGGCGAGATCGTGCCGCCGCCCGTCGCCAGGTACTCGGCATCACCGTGGAGAGCGCCGACTGCTCGTGGGGCATGACGTCAGCCGCGTTTCAGCGGTCGCCGACCGCAGTCTTACGAAAGGCCAGGTCGGGACGGGAAGATGACGACACCTACCGTGCTCAGTCTCACGGGTTTCGCGACCCGGGGTTGCCAAGCGTGGTGATGCGGCGAGGGCCTAGCGCGCGGTCGGCCGGCAGCCGGTTTCAGCGGACTGGTCGTGCAGGTAACGGGACCGTTCCACAGGGGTGAGCGTGGTGTCGACGGCCTCGCAGATGTCGCTGATGGCGCGGGCCGGGTCGGGCAGGTCCACCTTCCACAGCCCGACGGAGGTGCCCGTGCCGATGGCCAGGGTGCGTCCGTCCGGGCTGAACGCCACAGCTGAGCGCGAGCCGGTCGGCACGGTGATCCTGGTCCGGCTGGTGGCGAGGTCCCACAGCTGGACTTCGCCGGCGCCGCTGGTGGCCAGGGTGCGTCCATCGGAGCTGAAGGCCAGCGACGCCACCCCACCACTGACACCGAAGCTGTCCAGGAACTGACCGGTGCGCGCATCCCACGTCTTCACGAAGCCGGTACTCCTGGTCGCGGTGGCCAGGGTGTGCCCGTCCGGGCTGAACGCGAGGGAGAGCGAGCTCCGGGCGCCCGGCTCGATGGTGCGCTGTGTGCGGCCGGTCGCGGCGTCGAGCAGCGTGACCCGTTCGTCGCCGGCCTCGATGTCCACGACGGCGAGTGTGCGGCCGTCCGGGGTGAACGCCATCGCCCTGACGGACTGGCTGCGGCCGGTGCGGGCGGTGTGCAGCGCGCCGGTGGAAAGGTGCCAGATCCGCACCGATCCCTCCAAGCCGACAAGGGCGAGCCGCGTTCCGTCGGGACTGAAGACCGCCGTATCGATTCCGCCCAGGGCACGGCTTCGGAGAAGGCGGCCCGTGGCGACATCCCGGACCTCGATCACCCGGTTCTTGACTGTCCTGGCAGCCAGGGCGCGCCCGGTCGGGCTGAACCCCACGGCCCCGAGGCGGACAACCGGGAAAGGCAGCTGCTTTCTCCGGGGTGCCGGGTCGGTGTCGAGCGCGAGTGCGGCTTCACGATCGCCGGTCCTGACACCCCAGAGCTGTACCGACCCACGGCCGGGCGGCCCTTGGTGAACCGTGGCCACCGTGCGTCCGTCCGGACTGAATGCGATGTCGGCGACGGGCGTGTCGGCACGGCCCGGCAAAGTGGTCTGCGGGTGATCGGCGGACAGGCTGTGGACGCGGATGGTGGGGTCCAGGTTGCTGCTGGTGACCAGGATGCGGCCGTCCGCGCCGAGGGCCACCTTCATGGCCCCGCGTCCGTGGTGACCGGCGGTCACGGCGGCCCGTGCTGTGCCGGAGACGGTGTCCCACACCCGCACCGTGTCCCCGAGCCCCGGGATGGCGAGGGTCCGCCCGTCCGGGGCGAAGGCCACCTCGTTGAACCCGACGGGACCGCCGCCCCTGATGGTGCGCCGGACGATGCCGGTGGCGACCTCCCGCAGCCGCACCAGACCGTCGGCGCGGACAACCGCGTAAGTTCGGCCGTCAGGGCTGAAAACCACCGCATCGCCATCGAGGCGGCCAGGGCTTGAATCCGCCGCATCGCCCTCGATTCGGCTGTCGTGGGTGGTCCGTGTGCGGCCGGTGGCCACGTCCCACACCCGCACCTGTCCGCTGAGGCTTGCCGCGGCGACGGTACGTCCGTCGGGGCCGAAGGCGACCCTCTGCGGGTCGGGGAAACCGGTGAAGCTGTGCCGCCCGCGGCCGGTGGCCACGTCCCACACCCGTACAGCCGCCGGGGAGGAGACGGCCACGGTACGGCCGTCGGGGCTGAAGTCCATCCCGCGTACCGAACCGTCGGGGACGGCGAAGGCGTTGAGTTTCCCGCCGGTGACCGGATCCCACAGGCCTACCGACCCGCCGGTGTCACCGGCGGTAGCGACAGCGAGGGTGCGTCCGTCGGGGCTGAACGCCACGACTTCGCTGATGCCGCGGCCGGTGAACGTGTGCCGGAGCCGGCCTCCGGGCAGGTTCCAGATCCGTACTGTGCCGTCTCCGCTGTGGCTGGCGAGCGTGTGTCCGTCCGGGCTGAGAGCGAGGGAATACACGGGTTTGCTGCCGCTGATCAGGCGCTTGCGCAGCGGCAGCGCCGCGGCGGCGTACAGAGCGGCGGCGGCTTCGCGGGTCGGGCTGGTGCGGTAGGCGTGGACAGCGAGCAGTGAGGCGAGGTCGGGTTCGGTGTCCAGCAGTGCACGGGACTGGGCGGCCAGTTGCCGGGACTGGGCCAGGTGCTGGGCGGTGACCGCGCTCTGCCACTGCCGCACGGCGAGGCCTGCGGCGACGAGGGCGAGGCACAGGGCGGTCGTGACCGCCGTGAGCATCAGCCGGTACCGGCGACGGCCCTTCAGCTCGTGGCCGCGGCTGGCGTCGAGGAAGGCGTGCTCCAAGTCGGTCAGGTCCTCGCGCGGTGCGCCGCCGAAGTGTTCCTGGGCGACGGCGAGCCGGCTCCCCCGGTACAAGGCGCCCATGTCGCGTCCCAGTTCCTGCCAAGCGTGGGCCGCCTCGGTCAGGTTCCGGTGCGCGCGCAGGCGCTCGCGGTCCTCCTCGATCCACCCGCGCAGCCGGGGCCAGGCCGTGATCAGGGCCTCGTGGGCCATCTCGACCGTGTCGCCGTCCAGGGTGAGCAGCCGCGCTCCGGCGAGTGCCTCCAGCACCTGAGCAGTGTCGTCCCGGCCGGTGCCGGGCACTTCCGCGCGATCGACGGGACGGCGGGTGTCGGGGGTGCCGTCGCCGGGGGCGACCATGCGCAGCAGCACCCGGCGGGCGGCCGTCGCCTGGTCTTCATCGAACCGGCCGTAGACCTCCTCGGCGGTCTTGGCGATCGCGCCGTCCAGGCATCCGGCCGCCTCGTAGCCCGCCATGGTCAAGGTCTTGCCGCGGCGGCGGCGCCAGGTCTCCAGCAACGCGTGGGACAGCAGCGGCAGCCCGCCCGACGCGTCGGCGACCTCCTTGACCAGCCGGGTGGTCAGGGCGCGTTCCACGGTCAGCCCGGCGGCCGTGGCCGGCTTGACGACGGCGTCGCGCAATTCCGCCGGGCTCATCGCACCGGCCAGCAGATTGGCGTCGCGCAGCGCGTCGGCCAGGTCTCGGTGCTCGGCGCAGCGGCCGTAGAAGTCGCCGCGCACCGCCAACAGCACCCGCAGGCGGCTCTCGGGCTGGCGGGCCGTCAGCAGCAGGTCGATGAAGTCGGCGCGCTCGGCCGCGTCGTGGCAGAGGGTGAAGACCTCCTCGAACTGGTCGACGATCACGAACGTGTCCGTCCCGGTGCTGCCGTGGCCGGGAACCGCGGGTGTGAGGAGGGCCGCATGGGTGCGGGCGGGACGTTCGCCCGGTGTCAGGATCCGGATCGCGGCCGGACGCAGGTCCGGCTCCTTGGCCTGCCGGAGGACAGGTATCAGGCCGGCCCGCAGCAGGGAGGACTTGCCGCTTCCGGAGGGGCCGAAGACCGCCGCGAACCGCCGACGGCGCAGCACGTCGACCAGGTCGGCGGTGAGCTGGGCCCGGCCGAAGAACAAGGCGCTGTCACCGGTCTCGAACCGTGCTAGCCCCCGGTACGGCGCGCGTGATCCGTCGTCGGCCCGAGAGCCGTCACCGGCTGACTCCTCCACCGCCTCCTTCCACCGGGCCTCCCACTGCGCCGTCTCGCCGCCGCAGGCCCGCACATAGGCCAGGACCACCGGCAGCGTCGGCAGCTGCTCGCCCGCCGCCGCCTGCGACAGCGTGGTCACCGAGTAGCCCGCCCGCTGGGCCAGAGCCCGGTACGTGATCCCGTCGGCATCCGCCCGCAGCTTGCGTAACTCGAACGCGAACCGCTGCACCGGACCCGCCGCCGGATCCACCGGCACCTCACGACGACCCGCCACACCCTCACCCCCGCCAGCTGCCCATTGTTCGGCCGCCAGAACGGTACTGCCGAACAATGCTCCGGCCGCTGAACTCGGTGAGGTGACCGCAACAACACGATTACTGAGAGCCATGACGGCGGCCGGTCCGTCGCGGTTGGGTTGGCTGGACGCATTGCGCGGCATCGCCGCACTCGTCGTGGTGTTCGACCACTCGTCGTACACCTTCATGGGGGACTTCCGGCGGGAGTTGATGCCGCAGTTCAATACCAGCCGCTACGGCATCATGGTGTTCTTCCTGGTGAGCGGCTACATCATCCCCGCGTCGCTGGAGCGCCGGGGCTGCGTCCGGACGTTCTGGATCGGACGGATCTTCCGTGTGTACCCGCTGTGGGCGGCCGTCGTCATGGTGCTCCTTGCCATCGACTTCTCGGGCCTCGCGGAGCTGCGTGACTTCGGCCGGCAGAGCGCTGTCACGGTGGCACTCGCCCACCTCACCATGCTCCAGGAGTTGCTGGGGACACCGAATCTCCTCCTCGTCCTGTGGACGCTCTCGTACGAGATGTCCTTCTATCTGCTGGTCGTCGCTCTCTTCACGGTCCGCGTTCACCAGCGGTCCGCGGGGGTCGCCGTCGTCTTGGCCGTGCTCGCCGCTGTGAGCGTGACGGCAGGGGTCGCGCTGCCGACCTCCGCCCTGTCCGGCATGGTCGGCACCGGTCCGCTGATCGCGTTCGCCTCGATCGCCATGGGGGTCGCGATCTGCTGCGCGAGCGCCAGGTCACCCGTGCTCCGGGGGTTCGGGGGTGTGGTGGGTGGCGTGCTGGCGCTCGTCCTGGTCCTGTTCAACGGCACGGTCCCGCTGTGGGAGGGCCTGGTGATCCTCGCCGTGATGTTCCTGGGAACCGCCGTCTACCGCGCCGAGAACGGTCAGGGCACCTGGCGCTGTGCGGCCGGCGCCGCCGTCATGGTGGTCGCCTGTGCCGTGGGGAGTGCGTACCTGTACGGCGACGGTGACCACTTCACACGGCGCGGCTGGATTGTCGCGTTCCTGCTGGCTGTGCTCACCTTCGGCGCCGGACTGGCGTCGCGCCACCGGCGCGTACCGCGGATGCTGACCGGACTGGGCACGATCAGCTATTCGGTCTACCTGGTGCATCCGGTTCTGCTGGCGGTGATCGACAGCACGATCGGCCGACGGTGGCAGGACAGTCTCGCGCTCGAAGTGGCGTTCTTCACCGTGCTGCTGCCCCTGTGCTTGCTGACCCAGCATTACATCGAAGCACCGAGCCAGACGTGGGGCCGCAGGTTGGTACATCGCATACAGCCACGTGACGAGCGAATGAGGTGATCAACCGCAGCTTGAGGGACCTGTGTTGTGGGAGTGGCTTGAGTGGGATGTGAGGTGCGTGCGCTAGCATGCGCGGACCGAATGAGCAACCGCTCCGGTGTGTGCGTATGGGATGGCGAACAAAACAGGCCAGCCTCGAACGCGCCTCGTGCAATACCCGCGCATGCCTGACGCAAAAGAGTGGCCGGCGCGCGGAGTAATCACCAGGTGTTTACCGTTGCCATACCGTCCGTCACATCCTCGTCTCGTCACCGGAGCGGCCAGTGGGCGCACCTCCTCCTCCCCGTCCCGTGCACGGGGGCCGCCCCGCGCCGTACGGGATCATCGGCGAGTTCGTGGGACGAGCCGTGAAGCAGGGGCGGGAAAGCGGCGGGAACCACAACCTGAACCACGTCCTGCCGGCGACGGAGCGGGTCGCGCCGCTGCTGGGTGTGGAGCCGGGTACGCCCGTGATGGTGCGGGCCCCGCGCCCCGGGACGCTGCCCGTCGTGATCCGCACCTGGGAGAACGAGCCGACGATCCTCGACGCGATCGGCGGGACGCTGCCGTATGTGCCGCGCTGCCTCGCCAGGGGCCACGGCTTCGCCATCCACACGTACGCGGAGGGCGAGCCCCTGTCCGCCGTCTGCCCCAACGACAAGCCCGTCGACTCCCTCCGCGTCCAGGAGCTGGCCGGGCTCCTCGCCCGCACCACCCAGGTGCGCCGCGCCGCGCTGCCGCCGCTGCCCGCCGTCTGGCCCCGCGACCTCACGGACAGCCAGGGCTTTCTGCGGACGCTGGCCCGGCTCGCCGACGAGCAGGTCCGCAAGCCCAACTGGCCCGTCTTCGGCGGCCTGTTCAAGGCACTCGGCATCCCCGAGGACGCCCTCGTCCGGCTGGCCGGGCGGGTGCCGTCCATGGCGCGGCGGCCGTACGGTCTGCTCCACACGGACCTGCACCGGGACAACGTCATCGTCGAGAGCCGTTCCGAGGGCACCTCCCTGCTCCTCGTGGACTGGGAGCTGGCCAGCTACGGCGACCCCCTCCACGACCTCGCCACCCACCTCGTCCGCATGCGGTACCCGAAGGACCAGTGGAACGAGGTCACCGAGGCCTGGGCCCAGGCCGTGCAGCAGGTCCGCCCCTCCGCCGCCAACGGCATGTGCCGGGACCTCTCCCGCTACGTCGACTTCGAGAAGGCGCAGTCCCTCTACCCCGACGTCATGCGCGCCGCACGGTCACTGGAGGACGCGCCCGGCGAGGCGGGCCTGGCCGCCGCCACGAAGCAGGTGCTGCGCGCCCTTCGTGCGGCGGCGCGGCCCCTGCGCCTGAGGAGCGTGCCGGACGCGCCCGTGATCGAGCGGGCCCTGTTCCGCTGGCTGGCCTCACGCGACGCGGGCCTGCGCACCCATCGCGATCGGGCCGCACAGGTGTTCGTCCTCGAGCCCGACCGCCGGCTCCCCCACCGCCCCGGCTTCCCCGCCCCCGCCGTACGCGACGCGCTGCCGGCCGAGGGAGCCGCTCCGGCGAACGTGGTCTTCAAGGGCACCGCTCCCACTCCTCGCGACAAGGCCATCCCCCAGGGAATTCTGGGGAGTTACCGGTGACTTCGGTGCCGACACATGGTGCCGGCTGTAGCGTTTGGTCGTGACTCCGGAGAACGTGTCAGTGAACGGCGGCAGAGGAGTTTCGCCGCAGGAGATCGCCGACGTGCTCCGCGAACGGATCCGAGTCGGAGAACTCAAGGCGGGGGACCGCCTGCCCACCCAGGCCGAACTCGCCGAGGAGTTCGGCGTGGAGCGCGGCACGGTTCGCCAGGCCCTGCGGGCACTTCAGGACGACGGCCTGCTCAGCAACGTCAGCAAGGGCAGCCCGCCGCGCATCGCGGAACCGGCGCCGGCCCTTGCCCGCGAGGAGCCCCAGCCCACGATGGTCGGGCTCGCGCCGCGGCTGACCGAGACCTTCTCGGCGAAGCAGGTGCGCATCGACGTCGTCTGTCACACGGCGGAGACCCTGATGCTGGCGCTCGGTGAGTCGCTCCGGTTGATCCACGAGGGCCGGATCCGCCCCGAGACGATCAACGTGCGCATCCTGGTGCCGTCCCGTGACATCAACCTCGCCTTCCCCGTCTCGGTGGAGGGTGACGGAGTCGGCGACCCGGTCCACCAGCGCTGGCTGTCGATGCGCAACGCCCAGGGCCAGGTCCTGAGCCACAACCTGCTGGCCCTGCGCTCCACGCACGGCATCGATGTCCATGTCGCCTTCCGCGCGCTGCCGTTCACCCCACCGGTCAAGTTGTACCTGCTCAACGGGGAGGAGGCGCTGATCGGCTACTACATACTCACCCGGCGGGAGGAGGAGCGGGGCAGCCACACCCTCGACATGTACGACGTCCTCGGTGCCCAGTCGCTGCTCTTCTCCTTCGTGAAACGAACGGGTCAACGCGACGCCGCGTTCGTCAAGGAATCCCAGAAGTGGTTCGACGCCCTCTGGGAAACCATCACCTCGGACCTGACACTCTCCTAGTGACTTATAGCGAGCAACTGCGAGAGCTGATCACTCGTGCCCGAGTCGTGCTCTGGGACTTCGACGGGCCGATCTGCCGGCTGTTCGCACGGCACCGGGCGGAACAGGTGGCGGACGACCTCGTGGAGTGGCTGGAGGCCAGAGGTCTGCACGGCCTGCTGACGGACGCCGAGCGCGAGACACCGGACCCGCAGATCGTCCTGCGCGCCCTGGACCGCCGATACCCCGGCACTGACTTGGTGGGGGAGCTGGAGGGACGTCTCACGCAGGAGGAACTGCAGGCCACGGAGTCGGCCATGCCCACCGCGTACGCCGACATCCTGATACGGACCTGGACCGCGGTGGGCTCGCGCCTCGCGATCACCACGAACAACTCCTCGCAGTCCGTGGACAGGTACCTGGCGAGCCGCGGCCTCGTGTCCTGCTTCACTCCCCACGTCTACGGCCGCACCCAGGACCTCCACCTCCTCAAGCCCGACCCGCACTGCCTCAACCGGGCGCTGCACGCCATGGGTTCGGCGCCCTCGGACGCGCTGATGATCGGCGACGCGCCCACCGACCTCGTGGCCGCCGAGAACGCCGGAGTGCCGTTCCTCGGCTACGCGCGCAACGAACGCAAGGCCAAGCTCCTCATGGACGCCGGCGCCGAGTGCGTCGTGGAAACCCTGGAACCCGTCCTGAAGGCGGTCCGGGCCAAGCGCCCGTAGTACCCACTTTTTTGTACGTACTTGGCACCGCCCGCCGTCCCGGCGAGGCTGGTCTCAGGTGGCCGACGGGGCCGCCGTGACGGACAGGACGGGGGAGCTGGTGGTGCGGGCGGCGAGTCTGTCCAGACGGCGGTGGCCCCAGTCGGAGAGGGGCGCGATGGCCTCGGAGAGGTCCCGGCCGAAGCCGGTGAGGGAGTAGACGGTCTTCAGCGGCAGAACGTCGTGCACCTCTCGGTGCACGAGCCCGTCCTCCTCCATCTCGCGCAGTGCCTGAGTCAGCACCTTCTCGCTGAGCCCCGGCAGTCGCCGGCGCAGTTCACCGGGCCGGTGCGGGCCGGACTCCAGCAGCCACAGCAGCGAGGTCTTCCACTTGCCGTCGATCACGGCGATCGCGGCGGTGACTCCACAGACGTTCGGGTCCTTGGCGCGCTCGCGTGTCATTCCCGTCCCATTCGTCAGCAATTGTCGATCTCGGTCATCATAACCGTACTTATTTTTCAGGGAGTTGAAGCATGTCCTCCAAGCCTGCCGACCAGTCCGCCGACCAGCCGACCGACCAGTTGGCCGTCACCGTCCTCGGTCTGGGCCCGATGGGCCGGGCGCTGGCCGGTGCGTTCCTGGACGCGGGAGTGCGGACCACGGTGTGGAACCGCACCCCCGGCCGGGACCGGGAGCTGGTGGAACGCGGGGCGCTCGGCGCCGCGTCCGCCGCCGAGGCGGTCGCCGCGAGCCCGCTGACCGTGGTCTGCGTCGTCAACTACGACGCCGCCGACGGCATCCTGCGCGACGAGCCGGTCACGGCCGCCCTCAAGGGCCGTACGGTCGTCAACCTCACCGCCGACACCCCCGGCCGGGCCCGGTCCACGGCCGACTGGGCGGCCGCACACGGCATCCGTTACCTGGACGGTGCGATCATGACGGCGACCCCGAGCATCGGCACACCGGACGCGGTGTTCATCTACAGCGGCCCCGAGGACCTTCACCAGGAGGTGCGGCCTGCCCTGGACGCCCTGGGCGGCACCCACACCCACCTCGGCACGGACATCGGCCGGGCCGCGGCCTACGACGTCGCGCTCCTCGACATCTTCTGGACGGCGATGGCGGGCTACGCGCACGCCCTGGCGGTCGCGCGGGCCGAGGGCATCACCGCGCGGGAGCTGGCCCCCTTCGCCCAGGGCATCGCCACCATCCTGCCTCCGCTGTTCGAGGAGTGGGCGGGCGACGTCGACAGCGGCACCTTCTCCGGCGAGCTCAACCCGATCACCTCCACGGTCTCGACCATGGCCCACGTCGTCGAGACCGCCGAGGCCCACGGCATCGAGGCGAGCGTGATGCGCGCGGCCGAGGGGCAGGCCCGCAGGGTCATCGCGCGCGGCCACGGCACCGACGGGTACATGAGGGTCGTCGAGCTGCTCGGCGGGAAGTAGCCGCCGGGTCAGGCCCCGAGCCACTCCCGTACGACCGTGAAATCCGCCTCCGTGAGGCCGTCGCGGGGGTCGGCGCGGTGCAGGAGGGACCGGGCCGGGTGGTGGGCGGCCACCCATGCCCGGTCGGCGCCGGTGATCTCGTCGTCGAGCCAGACGAAGGGCTGCCCTGCCGCACGGGCGACCAGCGGCCTCGTCTTCCAGTGCAGGCGGCTGTGCGGAGGCTCCTCCTCGTCCGGCAGGTCGATCACGGGCAGCGCGGGCAGCCCCAGCCAGGGCGCCACACAGGCGTTCGCGTCGTCCAGCCAGGTCGTCGCCCACACCAGCTCGCAGCCCAGCGCCCGCAGCCGCGGGCCGAGGGCCGGGTCGATCCGGTTCAGCAGGGGGTGTTCGGCGGACAGGGCGGCGGGTCCGTCGTACACGGGGTAGGGCCGCGGCGATCCGAAGGGGAGCAGGGTGCCGTCGACGTCGAGGAAGAGGAGCATCGGGGACAGGATCCGCCGTCGACGGCACTTCTGGCGAATGGCTTACCGGGCCGGGCCGGTTTCTCAGAAGGGCAGCGGCCGCTCGTGGACCACGTCCAGGCGGGACACCGCCCGGGTCAGGACCACGTACAGCCGGTGGGCTCCCCGCTCCTCCGCCTCCGCGATCGCCGCGGGCTCGACGGCGACGACATGGTCGTATTCGAGGCCCTTGACGAGGCCGGCCGGTACGACGGTCAGGCGGGCGGCCGGATCGTCGGGGCCCGCGGGCTCCAGGCCCGCCGCGTGCAGGGCCTCCCGTACCCGGGCGGTGTCCGCGTCCGCCGTGACGACACCGACGGATCCCTCCTGGGTGAGGGCGTCGCGTACGGCGGCCACGACCGCGGCCGGCAGGTCGCCGTCGGCCTCGCGGAGGTTGAGTGCGCCGTCGCGGCGCAGGGAGCGGGCCGGCGGGACGTCGACGTCGAGGCGGTCGAGCAGCCGGTTGGCGAGGGTGAGCACCGCCTCCGGGACACGGAAACCGGTGGTCAGCGGGACCACCGCGGCGTCCGGTTTCCCCAGGTGGGCGAGGAGCGCCGGCCACGACCGGGCGGCCCACGGCGTGGTCCCCTGGGCCAGGTCGCCGAGCACCGTCATCGAACCGAAGTCCGCCCGGCGCGCGATCGCCCGGCACTCCATCGGGGAGAGGTCCTGCGCCTCGTCGACGACGACATGCCCGTACCCTTCAGGACGCTCGATGAGCCCGGCGACCTCGTCGAGCAGGACCAGGTCGGCGGCCGACCAGCGCGCGGACTTCGGCGAGCGCGGCGGCCGCGTCCACAGCACCGCCTGCTGCTCGTCGGCGTCCAGCAGCCCTTCCGCCGCCCGCGCCAACTCCCCGGCGTCGGAGAGGAGCGGGGCGACGACCTCCTCTGGGCGCACCTTCGGCCACACGGCGTCGACGTACGCGCTCAGCGCCCGGGCCCGTTCGAGCCCCCGCACCCACGCGTTCGGGGGCGGCCCGCTGCGCCGCTCGGCCTGCTCCAGGATCCGCCGCACGATCCGCATCCGCACCCGCTCCCGCCCGACGCCGTACGGCGGCTCCTCCGCCCGCACGCCGGACACGATCCGCGCGAGCTCCTCGCCCGACACCCGCCAGCGGTACGAGCCGTCCGGCACGGCGAGGTCGCCGGCACCGGCGACGTCCACGCGCGCGTACAGCGCCCGCCGCAGCACCTCGGCCATGCGCGCGTCGTGCTTCACACGGGCGGCCCGCTCGTCGTCGGCCCCGGTGACGGAGTGGCGCGCGATCTCGTCGGCGAGGGTGGACTGCCGTACGCCGGTCTCGCCCAGGGAGGGCAGCACCTCCGCGATGTAGGAGAGGAAGGTGCGGTTCGGCCCGAGGATGAGCAGACCGCCGCGCCGGATGCGCTCGGGGTGGGTGTAGAGGAGGTAGGCGGCGCGGTGCAGGCCGACGGCCGTCTTGCCGGTGCCGGGGGCGCCCTGCACGCACACCGAGACCGTGAGGTCCTCTCGTACGAGGTCGTCCTGCTCCGGCTGGATGGTCGCCGCGATGTCACGCATCGGGCCGACGTGGGGCCGTTCGATCTCCCGGGCGACGATGTCGCTCGGCCCGGACTCGCCCCGGCCCAGGTGTTCGTCCTCCAGACCGGTGAGGTCGGCGGAGTCCCCCCGGCTGCCCGGGGCCCAGCCGAAGCGGCGGCGGACGGCGACGCCCTGCGGGGCGTGGGCGCTGGCCTGGTAGAAGGCGCGGGAGACGGGAGCGCGCCAGTCGACGACGAGGGGCGGGGCGGCCGGGTGCTCGCTGATCCGCAGCCGCCCGACGTGGTAGCTCAGTCCGTCGTGCTCACCCCCGGCGAAGTCCAGCCGCCCGAAGAACAGGGGCCCCTCGGGCAGTTCCCGCAGCTCCTTGGCCCGGCTGCGCAGCCGGTACCCGAGGACCTCGGCGTCGGCACCGGAGGCGGAGACGTCCTCCCCGGTGACGACGTGTTCGTCGGCGCCTTCGATCATGGCGGCGAGTGCGGAACGGCAGGTGTCGTGGTGGGTGCGTTCGGCGTGCAGCTGGTGGTCGAGGCTCGTCGTCATGCGTCGAGCGTACCCAGAAAACGTTACTCGGTTAAATATTTTACCGAGACTTAGATTCTTCCGCGAGCCACGGCAGCCCCTTCTCCAGCAGCCCGAACGCCCGTTCCGCAGCCGCCACCGCGTCCTCCCGCACGTCCTCCAACCGCTCCCCGTCCGCGATCCGCCGCCAGTTCTCCAGCGCCAGGACCCGCTGTACGACGACGATCTGGGCGGCGGCGAGCCGTGCCGCCAGATCGCCGCCGAGAGCCTCGGCGAGCGCCGCCTCCGAGCGCTCCTGGTGGGCGTACATACGGGCGGCCAGGGCGGGCGTGCCGTAGAGGAGCCTGTGGTAGGCCAGGACCTCGGGGTGGTCGTTGAGGCCGGTGACGGGGTCGCAGCGGTCGAGACCGTCGAGGAAGTTCCGGCGCAGCGCCCCCATCGGGGAGACGCCCTCGGCCGCCCGGGTGACGACCCGCGCCGCCTCGTCCTCGTGGTCGGCGATCCGGTGCAGGACAAGGTCCTCCTTGGCCGGGAAGTACCGGAAGAGGGTGGGCTTGGAGATCTCCGCCGCGGCGGCGACCTCGGCGACGGACACCGCGTCGAACCCCTTCTCGAGGAAGAGCCGGACGGCGATGTCCGACACGGCCTGGTACATCCGCTGCCTCTTGCGTTCCCGCAGCCCGATCTCACTCATGCCGCCGAGCCTACGCATCGTCCGCCCGTCGACGCTTGGCCTCAATCCGACCGAGGCGTAGGAGTTCGGCGCCCGGAGGCGCTGCTCCTGGTGAGGCTGCCGGCCCCGGTGCCGGACCCGGGCGAGGCCGAGAGTGGGGGTCAGGAGGCCGCCGAGGAACCGTTGGGATCGCCGGTCAGGGCGTTTGCCGAGAGTCCGTGAGCCACGTTCCAGAGTGTGTCGAAGAGTTCGCGGCGACGGTCGATGATCTCGCGCGCCCGGCGTCCGTCGTCCCTGTGCCAGTGCGTCAGCAGCGAGTCGTGCCCGATGAGGTCCAGCAACTGGTCCCCCTCTCGAGGGTCTGGGCTGTACTCGTCGGGGCGCAGTTCGATCTTGTCGTAGATGCCTTCGAACGCCTGCTCGTTGTTGATCAGGTAGAGCTTGAGTGACGGCGACATATGCATGACGCGGAAGTCGACGAGCAGCCTGCCCTGCCCGTTGTGCTGCATCCTGCGCTTCATTCCCCTCAGCTCTGCCTCGTACCCACTGATCTGTTCCACCAGGTGCCGCCGGAAGCCGAGCGCGTCCGTGATCTTTCCGTCCGCCCGTATCAGGCCGGGCACCTGTATCTCCTGGGTGAAGTCGGGGACCAGGACCCGGACCGTGACCTTCCGGTCCGAATTACGGGGCAGGCTTCCGAGCAACTGTTTCAACGGGGGAGCGAAAGTCTCTCCGGTGAAACCGATCACGGCGAATTCGACTTCTTCTCCGTCCCGAAGCGCTTCCCTGAACTTCTCCACCAGCGCCTCCGGGGTGACCTGCGCACCCGCCCCCGGTTGCTGAGCCGAGCTCAGCCGCTGGATCATGTCCCGCAGGTTCTCCGTCATCTCCCGCTGGGTCTCGTGCGCCGTGTTCAGCCGCTGCACCTCGCTGTAGAGCACATAGCCGACCAGGCTCAGCAACGCCCCGCCGATGTAGGCCTTTCCCTCCAGCGCGTCACCCACCGGCTTCACGAACTGTGCGATCAGACCGACGACGAAGACCGCCAGCAGCAGAAGCCGGGACACCGTGCTCTCCGCACGCGCCCAGCCGGCCGTGACTCTGCTTCTCAGCGATGCCACCAAATCCCCCGTCCGACATGTGCGTTGATCCGAGCCTGTTCATCGTGCCCGGTGCAACGGCTGTCAGGAAGAGCGCGGTGGAATCATGAGGGACAGGAGGTCGTAGCGGGAGAAGACGAAGTCCACACCCGTTTCCCAGAGCCCTTTCGCCTCGTCCGCGTCCGCCGCGTACCCCGCGAAGGCCACGCCGGCAAGGTCCGCTGCTCGGTGGTCCGTAGCCGTGTCGCCGATCATCACGGCCTCGTCGGCCCTCGCCCCGAGCCCGTCCAACGCCCGCAGCAGGCAGTGCGGATTCGGCTTCAGCTGCCTGGGATTGTCGGTGCGGCCGTGGATGTGACCTGCGAAATGTTCATAGAGGCCTGCTCTCTTCAAATACACGGCCACTGCCGAGGGCGAATTGTTCGTGGTCACCGCCATGCGCACCCCTGCGCTCCCCAGTCGCCGCACCAACAGGTCCGCGTCCGGCGTGGGTGGCGCGATCGCCGCGGCGGCCCGTTCGCCCGCCACGAGCAGCTGCTCCAGTTCGGCCACCAGAGCATCACCAGGCCGGGCCTGATCCACTGCGCGCAGCACAGCCTGCGGATCGATGGACACCAAGGCGTCCGGAGGCAGCAGATCCAGGGCGCCGCGCCCGGCAAGGTGTCGACGCAGTACGTCCGCCAGAGGAGCCGACGCCCCGTCCGGGAAGAGACGGCACAGCGGCCCGTCGAAGTCGAACAGCACACAGCGCCCACGCCTCATGTGCCGCGACAGTTCCCGCATCCGGCTGGGGTCGTCGAGGATCGGTCCGTCTTCGGGCCCGGTGTCCTGTGGCAGAGGGGGCATGGCTGCAGAGGCTAATGGCTCTCTCTCGGAATGCTTGCAACAACGCGTTCGGCGTCCTTCAGGGCTCGCCCCCGGACCACCTCCAGCAGGGGACTCAGAGAGCCCACTACGTGCTCCGCCCCTGCCTCTTTGAGCAGCGTCGCCTTCCGCTCGTTACGCGCATAGCCGACGAAGGCCACGCCGGCCTTGCTCGCGGCCTGGACATCCGAGGGGGTATCGCCGATGAACAGCGCGGCGGACGGTGGGGTACGCAGCGCCTGCAGGGCCCGGTTGAGGGTGTCCGGGTCCGGCTTGAGCAGGTGCAGGTCCTGCGTCCGGCCGTAGATGTGTTGGCCGAAGCACTGGACCAGCCGACGGCTCGCCAGATACTTGAGCACGGCCCGCGCGGAGTTGTTCGTGGCGATCGCCAACCGGACGCCCGCCGCGGTCCAGGTCTGTATCAGAACGTCAGCGTAGGCCGTGGGCATGGCCGACTCCGCCGCCCGCAGCTCCTCCTGAGTGAGACGTTCCTCCAGCTCCACCGCCAGGTCACTGCCGGGACGCCGGCGGTCGACGGCGCGCAGGACGACGTGTGGATCCAGGCTCCGCCGTTCGGCATCCGTCAACAACCCGCGCAGTCCGCGCCCCTCCAACGACTCCGTCAATTCGTCCGCCACGTGTTCCGCCGAGTGTCCTGCGAAGAGCCGGCAGATCGGCCCGTCGAAGTCCCACAGCACGACACGGGCACGGGTGATCAATTCCCGGAGGTTCTCCGTGTCCTTCTCAGGTCCTTCGGCCGCCTGTTCAGTCTGCGTCGTCTCAGAGGTCACTAGGAGAGTGTTACGTCCGAGGTGATGGTTTCCCAGAGGGCGTCGAACCACTTCTGGGATTCCTTGACGAACGCGGCGTCGCGTTGACCCGTTCGTTTCACGAAGGAGAAGAGCAGGGACTTGGAGCCGAGGGCGTCGTACATGTCGAGGGTCTGGCTGCCCCACTCCTCCTCCCGCCGGGTGAGGGTGTAGTAGCCGATCAGCGCCTCCTCCCCGTTGAGCAGGTACAACTTGACCGGTGGGGTGAACGGCAGTGCGCGGAAGGCGACATGGACATCGATGCCGTGCGTGGAGCGCAGGGCCAGCAGGTTGTGGCTCAGGACCTGGCCCTGGGCGTTGCGCATCGACAGCCAGCGCTGGTGGACCGGGTCGCCGACTCCGTCACCCTCCACCGAGACGGGGAAGGCGAGGTTGATGTCACGGGACGGCACCAGGATGCGCACGTTGATCGTCTCGGGGCGGATCCGGCCCTCGTGGATCAACCGGAGCGACTCACCGAGCGCCAGCATCAGGGTCTCCGCCGTGTGACAGACGACGTCGATGCGCACCTGCTTCGCCGAGAAGGTCTCGGTCAGCCGCGGCGCGAGTCCCACCATCGTCGGCCGGGGCTCCTCGCGGGCAAGGGCCGGCGCCGGTTCCGCGATGCGCGGCGGGCTGCCCTTGCTGACGTTGCTGAGCAGGCCGTCGTCCTGAAGTGCCCGCAGGGCCTGGCGAACCGTGCCGCGCTCCACGCCGAACTCCTCGGCGAGTTCGGCCTGGGTGGGCAGGCGGTCCCCCGCCTTGAGTTCTCCGACTCGGATCCGTTCGCGGAGCACGTCGGCGATCTCCTGCGGCGAAACTCTTCTGCTGCCGTTCACTGCCACGTTCTCCTGAGTCACGACCAAACGCTACAACCCTGATCCATCTATGGGGAGTTGTTTAAAAGTTGTTTATAGGTAGCTGCCAAGTGGGGACAACCTATACAGAGTTGGCTGCCAACTTGATGAAGTTGGCGGAAGTTTTGCCTCCGTCTCGACATCTCGACAACGCCCGGGAGCACCTAAGGGGGAACCATCATGCCTGCCCTCGCCATTCTCTCCGCCGTCTTCATCGTCGGCTTCGAACAGGCCATCCAGGTGAAGTACGGCGCCGCCGGCTTCATCGGCCTGATGCTGCTCACCGTCGGCATCAAGGCCAAGAGCCCGGCCGTGAGCTCCGTCGGGGCGGTCGTGCTCGCCCTCCTGGTCGCGGGACCCGCCCTGTGAGGAGGGCGAGTCACCCGGGTCAGCCGCCGTGGGGGACGATCAGCTCGTGAGCACCAGCTCCGAACTGATCGTCTCCCAGAGCGCGTTGAACCACAGGCGGGACTGCTCCACGAACGTCGTGTCACGCAGCCCGGCACTCTGGGCGAAGGCGAACAGCATCGACCGGGTGCCCTCGGCGTCGTACATCTCCAACTGCTCGTGGTCGATCTCCTGCTCGCGCCGCGCGAGCGTGTAGTACGCGAAGAGCGCCTCGGAGCCGTTGAGCAGATACAGCTTCACCGGCGGGGTGAAGGGCACCGCGCGAAAGGTGACCCGCACGTCGATGCCGTGCGTCGCGCGCAGCGCCAGCAGGTTGTGCCGCAGCACCTGCCCCTGGGCGTTGCGCTGGGCCAACCAGCGGTGCTGCAGCCGGTTGTGCTCGGTGGCGGCGTCCACGAGCGTCGGGAAGGCGAGAACGATGTCCCGGCTGGGCAGCAGGACCCGGACGTCGATCTTGGCCGGTTTCAGCTCCCCCGCGTGGATGCGGCGCAGCGCCTCGCCGAGGGCGAGCGTGAGGGAGATGGAGGTCAGACAGAGGGCGTCGATCTCGACGTGGGTGGCCGCGAACGCTTCGGCTATGCGCGGGGTGAGGGCCACGGTGGTGGGCAGCGGCGGGGCGGCCGGACCGGCCAGGGCGCGGGCGTGCCCCAGGTCCGGGGCGACGGTGGCCGGGCTGCCCTTCGAAACGTTGGTGAGCAGGTGCTCCGCCTGGAGGATGCGCAGGGCCTGGCGTACGGCTCCGCGCTCGACCCCGAACTCGTCGGCCAGCCTGGCCTGGGTGGGCATGCGCTCGCCCGGCCGCAGCACGCCGGACCTGATCCGCGTGCGCAGCTCCTCGGCCACTTCGTGGGGTGACTTCTGTGGCCGTTGTGGCCTCTTCCGTCCATTGACGGGGGCATGTTCCGGGTCCACAACCAAACACTACAACTTCCCGCCATCTTTCGGCAGTTCATGGGAAGGTGGTTATGAGACGCTTCCAAGCGGAGATAAGTACAGTGAAGTTGGTCGCCAACTCCAACGACATGGTCAAACTTGGAGGACCGGGCTCCCCTCCGGAGGGGAGCCGGGAGCCCGGCCATCCAGCACAGTCACAACTCCACAGGGCAGGGCACAGCCACAACTTCACACCGACAACTCCACACCGACAACTCCATACAGCTCACCAGAGCACAGCTACGGATGCAGTACTTCCCCACCGTCCCCACCGTCCGTCGGGAGGAGCTCAGAACAGGTCCGGGCACCAAGGCCGCCTGGACGTACGCAGCAGGGCGTCGGCCGACCGGGCGGCGCCCGCTCGTTCTTCCCGCACCCTGCCGAGCGCCGCGAGCCGCACCGCCGACTCGTCGCCCAGCCACAGCGCCGCCAACTCCCGCACGTCGAGGGCGAGGTCGGCACCGCGCGTGGTCCGCGTGCAGGACGCCCCGGCCGCCGACGCCTCCAGCAGGTAGCGGCCCCCGGCCAGCCCGGCCCCGTCGGCGACCTCCAGCACCAGCGAGCCCTCACCGTCGTACGAACGCGCCTCAAGGGCCCGTACGACGTCCAGGAGCCGCACCCACAGCCAGTCCGCCTGGCAGGTCATCCTGGCCGCCCTGGGGTCCGGCAGGTAGAGCGGGAGCAGGTCGTCGGGGGCCCGCCAGCCCGACTTCACCTTCACGACCCAGTCGATCGAGCACAGGTAGTGCCACAGCGCACGCTCGGCGGCCGGGCTCGCCGCGATCAGCCACCGCACGCTCGCCGTGTTCGCCGGCTGCAGCTTGCCGTCGGCCCAGTGGTCGTCGCAGCGGTACGACAGCAGACCCTGCACCTCGCCGTCCGGCGAGCGGTGGACGGCGTAGAAGGGCTCGGTCCACGAGGGCTCGAAGGGCACGTCACCGGTGTTCACCCGCCACCACATCTCGTCGCGGCTGACGGCGCCAGGCTGCGCCCTGCGTATCCGCTCGTGCAGGCCGGGGCCCAGCTTGCGGACGTCCTCGCCGTCCACGAGGTCGATCCGGCCGCCGTCCTCAGGACCGGCCCACCGCGGGTCGAGGCCGGACCGCGGCACTTCGATCGTCCACTCGCTCGTCGACGTGGCGGGACCGAAGCCGTAACGGCCGTAGATCGGGTACTCGGCGGCGATGAGCGTGGCGACCACGTCCTCGCGCTCCTTCGCCGCCGCCAGGTCCTGGCTCATCATGCGGGTGAGCAGGCCGCGGCGGCGGTGCGTCGCGGTGACCGAGACGCCCGTGACGGCGTTCGCGGGAACGGTCGTGCCGCCCACGGCCGTGAGCTCCTGGGCGAAGGACTTGAAGGTCGCTACGCAGCGGCTGCCCTCGAAGGCGCCGAGATAGCGGCCGGCCACGAACTGGGCGCGCCGGCCTTCGAGTTCGGCCGCTGAGGTGACGGGCTCCCGCAGGAAGCCGGCGTTGATGGCGCGGAGCCACTCGGGGAGCTCCGCCTCGGTGATGGGACGTACGTCGATGTCGGCGCGGGGGGTCATGGGCCCACGGTAGGGGGACGGTGGTCAGGGTGTCGTGAGGTTTTCCCCGGGCCCCGACCGGCGCCCCGCCCCCTCCCGCGCGTCGGCGGGCTCTCACACCAGCAGGTCGTCCACCTGGGCCTCACCGTCGCGGTAGCGGCGGGTGATCTCGGCGCTGCAGTCGTCGGCCGTGCGCTGCAACCGCTGCCTGCGCCGGGAGACCTGCTGCTCGTAGCGGACGAGCCGGCCCATCGCGGTGTTCAGCTCGAGGTCCGTGCGCGCGCCCAGGTCGGAGAGCTCGACCTCGCCGAGCATGTCCGCGGCCAGCCGCCGGTACTCCTCGTTGTGCGGCGTGCCCAGCGTGACGTGGCGGGCCGAGGAACGGTGGCGGGCCGGGGCGTCCGTGAGGATCTCCGGCAGCCGCTCCACGACGGACGACTCCCCCGACGCCACGACCGACGCGGGACCGCGCCGCGCCAGCTCCGCCCGCAGGATGTCGATCCGGCCCTGCAACAGCCGCCGTACGTAGCTCAGATCGGCCTCGTCGCGCTGGGCGTCCCAGCGCAGGGTGCGCAGCTCGGGCAGGCTCAGCACGGTCAGGTCGTGTTCGGGCGGATTCACGGGCAGCAGCGGGCTGTCGGTGCGCTGCGTGGGCGGTCGGGGGCTGTCCCGGTCTCCCTCACGGGTCAACGAGACAGCCCCGGACGGCTGCCCGGTACTCGGTGTGCTCATGTGCCTCTACCGTCCCCTCGACCGGCGTGTGCCAGCATCGTGCCACCCCAAGTGGCCCCTATGTGACCGAGTGCCCCCGAACGGCCGCAGATAGGGGCTTAAGGATCAAAAAGATGCCTGGTCCGGACCAAACGCGGACCGCGGTTCGTCACCCGGCATGATGGTCCTATGCGTGCAGTGGTGCAGAGGGTGGACGGCGCGAGCGTCGTCGTGGACGGCGAGACGGTCGGGGAGATCATCGGCGAGGGGCTGTGCGTCCTGGTCGGGGTCACCCACGAGGACACCGAGGAGAAGGCGGCCCAGCTCGCCCGCAAGCTGTGGTCGGTGCGGGTGCTGCACGACGAGAAGTCGTGCAGCGACATCGACGCCCCGCTCCTCGTGATCAGCCAGTTCACCCTTTACGGCGACGCCCGCAAGGGCCGCCGCCCCACCTGGAACGCGGCCGCCCCGGGCTCGGTCGCCGAGCCCCTCGTGGACGAGGTCGTCGCCCAGCTGCGCGCCCTGGGCGCGACGGTGGAGACGGGCCGCTTCGGCGCACACATGCGGGTGTCCCTGACGAACGACGGCCCGTTCACGGTCCTGGTCGAGGTCTAGGGCGCGACCACGACCTCCTGTGCGGCGGCCGTGGTGTCGGCGACCAGGGGCGCGTCCACCGGTACGTTGCGCTTGACCAGCGCGAGGGCGACCGGGCCGAGCTCGTGGTGGCGTACGGAGGTCGTGATGAAGCCGATCTTCCGGCCGTCCGGGCCGTCGTCCGCGAGCCGGAGCTCGGTGCCGCGCGTCGGCAGGTGGACCTCGCTGCCGTCGAGGTGCAGGAAGACGAGCCGGCGCGGGGGCTTGCCCAGGTTGTGGACGCGGGCGACCGTCTCCTGGCCGCGGTAGCAGCCCTTCTGCAGATGCACCGCCGAGCCGATCCAGCCCAGCTCGTGCGGGATGGTGCGGTGGTCGGTCTCGAAGCCGAGGCGCGGGCGGTGGTGCTCGACGCGCAGCGCCTCGTAGGCGAGGATCCCGGCCGCGGGGCCGGCCTTCTCGGCGTACGCCTCCAGGTCGGCGCGCGGCAGGAACAGATCACGCCCGTACGGCGTCTCGCGCACGACGACGCCTTCCGGCACCTCGGCGATGGAGCCGGCCGGCAGGTGCACGACCGCGAACTCGTCCGTGCGGTCGGCGACTTCGACGCGGTAGAAGAACTTCATCGACTCCAGGTACGCGATCAGCGCGTCCTGGGTGCCGGGCTCCACGTGGGCCCAGACGGTCTCGCCGTCGTCGACGAGGTAGAGCGCGTGCTCGATGTGGCCGTGCGCGGAGAGGATCAGGGCCTCGGTGGCCTCGCCGACGGGCAGCTCACTGACGTGCTGGGTGAGCAGCAGGTGCAGCCAGCTGAGCCGGTCGTCGCCGGAGACGGAGAGGACGCCGCGGTGCGAGAGGTCGACGAAGCCGGTGCCGTCGGCGAGGGCGCGCTGTTCGCGGAACAGGTCGCCGTAGTGGGCGGCTACGCCTTCGTCCACGCCCTCGGCGGGGACGGCGCCGGGCAGGGACAGCAGGGGGCTCTTCATATACGTAAGCCTACGACTCGGTAGTTGAACTCTTCAGAGAGCAGTCCTTGCACCGGCCGAAGATCGCGAAGTGCTTCATGTCGGTGTCGAAGCCGAACGTCTCCCGCAGCTTGGCCGTGAACTCGGCGGCCACCTTCACGTCCGCCTCGATGACGTTCTGGCAGTCCCGGCACACCAGGTGGATGTGGTGATGCCGGTCGGCGAGGTGGTACGTCGGCGCCCCGTGCCCGAGATGCGCGTGACTGACCAGACCCAGCTCCTCCAGGAGTTCCAGGGTCCGGTACACGGTGGAAATGTTGACCCCCGACGCCGTCTTCCTCACTTCCACGAGGATGTCGTCGGGGGTCGCGTGCTCCAGGGTGTCCACAGCCTCGAGAACAAGCTGACGCTGCGGCGTCAGCCGGTAGCCACGCTGCCTGAGGTCGCTCTTCCAGTCGGTGCTCACCACACGCCCAGTCTAGGACGGGGCGGCCAGGTCATGGCTCGTCCGACAGGACGCCGTTCATCAGGGCGTCGGCAAGCGTGCTGCGGTAGGCACGGGTCGCTGCGGCGATATCGGCGTGCGCCTGGATCTTGTCGTCGAGGGCGGCGAGCGTGGCTCCGATCGCCGCCTGCTCGGCGGCCGGGGGCAAGAGCACGGGCAGCTCACCCAGAGTGCGGATGCTCAGTGACGGGATGACCGCACCGGCCGCCCGGGTCCTGATCCAGTCCTGTGCGGCGGTCGCACTCACATAGGCAGCGAGATACGCAGCCCCGACCGGCCCCGCCTCGGACAGCCTCAGCCGTACCAGGTTGGGGTGGAACAGCCAGCCCGCGTGTTCCTCGGTGACCAGTGCGCAGCGGCCCACGGTGCCGGTCCGGGTGAGGAGGATGTCCCCTGCGGCCAGCTGGTACTTCACCAGCGTCCGCGCCCGGTCCCGGGGGACAGCGGGCACGACCGCGGTTTCCTCAGTGACGATCCGCTGACCTCGCAGGTCGCGGGGCAGGACAACTGGGGTTCCGCCGTCCGCCTGCGTACGGCTCCTGTCCTGGCCGCGTTGGCCCGGCCCGGCCTGGATGGACGCGCACAGTTCCCGCAGGGGGCGACGCGACCAGCCGCCCCGCGGCTCGAGTGCGTCGGTCGTCGTCACAGTCCGTACCTCCTGAGCCACCGGGCCGCTTCGGCGTCGGCCGCCTCCGCTCGCGCCTGCAGGGTCGCGATGTCCTCGCTCAACCTCGCCAGCCGGTCCCGGGTCTCGGCCGGGCCGGCCGCACCGGCGGCCGAGGCCTGTCCGGGCGCCCGGAGATACCGCGAGGGGTCCAGGCTGTGGTCTTGTTCCGCCACGTCCGGCACCGGTACGGCCCGGCTCAGGCCGGGGGTGCCCGCGAAGGAGCGCCCCTCCGCACGGGCCGTATGCCAGGACACGTACTCCCCCACCAGCCGCGCGATGTCGTCGTCGGACAGGGACCGCTGAGTCCGGGTGACGTGGTGTCCGAGGTGCTCACCCGCCACGAAGAGCACCTCGACGTCCGTCGCCTCCTCGGAGCCGGGCGCGCGCAGGAACCAGATCTGCGTCTTGACAGCGGTGAGTGTGAAGAGCCCCGCGGGCAGCGCGATCACGCACTCCACGGCCCCGGCCTCGACCAGCCCGGCCCGCACGGTCTCAGCGGCACCGGCGTTGAAAGCGGCCCCTGCCGGCATCAGCACGGCTGCCCTGCCCTCGGGAGCGAGCCGCGAGACGGCGTACTGGAGCCAGTCGAACTCGGTCCGGCGGGTAGCGCCGTAGGACCAGTACGGCGGCGGGGCCACGTCCTCCAGGCGACGGCCGAAGGGCGGGTTGGTCAACAGCACGTCGAAGGCGCCGAGGGGATCGGCGAAAGGGTCGAGCGCTGGGGTGAACGGTCCTTCGCCGAGCCGCACGGCACGGCCGTGGTGCACCCGCAGGTTCATCTGCGCGACCTGCCGTTCCAGGCCCTCGGGCACCCGGCCGCTGATGCGGGGCAGCGCGCTGTCACCGTGCGCGGCGACCGCATCGAGGTAGGCGACGAGCAGTTCTCCGGTACGGCCGTACGGATCGTGCACCCGCGCCGCCCCGGGCCGAACGGTGGCCAGCGCCCCGGCCATGACCCGGCTCACGGAGGGCGGAGTGAAGAACGCACCGCCCTCGCGCGCGTGCGCTGCCCGCCACCGCACCAGGGCATGGTCGAACGCCGCTCGGCTCTCCTGCGCGGAGCCGGCGCTGGTGCGGGCGAGCGTGTTAGGGCCCCGCAGAATTGACGGGGCCCTGAAGCCGTGGAGGGGCGCCTACTTGAAGAAAGCGATGCCGTCGTCCGGCATGTCGTCCGGCAGGGCCTTGGCCCAGCGCTCGACCTCCTCCGGGGTGACGACCTTCTTCAGCTGGGCCGACATGTAGGGGCGCAGCTCGACCTCGGGGGTCTGCTTCTCGCCGACCCACATCAGGTCGCTCTTGACGTAGCCGTACAGCCGCTTGCCGCCGCTGTAGGGCTGGGAGGCGGCCGTGCGGGCGACGGCGTCCGTGACCAGGTCGATCTGCGGCTTCTTGTCGGCCAGCTCGCCGTACCAGATCTCGATGACGCCGTCGTCGCGGGTCATGGTGACCTCGACCTTGCGGGCCTCGACGATGCGCCAGAAGCCGGACTCCGTCTCCAGCGGCCGCACCTTGTTGCCGTCGTTGTCCAGGACCCAGGTGCGGGAGTGGTACTCCAGGAAGTCCCGGCCGTCGTGGCTGAAGCTGACTTCCTGCCCGAAGTTGCACTTCTGCGAGCCGGGGAAGTCGTGCACGCCCGCGCCGGCCCAGTTGCCGAGCAGGAAGGCGAGCGGGACGAGGTCCTTGTGCAGGTCGGACGGGATCTCGATCATGAGGGGAAGTTCCTAGACGACGTGGTCAGCGCTGGCCCTGGTAAAGCTTCTTCACGGTCAGTCCCGCGAAGGCGAGAACGCCGACGCAGACCAGGACCAGCAGGGTTTCGAAGAAGATCTCCACGGGTGCTCCTTGAGCGAGGGTGGTCATACGACAGAGCCGGGCCCCAGCTTACGCGGCCGGGGTCGGGCTCTCCTTGTGAGGTGGGCCCTCCCGGTGCCGGGCTTACGATGCGGGCATGGCGAAGAAGCTCGTGATCAAGGTGACTGCCGGGGTCGATGCTCCTGAGCGCTGCTCGCAGGCGTTCACGGTGGCGGCGGTGGCTGTGGCCAGTGGGGTGGAGGTGTCGCTGTGGCTGACCGGGGAGTCCGCGTGGTTCGCGTTGCCGGGGCGGGCCGCGGAGTTCGAGTTGCCGCATGCCGCGCCGCTGCCCGATCTGCTGGACTCGCTGCTGGCCGGCGGGCGGGTCACGCTGTGCACGCAGTGCGCGGCCCGGCGGGAGATCACGGAGAAGGACGTCATCGAGGGCGTACGGATCGCGGGTGCGCAGGTGTTCGTGCAGGAGGCACTCGGGGACGAGACGCAGGCGCTCGTCTACTGAGACACGGGTCCTGAGTACGGCTCCTGAGACACGGCCGCTACGGGCGGGGGCGTTTCTTGCCGTCCAGCTCGTCCCACCACTCGTCGGACTTCGGGTCCCCCGAAGGGTCGTCCCACCAGCGGTCCTCGGGGCCGCGCCGGTTGGCCACCATCGCCGCCACGGGCGGGATGACCATGGCCACCACACACATCCCCACCGCCGCCGGAACCGACCAGAGGCGTACGACTCCCCAGGCCAGGACGAAGAGACCGATGCAGGTCCCCATCATGGCGAAGTACATGTGTCGTCGCCGTGCGTACATAGGTTCAGGGTAGGTCCGAAGGCGCGTGCATGCCGAAGGGCCGCACCCCAGGCGTCCAACCCGGGGGGTGCGGCCCTCCTTACGGTGCTGAGGTTGCTCAGACCGCGATCGCGACCTCCGCGAGGCCGCCCTTCTGGGCGACGACCGTGCGGTCGGCGGTGGCGCCGGGGACGAGGGCGCGTACGGTCCAGGTGCCCTCGGCCGCGTAGAACCGGAACTGGCCCGTGGCGGAGGTGGGGACCTCCGCGGTGAACTCGCCGGTCGAGTCCAGCAGACGGACGTAGCCCGTCACCGGCTCGCCGTCGCGGGTCACCTGACCCTGGATCGTGGTCTCACCGGGCTTGATCGTCGAGGCGTCGGGGCCGCCGGCCTTCGCTCCACACATGTCTTTCTCCAGAGGGGTCTGACCGGAAGGAAGGCCGGTCGGGATGGGTTTGCTTCTTCGCTTACTTGTTGGCGCCGAGCTCGATCGGCACGCCGACGAGGCTGCCGTACTCGGTCCAGGAACCGTCGTAGTTCTTGACGTTCTGCACACCGAGCAGCTCGTGCAGGACGAACCAGGTCAGCGCGGAGCGCTCACCGATGCGGCAGTAGGCGATGGTGTCCTTGGCCAGGTCCACCTGCTCCTCGGCGTAGAGCTCCTTGAGCTCGTCGTCCGACTTGAAGGTGCCGTCGTCGTTGGCGTTCTTCGACCACGGGATGTTGCGGGCGCTCGGGACGTGACCCGGACGCTGCGACTGCTCCTGCGGCAGGTGCGCGGGAGCGAGCAGCTTGCCGGAGAACTCGTCGGGCGAACGGACGTCGACCAGGTTCTGCGAGCCGATCGCGGCGACGACGTCGTCACGGAAGGCGCGGATGGACTTGTCCTGCGGCTTGGCCTTGTAGTCGGTCGTGGCGCGCTCGGGCACGTCCTCGACCAGCTCGCGGGCGTCCAGCTCCCACTTCTTGCGGCCACCGTCGAGCAGCTTGACGTTCTCGTGGCCGTACAGCTTGAAGTACCAGTAGGCGTAGGACGCGAACCAGTTGTTGTTGCCGCCGTACAGGACCACCAGCGTGTCGTTGGCGATGCCCTTCGCCGACAGGAGCTTCTCGAAGCCCTCCTGGTCGATGAAGTCACGACGGACCGGGTCCTGGAGGTCCTGGGTCCAGTCGATCCGGATGGCGTTCCGGATGTGGTTCTTCTCGTACGCCGACGTGTCCTCATCCACCTCGACGATGGCGATGCTCGGGTCGTCCAGGTGCTCCTGGACCCAGTCGGCGTCTACCAGGACGTCGCTGCGGCTCATGCTGTTTCTCCTCCGGGGCAGTTGCGGCGGGGCGTGCAAGTGAGGTGCCGCACGGGTTGGGGCAGCACACATATGCCCTCTTCAGGGCAGTGGGGGATGCGGAAGTCGGCGCTTCCACTCAGAAGGGGCGACAGAGCATGGCGGCGACGCGGCACAGGTCTACTGCCCGCCGCTTCGTGAGATCCGCCTGTCGCTTCATGGTTGTCGATCGTAGGGAGGGAGAGGCTGGCATGTCACCGGTGTGTCGCATTATGAGATGCGATCGTCCAGGATGTGAGAACAGAAGGCGCCCGACCATGTCCCGCACGGTTCCCGGGCGCCCGCGTTCCACGGTTGACCCACTCGATCTACGGAGCGGACACCGGCGTCTCGCTGGTCGGACACATGGCCTTCACCGAACGCCGTCCTACCCGGCGAGCCTGACGTTCGAACCCTTCACCGTGATCTCCACACCGTCCTGCACAGCCTGCACCTTGTCCAGCCGGATGCCGCCCGGCAGCTGCTCGATGGTCTGCTGGAAGTCGGTGATCGAGCGGATCGCGCTCTCCGCGAGGTCGATCCCGAGGTCGGGCAGCGAGTCGGCACGCACCCGCACGGTGTCGCCCTCGACCGTGACCGAGCTGAGCACGGAGACCGGCTTGGGCAGCTTCACACCGAGGACGGTCGCGTCGATCTGGACCTTGATCTTCCCGTTGCCGCCGTCGGACAGGCCCACCACCTGCGCGCTCACCGCGGGCCCGACCCGCGTCGGCTCCGACTTGGCCGCCTTGAGCAGCTCGTCGTACGCGATGGTCGCGGTCCCCGTCGCGGAGGCGGCGGTCGCGGAGCTGTAGTCGCCGGAGAAGGTGACGCCCTTCATCTCGGCCTTCATGTCGTCGATCCGGATGGTCTTGCCGCCGGTGCCCGTGGGCGCCTCGTAGTCCTTGATGCCGACCTCGACCTCGTCGAGCTCACCGTCGGCGACCTGGGTGAGGAAGGGGAAGCCGCCTATGGACACGTCCGGCGTGGACGCCAGGTTCTCGCTCGACTTCAGCTGGTCCGCAGCCTCACCCTCGGCGAAGTGCACCGCGACCCGGTCGACGATCACGAACAGCACGCCCAGAACGATGACGGTGATCAGAAGTGTCCGCAGCGCGCGCATGCCGTGTTCCCCCACTTGGCTGTCCGTGACGACGACAGCCCACGGTAACCCTGGGTCGCGGGGCCACAGGGCTTTTGTCGATCACCTGTGACACGTACACAGGTCAGCCGAGCGCCCGCCCCAGCACCCACACAACCGGCGCGGCGGCGGACAGCGGCAGGGCCACGCCCGCCGTGAAGTGCACGAACCGCGACGGGTAGTCGTAGCTCGCGACCCGGTGCCCGATCAGCGCGCAGACCGCCGTTCCCGCGCCCAGCAGGGCGCCCTGCGTCCCCAGGTCCGTCAGCCCGCCCACCGCGATCCCGGCACCGGCCGCGGCCAGCAGCGAGACGACCACGGAGGCGGGGGTCGGCAGCGGCAGCGCACGGGCCAGTACGGCGACCGCCACCGCGGCCGCGCCGACCGTGACCGCGTCCGGCTCCGACGCGAGGTATCCCGTCGCGACGATGGCCAGCGCCGAGGACGTCACGGTCGCCATCAGGCCGTACATCCGCTCGTCCGGGTCCGCGTGCGAGCGCAGCTGGAGGACGAGACAGAGCAGCACCCACACGCCGAGCGTGCCGAGGATCGCGGCCGGCGCGTTGTCCCGGCCCGCCACGAGCAGCGCCACGTCCGACACCAGCGCCCCCAGGAACGCCAGCGCGATGCCCTGCCGGGCGGGCCACATCCCGTTCAGCCGGAACCAGCCCGCCGCGGTGACGGCCTGGAGCAGGACGAGGGGTACGACCAGGCCGTACGACCCGATCGCCGCGGCACCGGAGAGCAGCAGCCCGAGCAGCGCGGTGAGGGCGGCGGGCTGCATGCCCGGCTCGATGATCGGGGAGCGCCCTTCTTGGCGGGCGCGCTGGGCGTCGGTGAGGCGGGAGTTTCCGGCGACGGTGGCGGGGCCGTAGGAGGGAGCTTCGCCACCGGCCGACACGTCGCCGCCGCCTTGGGCAGTCGTCCCGCTGGGGCCGGACGGGTGGGCAGGGCCCGCAGCGCCGGGCTCCGCGTAAGCGGGGGGCTCGTATCCCTGCGGCGCGGTCACAGGCGCGTGCACCTGCGTCTCCCAGGTCTGCCCCTGCCACTGCTGCGTGTACTGCTGCGGGTCCTCGTAGGGCTGCGGGTACTGCTGCGGGTACGGCTCCTGCTGGTACGGCTCCTGTGGGTACGCCTGCTGCTGAGCCCACCCCTGCTGCTGTTGCTGCGCGTAGGGGTCGTACCCCTCCTCGTACGGAGCCCCGTCGTACGGAGCCCCCTCATACGGCTGGTTGCTCACTGCTCACCCTCCTGCGAACGGCGGGAGCACCTCAACCGTGCCGCCCTCGGCCAGCCGTACCGTCTCATGCCCGCGCGTGCCCACGGGATCGCCGTCGAGGAGGAACGAGCATCGCCGCAGCACGCGGGTCAGCTCACCCGGGTGCCGCTCGCGCACCGCGTCCAGCGCCTCGGCGAGCGTGGCCGCGTCGTACGGCTCCTCGGCGACGCCGGCGGCGGCCTTGGCGGCGGCCCAGTAGCGCACCGTGACCTTTGCCATCGGTTTCCTCAATCAGACTCGGCGGTGTACACGGTCAGGCTAGCCCGCCCGCGCCGCCGCCCAGTCCCCGATGCGGGCCAGCAGCCGGTCGTCCGCCGCGTGTTCGGCGTGGCCCATGCCGGGTTCCAGCCAGAGTTCCCCGTGGTCACCGGCGGCGGCCGCGAGCATCCGGGGGTGATCGACGGGGAAGTAGCCGTCCTGCAGGCCGTGCACGATGAGCAGCGGGGTCGGCGCGATGCGCGGGACGGCCTCCACAGGGGAGAGCGGGACCGGGTCCCACTCCCGGTGGTGGATGCGCGTACCGAACCCGTAGCGGCCCACCAGACGGCCCTCGGGGCGGGTCACCAGCCAGTGCAGCCGCCGCATGGGGGCGGTGCCCCGGTAGTACCAGCGGGCCGGCGCGCTGACGGAGACCACCGCGTCCGTACGGGCCATGTCGTCGGCGTCGGCCGCTGTGCCGTCCGAACTGTGCAGCGCCGCGTGCCGCAGCACCACGGAGCCGCCCATGGAGAAGCCGACGGTGACCACGCGCGTGTGCCCGAGTTCGCGGGCCCAGCGCACCGCGGCCGCCAGGTCGTACACCTCGCGGTCGCCGACGGTCGAGCGTCCGCCCGACGCCCCGTGCCCGCGGAAGGAGAAGGTGACGACGGCTCCGTGCCGGCCGAAGGCCCGCGCCACCCGTCGAATGTGCGGGCGGTCCACCGCGCCGGTGAATCCGTGTGCGATCACGAACACCGGGTCAACGGAAGGTGGCCGCCGGGCGTCGTATACGGCCGCACCCGGGTCGTATACGGAATGGATCGGAACGCCGTCGACCGTGCGCAGAAACGTCCGCAAAGGCACACATCTGGGTGTCTCGTCATTCGGACGAGGGATGGATCGCGCCACATGACCTGCCCGACCAGTGCTCATGTGGGCTATTCTGCTGGACAGAGGACTCGGGCAGCGTAGCCCCCGGGTCCTTTTGTGCTTTCGGAAGCGTTGTATACGACGCGGGAAACCGCAGGTGTACGGGCCTTCGGGATCGCAGAGCGGTGCTGTACCAACAAACGTCCTCGCAGGGACCGAGGAGGAACCAGACGTATGAGTTCTCTGCTGCTCCTGACCAATGCCCTCCAGCCGTCGACGGAGGTGCTTCCCGCACTCGGCCTGCTCCTGCACAACGTGCGGGTCGCTCCGGCGGAGGGCCCCGCCCTCGTCGACACCCCCGGCGCCGACGTCATCCTGGTCGACGGTCGCCGCGACCTTCCCCAGGTTCGCAGCCTGTGCCAGCTGCTGCGTTCGACCGGCCCTGGCTGCCCGCTCGTCCTCGTCGTCACCGAGGGCGGCCTCGCCGCCGTCACCGCCGACTGGGGCATCGACGACGTCCTGCTCGACACCGCCGGTCCCGCTGAGGTCGAGGCGCGGCTGCGTCTGGCCATGGGCCGGCAGCAGATCGTCAACGACGACTCCCCTATGGAGATCCGCAACGGCGACCTGTCGGTCGACGAGGCGACCTACTCGGCCAAGCTCAAGGGCCGCGTCCTCGACCTCACCTTCAAGGAGTTCGAGCTGCTGAAGTACCTCGCACAGCACCCGGGCCGCGTCTTCACGCGGGCGCAGCTGCTGCAGGAGGTGTGGGGCTACGACTACTTCGGCGGCACCCGGACGGTCGACGTGCACGTACGAAGGCTGCGCGCGAAGCTCGGCCCCGAGCACGAGTCGCTGATCGGAACCGTCCGGAACGTCGGTTATCGATTCGTTACGCCGGAGAAGGCCGAGCGGACCACCGACGAGGCCAAGGGCAAGGCAGACCAGGCAAAGCCGGAGAATACGGACGATTCGGCCGCTCTGGACGCAACGGAGGCCAGGGCGGAGGCATAGCGGACGCGCGGCCAGGGCCTTGTCCTCGTGCAGCGCGGGGGCATGACGCCCTGCCCAGAGCGGATCCATCCGCGTAGACTCCGCGCGTGGCCAAGGTGACTCGGGATGATGTGGCGCGGCTGGCGGGAACTTCCACCGCCGTTGTCAGCTATGTCATCAACAACGGACCCCGGCCGGTCGCCCCGGCCACGCGCGAGCGTGTCCTCGCCGCGATCAAGGAACTGGGATACCGGCCCGACCGGGTCGCCCAGGCGATGGCGTCCCGGCGCACCGACCTCATAGGCCTGATCATCCCGGACGCCCGCCAGCCCTTCTTCGGGGAGATGGCGCACGCGGTCGAGCAGGCCGCCTCCGAACGCGGGAAGATGGTGCTCGTCGGCAACACCGACTACGTCAGCGAGCGCGAGGTCCACTATCTGCGGGCGTTCCTCGGCATGCGCGTCTCCGGACTCATCCTCGTCAGCCACGCGCTGAACGACCTCGCCGCCGCGGAGATCGAGGCGTGGGACGCCCGGGTCGTCCTCCTGCACGAGCGGCCCGAGGCCATCGACGACGTCGCCGTCGTCACCGACGACCTGGGGGGCGCACAGCTCGCCGTACGGCATCTGCTGGAGCACGGCTACGACTACGTCGCCTGTATGGGCGGTACCGCGGAGACCCCCTCGGTCGGCGACCCCGTCTCCGACCACGTCGAGGGCTGGCGGCGGGCGATGGCCGAGGCGGGGATATCGACGGAGGGGCGGCTGTTCGAGGCGCCGTACAACCGGTACGACGCGTACCGGGTCGCGCTGGAGGTCCTCTCCGGGCCGCAGCGGCCGCCGGCGGTCTTCTGCTCCACGGACGACCAGGCGATCGGGTTGCTGCGGGCGGCTCGCGAGCTGCGGATCGATGTGCCGGGGGAGCTGGGCGTGGCCGGGTTCGACGACATCAAGGAGGCGGCGTTGGCGGATCCGCCGCTCACCACTGTGGCGTCGGATCGGTCGGCGATGGCGCGGGCCGCGGTTGATCTCGTGCTGGATGACGGGGTGCGGGTCGCGGGGTCGCGGCGGGAGAGGTTGAAGGTGTTTCCGTCGCGGTTGGTTGTTCGCACGTCCTGCGGCTGCCAGTAGGCCGGACCGGCCCCGCATCTCTGCGAGACCGGCCCAACGCGGCTCTCAGAACAGCAGGTTGTACTGGTTGAAGCCCGTGCCCAGCTTGATGCGTGAGCCGAACAGGCTGCTCGACGTCTTGTTAGTGCCGGGGTAGAGCCAGAGGTTGCCGGACGAATCGCGGGTGATGAGGTCGGCGATACCGTCGCCCGTCACGTCACCGTTGGCCACGTAGGACGTGAAGGTGAAGCCGGTACGGGCCTGGACCCGGGCGGAGAACGGGGTGTTCTGCTGCTGGGTGCCCCGGTAGAGGTAGAGGACGCCCGAGCTGTTGCGGACCAGGAGGTCGGCCTTGCCGTCGCCGGAGAGGTCGCCGTGGCCGAAGATCCGCACGCCCTTCCAGGCGCGGTCGACGATCTTGACCTTGGCGTAGAACTGGCCGTTGCCCTTGCCGGGGTAGAGGTAGACCGAGCCGTCGGAGTCGACGGCGACCAGGTCGGGTCGGGCGTCGCCGGTCAGGTCGCCCGGGATGGCGTACGACTTGTAGCCGCCCCAGACGGAGCTGATCTGCATCCAGGTGTACTCGTCGGAGGCGTGGTCCAGGTAGCTGCGGTACAGCTTGCCGTCGGTCTTGTCGCGGACGATCAGGTCCTGGAAGAAGTCACGGTCCAGGTCGGCCTGCAGACCCCAGCTGATGGTCTCGTAGCCGCTGCCCTGGAAGGCGCGCTGGGCGAGCGAGGTGCCCTTGCTGTCCTGCTCGAAGAGGCCGCCGGAGGGCGTACGGGCGAGGATGTCGGCGCGGCCGTCGAAGGACAGGTCGGTGTCGTCGATGCGGGGCTGGGCGGCCCAGGTGTACGAGGAGACCTTGGTGAAGACCGGGTAGGCACCCTTGGCGGTGCAGCCGGAGACACCCCAGGAGACGATGCCGACGATCTTGCCGCCGGCGACCAGCGGACCTCCGGAGTCACCGTTGCAGGGACTGTTGGTGCCCTCGTCGGTGCCGGTGGCGGGGGTGCCCGCGCAGATCATCGAGCCCTCGACGAAGTCGTCCTCGCCGAGGACGGACCGCATCGCGCTGTTGCAGGTGGAGTCGGCGACCATCGGAAGGGTCGCGGTGCGCAGCTTGGCCGACAGGTCGGCGCCGTCGGCGCCGGAGGTCAGGCCCCAGCCGTAGACCTTGGCGCTGGTGCCCGCCTTGTACAGCGTGCTGTCGTTGGAGGCGGCCAGGCGCAGCCAGGGCTGCTCCAGCGGGCGGTCGAGGGTGAGGACCGCGATGTCGTTCTGGAGGGTGTCGCCGTTGAAGTGCGGGTGGGTCCACTGGCGCCAGACGCCGGCGAGGTCGCCCGAACTCGTGTCGTCGAGGTCGGTGGTGCCGGCCAGGACGGAGCCGTTCTTGGCCCAGTCGAGGCCCGCGACGCAGTGGGCGGCGGTGAGGACCTTGTTGGGGGCGACGAGGGTGCCGCCGCAGAAGTAGCCGTCGCCGGTGGTGTCGTCGTAGTAGGCGAGCTGGACCATCCACGGGGCGCTCGAGATCGTCGTCTCGCCGCCGCCGATGATGAACGGCGTCTTCGCCGGCTTGGTCGCCGGGGTCGCCTGGGACTTCGCCGCCGCGATGAGGCGGTCGTGCAGTTCCTTGGTGGAGGCGGTCGGCTGCGGGGTCTCCGACGGGGCGACGACACCCGCCGCGGGCAGTCCGGCCGGTCCGTCCGCCGCGGTCGCGGGCTGGGCGGCGAGGAGGCTGGCACAGCTCAGGGCGAGCGCGAGGGCGGTCGCGGGGAGGGCCGTGACGGGGCGTCTCCAGCGGCCGCGCAGGGCACGTATCACTCAAGGCTCCTGAAAAAGGCTGAAGTGGGCTGAAGTGGGGTGAGGGAGGTGGCTGAGATGCAGAACCAAGCAAGATTGCGCCCCAACAGCCCCTTTGCACACCTCCTTCACAGCAGTGCCGGCAAGGTTTCGTTCGCCGCAGGCCGTGATCTCACTCCCCGGCCATCTCCCGTTTCCCTGACCCGCCGGGAGCGCTCCCGGTGCGGCTTTATATCGGGCATACGAGGTTCTGTCGGGCTTCTCAGGGAGGACTCAGGAAGCTCTCATGGTCGGGCGCGACTCTCTGTTCCATGACCGAGAGCATCCGCCGCAGCGGCGAGTACGAGAACCCGTACCAGGACCAGCAGCAGGTGTCTTCCGCCCCGGTGAACCCGGAGTGGCCGCCTCCGCCGCCGTACGACCCGACGGTCGCCCAGGCACCCGCACCGGCGCCTGCTTCCGCACCGAGGAGGAAGCGCAACCGTGGCCCGGTCGCGCTGCTCGCCGCCGTGGCGATCGTCGCCGCGGCGATCGGCGGCGGCACGGCCTACGGCATCCAGGAGCTGACCGGCAAGGACCAGGCCACCGCGAGCAGCACCACGACCAACGTGGTGCCCTCCAGCAAGAAGGGCGACATCGCGGCGATAGCCGCCGCCGTCAGCCCGAGCATCGTCGAGATCAACGCGAACTCGAACGCCGGTGAGTCCACCGGATCCGGTGTGATCATCACGAGCAACGGCGAGATCGTCACCAACAACCACGTCGTCTCCGGCGCCTCGTCGATCAAGGTGCGGACCAGTGACGGCAAGACGTACACCGCGAACGTCGTCGGCACCGACAGCAAGAAGGACCTGGCGCTGATCAAGCTGGAGAACGCCTCCGGTCTGAAGGCGGCGAGCCTCGGCGACTCCTCCGGCGTGGACGTAGGCGACACGGTGGTGGCGATCGGCTCCCCCGAGGGCCTGACCGGCACCGTCACCAGCGGCATCGTCTCCGCCCTGAACCGGGACGTGACCGTCTCCACGGACGAGGGCCGGCAGCAGCAACAGCAGGAGCAGGGCGGGGGGTGGCCGTTCGAGTTCGGCGGTCAGCAGTTCAACGGCGACACCGGTTCGTCCACGACGACGTACAAGGCGATCCAGACGGACGCGTCCTTGAACCCGGGCAACTCAGGCGGCGCGCTGATCGACATGAACGGCAACATCATCGGCATCAACTCCGCGATGTACTCGGCCGCTTCGTCCTCCTCCTCGGACGCGGGCAGCGTGGGCCTCGGCTTCGCCATCCCGGTCGACACGGTCAAAGCCGACCTGGCCGGTCTGCGGGCCGGCGGCTCCGACGACTGAGCCGTCCCCACGAGCGACGAGCACCGAGTCAGGGAGTACGTCATGATCAAGCAGGTTTCGCATCCGGTGACCGGCGCCGGCACGGCCGATCTCGGCCTGGCCCTCGGCGTGGCGTGCGCACTGCACGCGCCGGTGGGCCGGGCGCCGGAGGTCACGCCCCCTACGACGAAGGCCCACCGGGCGACCGCCCGCGGCCGCCGCCGTACGCCGGCCCGCGGCTGAGCCCTTCTCCCCCCACGTTCCCACCGGGAAACATGCGAGGCTGAAAGCGTTCCGCCCGCCCCTGTCGTCCCACCGCACCCGAGGATCCCGAGCCCATGAGCCCCGCCGAAGGCGACCGTGACCCCCAGCGCATCCTGATCGTCGACGACGAGCCGGCGGTGCGCGAAGCACTCCAGCGCAGCCTCGCCTTCGAGGGCTACGACACGGAGGTCGCGGTCGACGGCGCCGACGCCCTGGAGAAGGCCACGGCCTACCGCCCCGACCTGGTCGTCCTCGACATCCAGATGCCCCGCATGGACGGCCTGACCGCCGCCCGCCGCATCCGCGGCGCCGGCGACACGACCCCGATCCTCATGCTGACCGCCCGCGACACGGTCGGCGACCGCGTCACCGGCCTCGACGCGGGCGCCGACGACTACCTGGTCAAGCCCTTCGAACTCGACGAACTCTTCGCCCGCGTCCGCGCGTTGCTGCGCCGCAGCTCCTATGCGGCGGCCGTGGCGGACGCGGTCGAGGAGGACGACGCCCTCACCTTCGCCGACCTGCGCATGGACATCGCGACACGGGAGGTCACGCGCGGCGGGCGCCCGGTGGAACTGACCCGCACCGAGTTCACGCTCCTGGAGATGTTCATGGCGCACCCGCGCCAGGTCCTCACCCGAGAGCAGATCCTGAAGGCGGTCTGGGGCTTCGACTTCGAGCCCTCCTCCAACTCCCTCGACGTGTACGTCATGTACCTGCGCCGCAAGACGGAGGCGGGCGGCGAGCCTCGGCTCGTGCACACGGTGCGGGGTGTGGGGTACGTGTTGCGACAGGGCGGCGCTGAGTGAGTTCCTCGGTGCACAGGGTCGTACGCCGGTTCCGCTCCCTGCCGATCCGGTCCCGGCTGGCGCTGCTGGTGGCGGCGGCGGTGGCGTTCGCGGTGGCGGCGGTGTCGGTGACGTGTTGGTTCATCGTGCAGGGGAAGCTGTACGACCAGCTCGACGAGGATCTGCAACAGGCGGCGGGGCCCCAGCCGTACGCCGCTGTCGCGAGCACCCTCACCGACTGCCCCGAGACGCCGGTGGACACCCGCCGTGACTTCCGGGTGCGGGACTCGATCTACCTCCAGCTCGTCACGGCGGACGGCAAAGCGTGCGTCTCGTCGAACTCCGAGGGCACGGTCAAGGTCACCGACGCGGACAAGGATCTCGTCGGTGACGTGACCAGCCGGAAGGAGGTCACCCGCAACGGCACGGACGAGGACGGCAACGCGGTGCGGGTGCTGACCACGCCGCTGTACGTCAGCCAGGGCCTGGGGAGCGAGCCCCAGCCATTCGCGCAGGCCGCTCTCCTCGTCGCGATCCCCCTCAAGGGCACCCAGTCCACCCTCAACGAACTCGCCCTGATCCTGCTCGCCGTCTCCGGCATCGGAGTCGTGGGCGCGGGCGCGGCAGGTCTGGCGGTGGCGCGGGCGGGCCTGCGCCCGGTCGACAAGCTGACGGAGGCCGTGGAACACGTGGCGCGCACGGAGGATCTGAGCATCCGCATCCCGGTCGACGAGGACAGCGAGGACGAGGTGGCGCGCCTGTCGCGTTCGTTCAACTCGATGACGTCGGCGCTGGCGAGCTCGCGGGAGCTGCAACAGCAGCTGATCGCGGACGCCGGCCACGAACTCCGCACTCCCCTGACATCGCTCCGCACGAACATCGAGCTCCTCACCCGCAGCGAGGAGACGGGCCGCCCGATCCCCGAGGCGGACCGCAAGGCACTGATGGCGTCGGTGAAGGCGCAGATGACGGAGTTGGCGGCGCTGATCGGAGACTTGCAGGAGCTGTCGCGCTCGGAGGGCCAGCGGGGAGAACGCGTCCAGGTGGTGTCACTGGAGGACACCGTCGAGGCGGCCCTGCGGCGAGCCCGCCTGCGCGGCCCCGAGCTGACGATCACGGCGTCGCTGGACCCCTGGTACGTACGGGCGGAACCGGCCGCGTTGGAGCGGGCGATCGTCAACATCCTCGACAACGCGGTGAAGTTCAGCCCCGAGGCCGGCACGATCGAGGTGCGGCTGAGCGAGGGTGTCCTGACGGTACGGGACCACGGACCTGGCATTCCCGAGGACGAACTCCCCCACGTCTTCGACCGCTTCTGGCGCTCGCAGAGTGCGCGAGCTCTGCCGGGGTCGGGGCTGGGCCTGTCCATCGTGGCGCGGACGGTACAGCAGGGGGGCGGCGAGGTGACGCTGGCTCGCGCGGAGGGGGGCGGCACGGTGGTCACCGTACGGCTGCCGGGGGCGCCTATGGCTCCGCCGGAGATTCCGTAAGAGGTCCGGTTCCCTGCCAGAAGATCTCCTCCACCACGATCTGGGGATCTTCGACGCGGGGCACGAAGACGTACTTCAGCCAGCCGTTTCCGTGGGCGAAGAAGAAGATGTGACGGCCCTTCGGATCGCTGGACCGGTCCGGCCTGACCTTCATGCCGTCGGGCAGGTCGGCATCAGTCTCGATGCCCCGGAAATACGGATCTTTCGCCGTGACCAGTTCGGCACGCGCAGCGTCGACCATCTCCCGTGCGTGCACCGGCAGCGCTTCGCGGGCAGCGAGAGCATCGAGCCGCCAGTCCATCTGCCAAGGCGGCCCCATGAAACCGTCAGTCACTCGCCGGGCTCCAGTTCTCGCACCCGATAGCGAATCTTCGCCACCTCTTCGAGCAGAGCCCTGGCTTCGGCGATGTCGGTGGACTCCGCGGCGCGGTGCTCGAGATCGTGCACGTGCGCGTCGAGCTTGGGGTCGCGGGCGATGGCGTACTCACCCCACCAGCGGGCCATGAACGCGGGCACGGGACCAAGGTCGTAAGTGTCGGCAATCGCCCACTTCCAGTGCTCGTCGAAGTCAGGAAGGAGCACGGGGGCATGCTCGGCGATGGCCTCACGCAATGCCTTCGGGGTCCGCTCGGGCATGGGAGGGATGACCGGATCGTTCTCTGTAGCGTGAGCAGTCATGGTCGATGCCCTCCTTCGCCGCGCCGTGTCTACGACCATAGCCGCCTCGCACTTCCTGGATCAGTCGCCCGTGTCCTGAGCACAAGATCAGCTTGTTGGTGGCGAAGCATCGCCGGTCAGGAACTCCGAGTGACGTCACCCGAAGGTGTGCAGCCCCGTCTCCCCCTTGACCCCGTCCACGAAGACGGACCAGGAGGCGGCTGAGAGGAGCAGCGGACGGGCCGCCGGGGTTTTGCTGTCTCGGACAGGGACGAGGGTGGGGTAGCCGTGGGCGACCTCGACGCAGTTCGTCTGTCCGCCATCGCTGTAGGACGACTTGCGCCACACAACGGTGGTGAGGTCGGGGGTGGTGTGCACTAGTCGCCCTTGAGCTGTGTCAGGAACGACGTCCACGAGGTCGCCCTGAAGACGAGCAGTGAGCCGTCGGCGACCTTGCTGTCGCGGACGGGGACTATGCCGGGGTAGCCGTCCGCGACCTCCACGCAGTCGTTGGCTCCCCCTTCGCTGTAACTCGACTTGCGCCACCTGGCGATGCTGAGGTCGGGAGAGTGCGTCATGATCTGTGCTCCTCCAGTACGCCCCTTAAGAACGCCAGCGAATCCGACGGGGACAGCGCCAGGTCGCGGAGCCGATCGTAGGACAGTCGTCGCCGCAGAACCTCGTCTGGATCCTCGTCCAGCTGACTGCAACCGTTGCCTTCCTTGTAAGCAACGGCACTTCCATCTTCCTGCCAAAGCAGCGTCAGCGATCCCGTCATGTGGTGGTGAGCCCCTGCCGAGAAGGGCAGCACTTGGAGTACGAGATTGGGCCACATCGCTGCGGACTCAAGATGAAGCAGCTGGTCGTGCCAGGTCTTGGCGCGGGCAGCAGGTCGCCGGAGCGCAACCTCGTCCACGAGCCGACACCGTGCCGCCCCGCCCCAGCCGCCCTGCCTACCGCCGCCGCACCCTCCCCGGCCCCCCGGCCCTCCCCTCGACGTCTGGCCCTTCGAGCCCGCTCACAACCTCGTACGCCCCTACCTCCTCACCGAGGAAGAGCGACGCGAGCGCAAGCTGCAGGCGCGACGCCGACAGGAGGTCTGCGCATGAGGCTCCTGCCCTGGGCCACCCCCGACGGCAAGCCCTGTTACCTCAGCACCGACCGTCACGACAGTCGGCTCTCCCGCCTCGCCGATGACATCGAGGCCGCTCAACTCGCCTCGGGAGAGCAGGTCCTCGAAGGGGCCAGAGCCGTGCTCGCCGATCCCAAGGCCGGTGAGCGAGCCGTACGTTTCGCGCTCACCAGGGCCGTCGAGTCCCTGGGAGACGTACTCCGCATCGCGGAGCGTAGGGTGCCCGAATGATCGACGTACCGGAGGCCTTCGCCACGAGCACCGCCGAGCGCGAGGGAGAGGCCGGAGCGGCCTGGCTCGCCGAACTGCCGGAGATCGTAAGCACGTTGCTCGACCGCTGGGCCTGCCTGCCCGACGGAGACGTCCTGCACGGCGGTGTCGGCCTCATCGTCCCCGTAAGACGGCCGGACGGGACTGCCGCCGTGCTCAAGGTGTCCTTTCCGCACCCCGGCAACGTCCACGAGCCCGACGCCTTCACCGCATGGCGTGGTCACGGCGCCGTACTCCTCCACGACCGCGCGGACGAACACTTCGCCATGCTCCTGGAGCGGGCCCACACATCCACCCTCTCCGAGATCGAGGACGGCGATGAGATCGTGATCGTCGCCGGGCAGCTCGCTCGTCGGCTCGCCCTACCCGCGCCACCCCACCTCCCCCGGCTCCAAGCCCAGGCCGACACCTGGGAGGAGGAGATCCGCCGCGACGCCATCGAGCTCACCCACGCCATGTCCCGTCGCACCCTCGACGCCGCGCTCGCAACCGTCCGCGAACTGGGCCGCGTACAGCCCGACACCCTCATACACGGCGACCTCCACGCCCGGAACATCCTCCGCGCCGACCGTGAGCCCTGGCTGGCCGTCGACCCGAAGGGCTACGTGGGGGACCCCGCCTACGACGGCGGCACCCTGCTCAAGTCGCGCCTGCCGGCACTGCTCGCAGCGCGGGACGTGGATCTCCCCAAGGCCATCCACCGCATCCTGGACCTCTTCGCCGAAGCCGCCGAACTCGATCGCGAACGCGTACGCCGCTGGGCCCAGTTCCATGCCGTCACGACCGCGTTCCACGGCCGCCGGCACGGATTCCGCATCGCCCGCGGGGGGCCTCAACTGGACTGGCTCACCCAACTCGCGGATCAGCTTGCTGAGTTGCTCACGTAAAGCGGACATACGACGACAGGCGCCCCCAGCTTCCTGTCAATGTCCTGTCATTCCTCACCTGATCCGAACCCTACTTGTGAGTTATCTGCGATCTTCTCCGGCTGTCAGACAGGTGCCCCACCGCACCTGTGACCGCATAGCAGGAGTGAGCCACCCCCCATGCGTCTCCTTCGCACGTCAACTCTCAAGAAGGGCGGCCTCGTCGCCGCCTCCACCGCCCTCGCCCTGACCGGTCTGCTGGCCGGCTCCGGTTCCGCGCAGGCGGCCGGCAGTGGGCCGGGCGGTGCGACCAACGTCCGGGGTACGGACCCGGGCGACACCGACCTGATGATCGAGCGGCTCTGCAACCAGGAGACCAGCCTGACCGGCGTCTACGGCGCGTACAACGTCGACACCGGCGAGTTCAAGACCCACGACGAGTACCTGCGGGACATCGCCCCGCTGTGGATACCGGCCGGCCCGTGGGAGGTCTTCCGCGGCTGGTGCGGCTACGCGCAGGCCTCGACCTGGTCCACCAAGGGCGAGACCGTCCGCACCTCGCCGTGGATCGGCAATCACGGATCGAAGGACGACAAGGAGACCTTCGTCAGCAGCTACAGCACCAAGACGTTCGCGAAGAAGAGCGTGGGCGGCTCGATCAGCCTCTCCCTCGCGAAGAGCATCTTCTCGGGCAGCCTGGGCGGCAGCGCGGGCTACGAGTGGGGCTGGGAGAAGACCTCGTCGTTCGAGCGCCGCAGCGAGAAGACCATCCCGCCGTGCACGCAGGTCGCCGTGACCTGGACGCCGTACCAGCGCGTGGTCCGCGTCAACCCGGTCTTCCAGGTGGAGGAGTACAGCTGGGACAAGGACAACGGCAACAAGGCCACGGTGAACACCTGGCGCGGCCGGGACGCCCAGTGGAAGACGATCTACTCCTACGGCTATTACATCGACGGCACCTCGGACAAGCTCCTGCCCAACGGCCAGCCCGACGGCCGTGAGGACAAGTGGGAGCAGAAGCTGGACCCGAAGACCTGCTCCAAGTAGGCCGGAAAGCGGTCGCGTCGGCGGCAACCTTTCCGTGCGGGGAGGCGACTGCACAGCGGTCATCCCCCCGCACGGAAACGGAACCCGCATGAGTGAGATCCGCAGCAAGGCCCGCCACCGCAGGCGCAGCACCGCCGTGGTGGCGGGCGTCCCGCTGGCTCTGATCGCCGCCGGCGTCCTGAGCTACGGCACGGACCTCGGCATGTTCGGCACGGACGCCCGCCAGGCCTCCGCCGCCACCGCCACCGCCGCCGCTCCCGCCTGGGCCACCGCCGCCGCGGACGGCTTCGCGTCGGTCAACGCGCTCGGGCAGAACGGCACTTACGGCGGACGCGACGGCAAGACCGTCACCGTGAAGACGCTCGCCGACCTGGAGAAGTACGCGACGGCCCCGGAGCCGTACGTCATCGTCGTCGCGGCGACCATCAACATGAACCCGGTCGGGAAAGAGATCAAGGTCCAGTCGCACAAGACCATCGTCGGTGCCGGCACCTCCGGGCACATCGTCGGCGGTGGCTTCTTCCTCGGCCAGGGCGTCCACAACGTGATCATCCGGAACCTCACGATCCGTGACGCGTACCAGGGCGTGTGGAACGACAAGGAGCACGACTTCGACGCCATCCAGATGGACGGCGCGCACCACGTGTGGATCGACCACAACGACCTGCGGCACATGGCCGACGGGCTCATCGACAGCCGCAAGGACACGACGTACCTGACGGTCTCCTGGAACAAGCTGAGCCAGGAGAACAAGGCGTTCGGCATCGGCTGGACCGACAACGTCACCGCGGACATGACCATCCACCACAACTGGATCCGCGAGACCGAGCAGCGCAACCCCTCCACGGACAACGTCGCCCACGCGCACCTCTACAACAACTACCTGGAGGACGCGGCGGGCACCTCCATCACCGCCTCGTACGGCAACTACTCGCGCGGCAAGACGAACATGGTGCTTGAGAATTCCTACTTCCAGGGCCTGAAGAACCCGGTGACGCGTGACGCCACGGCCACCGTCGTCCAGCGCGGCAACGTCCTCTCCGGCACGAGCGGCCGTAACGAGAACGGCGGCTCGGGTGCGGCCTGGGACCCGAAGAAGTACTACGCGTACACGCTGGACAAGGCGGCGGACGTGCCGGCGCTGCTCAAGGCGGGGGTGGGCCCGCGCGCCTCCATCGGCACCACCGCCACGACGAAGGCGGCCGCGGCCACCACCCTCACCGTCGCCAAGGACGGCAGCGGCCAGTACACCTCCGTCCAGGCCGCCGTGAACGCCGTACCCGCGAACAACACCTCCCGCGTGGTGATCGCCGTCAAGCCGGGCACGTACCGCGAGCTGGTCAAGGTCCCGTCCAACAAGCCGCACGTCACCATCCAGGGCACGGGGGCCAGCCGTAAGGACACGGTGATCGTCTACAACAACGCGTCGGGCACTCCGAAGCCCGGCGGGGGCACGTACGGCACCGGCGGCAGCGCCTCCGTCGCCGTCGAGGCGGACGACTTCCAGGCCCGCAACCTGACCATCTCCAACGACTTCGACGAGGCCGCGCACCAGGACATCGCCAACCAGGCGGTCGCCCTGCGCACCGCCGCCGACAGGATCTTCCTCGACGGCGTCATCGTCAGTGGCGACCAGGACACGCTGCTGGTGGACACGGCGTCCAAGGACAAGCTGGGCCGTGTCTACATGACGAACTCGTACGTCATCGGCAACGTCGACTTCATCTTCGGCCGGGCCACCGCCGTGATCGACAAGTCCGTCATCACCCTGAAGAAGCGCTGGAACGGCACGTCGGCCGGCTACGTCACCGCTCCGAGCACGGCGGCGAACCGCAAGGGCATCCTCATCGCCAACTCCACGATCAACGGTGACGTCTCCGACCGCAGCTTCTACCTCGGCCGCCCCTGGCACGCCGGCGGCGACGCGAGCCTCGATCCGCAGACCACCGTCCGCAACACCAGCCTGAGCGCCGCGATCAAGGCCACCCCGTGGACCGACATGAGCGGCTTCTCCTGGAAGGACGACCGCTTCGCCGAGTACAAGAACACCGGCGCCGGCTCGGGTGGCGCCACCTCGGACCGCCCCATCCTCACCGACGCCCAGGCCGCGAACCAGGAGGTCGCGGACTGGCTGGCCGGCTGGACTCCGTCGGCTTCCTGACGCCACGTTTACCTTCGTTCTCACCTGGGGCGCCTAGCATCTCCCCGGTCGCGCCTTCACCTGGAACCGCGCGCCCGGGGAGGTGCGGTGGGCGAGGTCGGTTTCCGACGGGAGTACGGCCGACGCAGACGGACATCGGGCCGCCCGCTCGGCTTCATCGTGATCTGTCTCGGGAATGCCCTGTTCCAGCTGACCCGCGACCACCACGTCATGCCGTGGTGGGGCAGAGCGGCCCCGACGGCGCTGGTGCTGACGGTCCTGGGCTGGGCCGCGCTGCTGCACTGGCGGGGCCGCACGGTCGCCGGCCCCGAGGGCATCACCGCGTACGGCCCCCTGCGGGTCCACCGATTCGCCTGGCCCGACGTCTACGACCTCCGCATCGAACCCGGCCCGGCCCAGCGCACCGACGGGCCCCGCTGGTTCGCCTACCTGTACTGCGAAGACGGCCGCCGCACCCGTCTCCCCTTCCTCGACGACTGGCAGTTGCCCGGCCTCTACGGCCTCCGCGCGGAGGTCGGCGCCCTGCGCGAGGCCGCCCACCTGCGGCGCGGGGCGGCCTGGGCGCGGCGGCCCGAGGTGGAGGAACGGATCCGCCGCCGCGCGGGACACCGCAAGGCGTGGCAGCGGGCGGTGACCGGTGCGGTGGTCGTGTTGCTGGTCATGCTGGTGGTGCTGTTCGCCGAGGCCCTCTCCGGCGCCGTCGTCCGCCCCGTCCTGCTCCTCGTATGCGTCCCGACAGCCTCCTTCACCCTCCTCGCAGCGTTGCTGCACTGGCGCTGGGAGTCGCAGGTACCGGATCACCTACGGAAACCCTGACCTCCCCCCGTCAGGTGTCCAGCAGGGCCCCCGGCAACGCGAACTTCCTGACCCGACTGTCATCGCAGGGCTGACGTGAGCCGCTGTATGCCGCTGTCCGGACGCGTCCGCCTTCAACGCCCGTGGCCGCGAGGCCGGTCGGGGAAAAGAAGGCGGGCGCGTTCCGGGGCGGGTCCGCTCAGCTGTCCAGCAGCGTTCCCGGCAGGTCGAAGCTCTTGGTGCGGCCCGTGGCGGGGTCCACGCGGGTCACCGTCTTCTCCGTGTAGAGGAGCCAGCCCGCGGAGGTGGAGGTGATGCCCAGGGAGGCTGCCGTGCCCTTGACCCGGGCTCGGTGGAGTTCCTTGCCGGTGGTGGTGTCGAGTTCGAGGATGTCCGTGTCCCCGCCCGTGGCCGTCGCGATCAGGAGTGACGAGCCGGTGGTTGACACCGCGTCGACTCGGCCGCCGGACACCGAGACCGTCGTTTCGGCGGCTGCGCGGGTGAGTGTGGCCTTCACCGTCCCGGACGTGCTCGATGAAGTGCCGCCCACGATGACCGGGTGACCGGCGGGGCAGGCGAGGTTCTCGACGTCCAGACCGCGCGGGACCGACACCGGGGTCACCTGGCCGGTGGTCAGGTCGGCGGCGAAGACCTTCGAGTCGTTGCCCAGGCAGATACGGTCCGCTGAAGGGTCCGATGCCGCGAGCCCGACGGTGCCGGGGATCTTCAGCTCGCGCTTGGTCGTCCAGTGGGTGGGGTCCTTGACCAGCACGGTGGACGCGGTGGCCTGTCGAGCCGACTTGGTGTCGGGCAGCCCGGCCACCTCGGCGACCAGGGTTTTGCCGGGCAGCAGGCGGCGCAGGCGCTCGTCGGCGCTGAGGCCGTCGAGGACATGGTCCTTGCGGGAGATCTCGTAGCGCCGGTCGGGCTTGTTGCCCTTGCGGGGCACGGTGAGCAGCCAGCGCCCGTCGGCGAGTTCGACGATCTGCGGGCTGACGGCGTCGTCGTCATCGGCCTGCTGCGGGACGACCGCGAGGCTCTCCGCCCGTGCCTTGTCCGGGTTGATCCCGACGACCGTGACCAGGCCGTCGACCTTGGCGAGCACGAAGGTCGTGGAGCCCTTCCAGTCCTTGCCCAGGTCGACACCGCCGGGGCCGGAGCAGGCGGTCGTCAGCACGGCCGTGGCGGCGAGTGAGGACAAGAGCGCGGGCACAAACAGGGAGCGGCGGGTCGTGAAACGTGCCATGGGGGTGGCTCACCAGTCTTTCATCGCATCTGTGGGGGACATCCTCGCGGCCCTGCGCGCCGGGGCCAGCGAACCCATCGCCACCACCAGCACCGTCAGTCCGAGAAGAAGCAGGAGAGTGCCCGCCGACGGCAGCAGCACCCAGCCCTTGACGTACGGCGCCAGGTCCGCGCTGCCGCGCAGCAGGGCCCCGGCACCCGAGCCGAGCACCGCGCCCAGCACGGTGCCGAGCAGCGCGGCCACGGCTCCGACCAGCGCCATCTCGGTGACGAGCATCGCCAGCACCGACCTCGTACGGAATCCGACCGCCTTGAGGATGCCGATCTCCTGCGCGCGCTGTCGCGACAGGGCGCCGGTCACGGTGATCGCACCGACGAACGCCAGCACACCGAGCACGCCGAGCAGCACCCGGCCGACCATTTTGATCATCTCCAGGACACCGGGCAGCGCGTTGAGCTGCTGCTGAAGGGTGACCGCCGGATAACCCAGCTTCTGCACGGCCTGCGTCACGTCCGGCACGTCCGCGGCCGTCTTCGCGACCACGGTCAGCTGGTCGTATCCGATGGTGGAGAGGTAGCTCTTCTCCGGCTCGCCGGACCGCTGGGCCGCCCACCTGACCACGGTGGAGTCGGCGGCGTAGGCGGCATCCGGGTTGTCCAGCTGCCAGGTCGGGTCGTACACCCCGACCAGGCGGGCGTGGCCACTGACTCCGGTCCCCTCGCCCTGCCGTACGTAGCGGGTGGTCTCGATGTCGATCTTCTGGCCGACCAGCTTGCTCAGGTCCACGCCCTGCGACGCGGCCGGCGCCACGATCTCGCCGGGCCTCAGCGGGAAGAGATCCTTGCGGATGGACTTCGTGACCGGCGGGGTGAGGGCCGGCCGGTACGTCGTCGCGTACAGCAGGACGGTGTCGCCCGCCTTGGTCAGCACCCCGAACGACACCTGCGCGCGGTGCTGCACCGACTCGACGTGCGGCAGTTTCGCGAGCCGGGCGGCCGTACGGTCCGTCAACTGTGGGGTGTCGGGGCGGGAGTCCGGACGGTCGACGGTGATGCTGCGGTTGGCGCTGCTCTCCGTGACGCCCGAGTCGGTGACGCCCTGGGCGCTGTCGGCGATGCCCAACGCGCCGAGACAGACGGCGGCGGCGACCGAGACCATGGTCACGAGGCCGATCAGGCGGCGGCGCAGGGCGCGGACGTTGGCCAGCGCCAGACTGAAGACGTTCATTCGGCGCTCTCCGTCCGCGTGGTCCGCGTGTTGGCCCTGGACCGCTCGCCCACGGGCTGGTCGGCCGCCACCTGCGTGAACGCACCGCCCTCCAGGCGGTGCACCACATCCGCGAAGTCCGACACCGCCGGGTTGTGGGTGACCAGGAGCACCGCCCGGCCCTCGTCCGCCAGTTCGCGGAACAGCCCGAGCAGCACGTCCTCACTCTCCGAGTCGAGATTCCCGGTCGGCTCGTCGGCCAGCACGGCGGTCGGGTCGTTGATCAGCGCCCGCGCCAGCGCCACCCGCTGCTGTTCACCGCCCGACAGCTCACTGGGCAGATGGTCGGCACGCTCCGCGAGCCCGACCCGCTCGAGCAACGTACGCGCGCGTGCCTCGCCCTCGGCGCGGCGGCCGACGTACGGCAGGACGACATTGCGCAGTGCCGAGTGCTGCGGCAGCAGGTTGTACGACTGGAAGACGAACCCGAGCCGACCGCGGCGCAGATCCGCCAACGCGCCGTCGCCGAGGCCGGAGACGTCCGTGTCCTCCACGAACACCCGGCCGCTGTCCGGCGGGGTCAGCAGCCCGAGGATGTGCAGGAGCGTGGTCTTCCCGGAGCCCGAGTGGCCGACCAGGGCCGTGACCTCGCCGCCTCTCACGGCTAGGTCGACTCCGCGCAGGACGTCGACCCTCCTTCCGCGCAGGGTGTAGGACTTGCCCACGCCCTCGGCCCGCAGCAGTGCGTTCACCGGACTCTCGCTCACTTTCCGTTCTCCGTGGCCGGCAGCCAGCCCATGGCGCCGTGCAGTTGCCGGTCCAGGGTCCACACACCCCAGGTGGTCTTCAGATCGCAGGCGGGGTCCCCGCCGCCGACCTGGTACAGGCCGGGCAGTCCGGGACAGCCCTTGTACGGCGTGACACCGCGCGCCAGGGCCTCGCGCAGCGGTGCGTCCATCGCGCCGCCGACCAGCAAGTAGGCCCGTACGACGAGGGCGTAGGTGTAGACGGAGGTGAACCGGACCGGATTTCGCGCCCAGTGTTCCAGGGCGTCGGCGGTGATCCAGGACGGGATGTCGTCCCGCTGTCCGAGGTCGGCGAGGCCGACGGCGACCGTGGCCGCCGCGACCACCCGCTCCGGGGTGTCCGTCTTCCAGGTGCCGATCTTCGGTACGGGCGTCGAGGCCCCGGCGTCGGCGCAGTTGAGGGTGGTGCGCTGCCACTGGGTGGCGTTCTGCTCGGTCACGGTGGTGGGCAGCACCTGCGGGTCGGCGCACAGCTGCCTTGCCTGCTCGCCGGCGCCACCGCCCGCGGTGACCTTCAGCAGGGCGGCCCGGCTCAGTCGCTCGGCACCTTCCTGGCTGGCGTCGTCGGACTTCTCCTCGCGATCGAGGGCCGCCAGCAGGCCTGGGTCCTTCCTCGACCAGCCGGCCAGCACGCGCAGGCGTTGTACGAAGAGGGAGGCGTCCGGGTTGCCGATGTAGGCGTCGGGGTCGCGTACCGTCCCGTCGTCGAGCCGTTCGCCGTCGAGCCGCTTCAGCACCGGCGCGAACACGGCCTTGGGTGAACCGGCCGCCTTGAGCACGTGGACCAGTTCGTAGAGCTGCTCGTACGTCAGCGTCGTGGCACCGTCCCTGAGCACCGGCTCCCAGACCTCGCGGTTCACGACGGGCCGCTTCCCCGCGGCCTGCTGGATCAGCGTGTAGCTGTAGGTGTCGTCGAGCCGGGTCGCCCGGGCGTCCGGCGTGAGGTCGGCGAAGTCGTCCGTACGCGGCGCGGCGATCCGGGTGAGGGTGGCGGGGACTGGCTCCTTCAGCAGGTACAACGAGCGGGCCAGGGCGCTGCTCTCGTCGAGCGGCCGGGGCTTCCCGACCTGCTGCGTGGACTGCGTGGGTTTCGTGGGCTGCGTCAGCTTCGTCAGCGAACGCAGCCAGGAGACGGTGGCGGAACGGTCCGACGCCGGGAGGCCGTCCAGGCACCCGAGTGCGTCGAGCACTTCGAGGGCGGCCCAGGTGGCACCGAGGCGTGCCGCGTCGCTGTCGTCGCCGAGGGCCGAGTCGACGTACCAGCCGCCCTTGGCCCGGAGCTTGTTCACGGCCGCGGCATCGCTCGCGCCCAGCGCGGTACCGGCACCGGCCTGCCGCAGCGGGATCAGCCAGTCGCGGCCCCAGAGCGGGGAAGCCTCGAGCGCCTCCCGGCGCAGCGACTCGACCTCCGCCCTCGCCGCGCTCGTCTTCGGATCGCGGCCCAGCTCGGAAAGCGTCCGCAGCGCATAGGACTGCGCCTCCGGGGCGGCCGGCTGGTTCCGCAGGAACGGGTGGTAGTAGTAGCCGTTCTGTTTACTGACCAGGAGGTCGAATTGCCGGGCAGCGGCGGATTCACGCTGCACGGAATCAGAAGAGCCAGAAGTGGATGTGCATGCCGTGACGAGAACGGCGCACATGACCGCCCCTGCCAAGCGGGACGCCGGCTTTCCGCCGCGCGTCACCGAACCGAATTTCACCGAACGCCCCCGTGCGTCGTCCCGCAATTCATCGAGCGGCCATGTTGGACCGCAGCGAAAAGTGCCACACCGCCGGGCCCTGACGGTGTGACACCCTCACTGGTGGAAGATCAGGCAGCGCCCGCGTAGGCGCACTTCTCGCTGACCTTGATCGAGCTGGTCACCTGAGCCGAGCCGCAGCTCTTGGTCGAGACGTACGTGGTGGTGCCGCCCGGCTTCATCTGGCCGTAGGTGTCGGAGATGTTGGCGTTGGTGTTCTTCCAGCGCACCTCCCCCAGGGACCGGCTCTTCATCGTGAGCGTGGCCTCGGGGTTCTTGGAGATCTTGATGGAGACGCTGATGCCGTGAGCGGCCAGTTCCGTGCGGTTCTGGATCCACTTGGCCTTGCGGGGGTTGGTCCCGGACAGCTTGGTCGACGCCTTCCAGTCACACGCGCTGACGTAGAAGCCGCAGTGCCAGGCGTTGATCGTGACCTTGTCGCCGCCCGGGAGGCCCACCGAGGTGGACGCCGAGGTGGCGTGGGCCGGCGCGGCCGTCAGGACGAGGGCCCCGGCCGCGAACGCGGCGGCCGCCCCCGACATCAGGCGCATGCGTATACCCGTTTTCATTTGTATCTCCCCGTGAGACGAACGAGACGGCGACCGGTCTGTCAGCCGTCACGTACGGCGCCCGAGTCACCGGGCGCCGTTGCAGGGGTTATTGAAATCACAAAGATCCAGCCACGCAAGGACCTTGATCATCCGGCCGAGTGCTCCAGATCACAGAAAAGAGAGGAACCGTGAGCAGATTTTTCACCTCTCGGACCCCGCTTTTCCATGGACCTGTGTGGAATAACTCAAAAACTGGTCTTCGTCGCACCACGAAAAGGTAAATCCAGCCACAACTCCTTCACGACGACATGGGGATCTTTTGACCAGAACACGCCAGTCGCGCCCTTACTGACCGAACGCCAGGCCCCGCCCCGCCACACGCACCCTGATCCCGTCCTTCTCCACCCGTACGTCCCGCAGCCGCAGCTCACCCTGGGGCAGTTCCGGCAGCCGGAAGGCGAGAGAGAGCCGGTCGGTGAGGACCGGGCGGGTGAGGCCGGAGAGGGCGTCGAGGAGGGCCGGGTCGAAGCCCAGGCGGTCCAGCACTTCGGGGTGGGCGAGGGCCAGGTCGAGGAGGTTGACCCGCATGGCCTGATGGACGAAGCGCGGATTGCCGGTCAGCGCGGCGAGCCGGTCGTCGTTGTCCAGCGCCTCGCGAACGGTCGCGTCGGGCACGCCCATACGCTCCACGACCGACGGCACCGCGAGCAGCGCCCGCACCTTGCGGGTCTCACGGGCGAGGTCGGCGGCCGACTTCGGCGTCAGGTGCAGGCCCTCCGAGGGGCGGGAGCCGGGCCGGTACGTCGCCAGGTCCCCGATGTCCAGGCGCATTCCACCGATCTCCGTGGCGATGCCCTGATCGCCGTTGCGCTGCACGCGGACGTCGGCCCGCAGCCGCAGATCGTGCCCGGCGACCGGCAGGGTGCCACGGGCCGAGACGCGGTCGCGGCCCGCGCCGGTGAACGTCACCTGGGACGCGCCGAGTTCGCGGTTCATGTCGGCGAAGGACAGCAGGACGTCGCCGTGCAGCTCGGGAACACGGGCCCCGCGCACCGATGTCGGCCCGTCACCGTCGAGCCGTACGTCACGGGCGGACGCCGACACCGCGGCCAGCGTGACCCGGTCGGCTGCCACGTCCGGGACGGTCACCTTCACCGAGTCCAGGCGTCCGCCGACGAGTTGGGGCAGGAAGGGGAAGCCGCCGATCTCCACCTCGGGTGCCGCGGTGAGCTTCAGGCGGTCCTTGAGGGAGTCCCCCGCCTTGTGTTCGGCGTAGAGAAGGGCCCAGCGGTCCGCAAGGGTGAGAAAGGCGGCGACGACCGCCAGCGCGACGACCGTCTTCAGCACGAACGGCAGACCTGCGAAGCGGCCCCGCCGACGACGCCGACGACTGCGGCCGTGATGCGGCGGGGCCCAGGGTTCGGGCTCCGGCTCGGGCCCGGCCTCGGGATAGAGCTCGGGCCCGGGCTCGGGGTAGAGCTCAGGCCCGGGCTCCTCATAGGAGTTCGGGTAGGGATGCGTTGAGGTGTGGTGGGGGGAACGCATCGATCCATCCGACCATGCACATGCCCCCCACCCGCAACTTCTACTCCGGTTATGCGACCCAGCTCACGATCTGCTGAACGCTACTGAACGACCGTGATCCGGTTCGTCGCCGGCGGCGCGATCGGCGCGGACGCCGAGGAGTTGCCCGTCAGGTACTGCTCCAGAGCGGTCAGGTCGTCGGCGCCGACGAGGTCGTTCGTGCCCTGGCCCAGCGTGGTGAAGCCGTCGCCGCCGCCCGCGAGGAAGCTGTTCGTGGCGACGCGGTAGGTGGCGGCCGGGTCCACCGCCGTGCCGTTGACCTTGATGGAGTCCGTGACGACCCGGTCCGCGCCGGTCTTCGTCAGGTCCAGCGTGTACGTCAGGTTGGCCGACGGCTGGAGGATCTTCGGCGAGGCCGCGTTCGAGCCGCTCACCTGCTCCTTGAGCACCTGGATCAGCTGGGCGCCGGTGAAGTTCTGCAGGTTCACGGTGTTGGAGAACGGCTGCACGGTGAAGCCCTCGGCGTACGTCACCACCCCGTCGCCCTCGCTGCCCTTGGCCGCGTAGGTGAGGCCCGCCCGGACTCCGCCCGGGTTCATCAGCGCGAGGTCCGTCTCCGCGTCGAGCTTCTTGCCGTACCAGAGCTGCGCGTCCGCGATCAGGTCACCCATCGGGGACTCCGTGCCCGTGTTGGGGACGTCGGCGGAGACGTAACCGATGGCGCGGTTGCCTATCGGGGCCGCCAGGGTGTTCCACTTGCTGATCAGCTCGGTCATGTCCGGCGCCTTGGCGACGGTCCGGGTGACCACGTGGTTCGCCGACTTCACCGCCGTACGGGCGATGTCCCCCGTCCAACGGTCGTACGTCAGCGTGGTGTCCGTGTAGAGGCGGCCGAACGACGCGGCCGAGGTGACCGTGCGCGGCTTACCCGACGGGTCGTTGATGGTGCACGCGTACGCGGCGTGCGTGTGACCCGTGACGAGGGCGTCGACCTTCGGCGTGATGTTCTTGGCGATGTCGACGATCGGGCCGGAGATGCCGTCGCCGCCACCGGGCGAGTCACAGTCGTAGTTGTACGACGTAGACGCCGGGAGCCCGCCCTCGTGGATCAGGGCCACGACCGACTTCACGCCCTGGCGCTCCAGCTCCTTGGCGTACTTGTTGATCGTCTCGACCTCGTCCTTGAACTTGAGGCCCTTGACGCCCTCGGCGGAGACGACGCCCGGGGTGTCCTCCAGCGTCACGCCGATGAAGCCGATCTTGACGCCGTTCTTCTTCCACACCCAGTAGGGCTTGAGGATCGGCTTGCCGGTCTTCTCGTTCAGGACGTTGGCCGCCAGGTACGGGAAGTCGGCGCCCCCGAACTCCTCGTTCGTGTAGCAGCCGGCCGTCGGGTGACAGCCGCCGTTCTGCAGACGGCCCAGCTCCTTGGCGCCCTCGTCGAACTCGTGGTTGCCGACGGACGTGACGTCCAGGTCCAGCTTGTTCAGCGCCTCGATGGTCGGCTCGTCGTGGAACAGACCCGAGATCAGCGGGGACGCGCCCACCATGTCGCCGCCCGCGGCGGTGACGGAGTACTTGTTGCCCTTGCGCGCCTCGCGCAGGTGCGTCGCCAGGTACTCCACGCCACCCGCGTCGATCGTCTTCGTCGTGCCGTCCGCCTGCAGTTCGGTGACCCGGCCGGACGAACCGGACGGCGGCTCCAGGTTGCCGTGCAGGTCGTTGAAGGACAGCAGTTGTACGTCCTGGTAGCGGCTCGGCAGGTAGCCGTGGCCGCCGGGCTTGTGGCTCTCGCCGGCGGACGCGGTCGCGGGCAGCGCGGCGGCGAGCGCGCCGGCGGTGGTGAGTGCGGCGGCGGCCGCGGCGATCCGGTACATACGGCGTCTGCGGGTCGGGTGCTGCTGGGTCGTGGCTGGCATTCGCCCCCCTGTGGCTTGCTTGAGGTGGTTGGCCCCGTCCGGCGCAGCCTAGGGTCAACGCGCGTAGCGCGACAGGGGGTTCATGGTTACATCCTGGTTTCCCTTTGCCCTGCTCTTTGCCTCCTTCTCGGCCCCCCGCTCGGTCTCCCTCCTGGCCTACGGCTCGGCCCTCACCTCGGCCTTCCCCTCGGACTTCCTCTTCGGCTTCCCCCGTGCCGCCACTTTGCCCGGCCCTCCCTTTACCCTCATACGCATGACCAGCGACGACACCGTACGGCCCTACGGCTCCCGCTCCATCGAGACCTACTCCGCGCTCTCCCCGGACCAGACCGAGGCCGTCCTCGCCCTGCTCGCCGACGCCGCCCGCAACGACGGCCAGCAGGCGGTGTCCGAGCAGGGGCGGCTCCAGCTGCGCGGCCGCGAACGCGAGGGCGTCGCCCATCTGCTGCTGAGCGTCGGCGACGAACTCGTCGGCTATGCGCAGCTCGAGGACACCGACCCGGTCGAGGCACCGGCCGCCGAACTGGTCGTGCACCCCTCCCACCGCGGTCACGGCCACGGCCGGGCGCTCGGCTCCGCCCTTCTCGCCGCCTCCGGCAAGCGGCTGCGGGTGTGGGCCCACGGCGGCCACTCCGCCGCCCGCCACCTCGCCCAGGTCCTCGGGCTCACCCTCTTCCGGGAACTGCGTCAGATGCGGCGGCCGTTGGCCGACCTCGACCTGCCCGACCCGGTCCTCCCCGAGGGCGTGACCGTCCGCGCCTTCGTCCCCGGCGCCGACGACGCGGCCTGGCTCGCCGTCAACGCCGCCGCCTTCGCCCACCACCCGGAACAGGGCTCCCTCACCCAGCGCGACCTCGACGACCGCAAGGCCGAGCCCTGGTTCGACCCGGCCGGCTTCTTCCTCGCCTTCCGCGGGGACCGGCTCGTCGGCTTCCACTGGACCAAGGTCCACGCCGAGCAACAGCTCGGTGAGGTCTACGTCCTCGGTGTCGCCCCCGGCGCCCAGGGCGGCGGCCTCGGCAAGTCCCTCACCACGATCGGCCTTCGGCATCTCGCGGCACAGGGGTTGCCGACGGCGATGCTGTACGTCGACGCGGACAACAAGGCAGCGGTGTCGGTGTACGAGCGGCTGGGGTTCGTGACGCACGAGGTGGATCTGATGTACAGGACAGAGACGTGAGGCGAGGTGAGGAAGGGGGCCTGAACGGCCTCGCCCTCAAACGCCGGACGGACTGAGACGTATCGACCGGCGCCTCAACGGTTCCGGCAGGCATATCGCCCACATCACCGCCGCCACCCCCAGCAGCACCGCCCACCGCACGTGCGCCGGGCCCCACTGCTGCGTGCCCTCGGCCACGAGGAGGCCCCACTTGTCGGGGACGAGGCCCGCGGTGAGGGTCGCGATCCCCAGCCAGAAGGCCGCGGCCCGGCCGGGTTCCGTCTCCGTCGTGAAGCGGATGACGGTGGCAGGAAGGACGAGGGCGCAGGCGGCCAGAGCCAGGGCCTCCAGGGTGAGGAAGGCGGCGGGTGGGCGGGACGTCGCCGGTATGAGGAACAGGGCCGCCGTCCACCAGACCGCCGCGAGCGGCGCGACGAGCGCCAGGCGCAGGCCCGCACGGACCGGGCGACGCACCGGGACACCCGTGGTGGTGTGCCGTGCAGGATCGTCGAGGAGGAAGGCCAGGCCGAGCGCGCCGAGCAGGGCCACGATGCGCAGCACGGCGAGGCCGGTCCCGGGGCTCGGCGGCCGGTCCGGCAGTCTGGTGCTCCCGGCGAGCAGCAGTCCGAGCGCGCCTGCCACCGCGAGCGCCCGCCAGGGCAGGGCACGGCACACCGGGGGCACGAGGGCCCGCAGCAGCACACGCAGCTCCGGCGCTCCCCCTTCCGTCTGTCCAGTACGGTCGCCCGCCTCACTACTCACAGTTGTCCGCCCCCTTCGGTGCCTCGACCCCGAGCAGCTTCGCCGCCTGGGCCGTCGTCGTCTTCGGTGAGGTCAGTTCCGTCCAGTGGGCCTTGAAGCGGGCCTCCACCTCGGCGCGCGGCCGGTCGAGCAACGCGCGGAAGACCGAGGTCTGTTGGGTGGTCATCGTCAGCGGTTCCGTGGGGGCCAGGATCACCGCCGAACCGTCGGTGGAGTCGTCGAGCCGGACATTGCGGAAGGAGTCCAGCGGGTGGGGGACGGTGCCGACGGCCAGCCACATGACGGTGATCGTGCGGGCGTCGCACATGGTCCCGGCCTCGTCCTCCGTGCCGGCGACCAGAACCGAGGCGACCGCGACGGCGAACTCGGGGACGCGGTTGCCGCCCCAGCGGGTGCCGGCCGTGACCTGGCCTGGAGTGCGGGACGGATTGAGGTAGGCATCGGCTTCCAGACCCCCGCTGGTGTCGATGCGCTGGCGCACCGTAAGCGGGGTGTCCCGGGCCTGGTCCCCGGCCGCCGCCCGGACGCGGGCGGCCACCTCGGCCCACTCGCCCCGCACCCCGTTCCACTCGGGGAACGAGCAGTACGTCGAGCCGGCGTACGTGGCGCACGACTGGACCTTCTCCGGTGTCTTGTACGCCGTCTCCCGCGCCTTCTCCAGGGCCGGCACGTCGCCTGAGACCTGACCGATCGCGCCCACCGCGGTCACCGCGACGGCGATCGCGGTCACCGCCTTGATGACACGGGTGCGGCCGCCGGAGACCAGGACCGCCACACAGGCCAGCAGGACGCACAGGCCCGTCACGTACAGCGCGTGCCAGTCGGCCGGGCGGCCCAGCAGGTCGGCGGGGACCGGGTCGCCGCCGCTGTCCTGGAAGATGAGCGGCGACAGCCAGCCGATGCGGTGGCCCTCCGCCTCGATCCCGGAGGCCAAAATGAGGGCCAGGTAGCCGACGATCGCGAACATCATCGGGACGAACGTCGACGGCAGCAGGCGAGCCAGCAGGACGCCGAGGACCCCGGCGAGCAGGACGGCCAGCGGGCCCACGGCCAGCTCACCGAACGAGCCGTGACCGATCGCGCCCGGCTTCAGCGCCTCCCAGGCGAACTCGACCGCCACGACGAGGGCGGTCAGGGCGGCGTACGGCACCGCCGACAGCATGTGGGCGAGGGTGCGCCGCCACGGCTCCATGGGGTGGACCTCGAACTGCGCCGCGGTGTGGTGCTTGCGGGAGCGCAGCGCGGCCGAGTTGACGCAGATGAGCAGGGCGAGGGCCGGGAAGAGGGGTGCTGCCTGGGTGGCACGGTCGACCTGGTTGAGGATCGGGTAGTCGTCGGTCCCGCCCGATTGGGTCAGCAAGCGGGCGCCCGCGTAGACGACGTAGAGGCCGAAGACGGCCAGGATCGGGACCTGGAGCAGGAGTTCGCGGGCCTCGAAGCGGGCGAGGTCGAGGACGGCCGCCGTGCGGCGGGGCTCGGGTGCGGGCTCGGTCACCGCGGGGGTGGGTCGAGTGATCGTGGTGCTCACGTCGTCACCTGCGTGTTCTCACCGTCGAGGGCGAGCAGGTAGCCGTCCTCCAGGGTGGGTTCGAGCAGGTCGGCGCCGGCCGGCGGGTCGCCGACGTTGCGGAAGGTGCCGGTGCCGGTGCGCCAGCCGGCCAGTGCGCCCGGGTCGCGTTGGGCGCTGGCCCAGACCCGGCCGGCCGCGCGGGCGGTCAGTTCGGCCGGGGTGCCGTCGAAGCGGACGCGGCCCTGGGTCAGGACGACGACACGGTGGCAGAGCATCGCCACGTCCTCCGTCTGGTGGGTGGAGAGCAGGACCGTGCGGCCCTCGCCCGCTTGGGCGACCAGCTCGCGGAAGCGCATGCGCTGTTCCGGGTCGAGACCGACGGTCGGCTCGTCGAGGACGAGGAACTCCGGGTCGCCGACGAGGGAGGCGGCCAGGGCGACACGCTGCCGCATTCCGCCGGAGAGCCGCTTGATGCGCTTGCCGCGCACGTCCTGGAGGTCGACGGCCTCCAGCACCCGCCGTACCTCGCGGTGGCGGGCCGCGCGGTCCGTCAGTTCCTTGAGGATCGCCACGTAGTCGACGAAGTCGAAGGTGGTGAAGTCCGGGTGGAAGCCGGGGGTCTGGGGCAGGTAGCCGAGGGTGCGGCGGGCGGCCAGGCGGCCCTTCGTCCTGCTCGGGTCGTGGCCCAGGACCGTGAACGCGCCGCCGTCGGGAGGTACGGCCGTGGCGAGCACCCGGAGCAGGCTGGTCTTGCCGGCGCCGTTGGGACCGAGGAGCCCGGTCACGCCGCGGGTCAGCTCCAGTGAGACGTCGTCGAGGGCGCGTGTGCCGCCGTAGCGGAGGCTCAGGCCGGTGGCCGTGACGGTGGTGGGACCGGTGAGAGGGCCGGTGGTCATGCGGGGCTCCTGAAAGTGCGGTGGGCGGCCGGGGTCGGGGTGTGTCCGGCGCACCGGACAGCCCCTGGGGGCGTGTTCACGCGGCACCCCCGCCCGCGAAGCCGCCGGTGGGGCGGGCGTCGAACCGGTCGCGGACCTGGAAGAGCAGCAGGGCGGCGAGGACCGCGAGCGCCGCGGCGGCGGACTGCCCGGCCGTGGTGAAGGGCACGAGCGTGCCGTGGGTGTGCTGCTTCGCCACCACCAGCAGCGTCAGCCACGCGCCGCCGACCAGGGCGGGCGCGAGGACCGGGCCCAGCCGGGGCATCAGCGCCAGGCCCGTCGCCGTGAGGGCGAGAGCGGGCAGGAGCCAGGCCAGGGCCAGCAGTCCGTACTCCGGCAGGGCCAGGGTCGCCAGGCCGTTCAGCGCGAGGCCGGCGGTCAGCACGGCGACCGTGCGGACCATCAGCAGCCGGAACCCGTGCATCGGGGCGACGACGGCGAGTTCGTAGGACGGGTCGAGCCCGGGGCCGTACGACAGTGCCACTCCCGCGAGCGGCAGCAGCGGGGCGAGCGCGAGGAACAGGGCGGGTTCGTCGACGACATACACGGCCAGCACGGTGAGGCCGAGGACGAACGCCACCGCCAGCAGCCAGGAGCGGCGCAGCACCGGCGTCGCGGTCAGCAGCCGCGCGGTGTGGCCGGCCACACCGAGCCGCACCAGCAGCCCCTCCAGCAGTCCAGACCCCAGCGCATCCAGCCCGGCGCCTCGGCTCTCCCCACCGTCGTCGAGTCTAGGGGGATGG
>NZ_JBWKCC010000004.1:0-34840 GCF_056436655.1 Streptomyces sp. NPDC043427 | reverse complement strand
AAAGGCGCACACCGCAAGCGGGGGGGTGGCGAGAAAGAACACACCCACAAGCGCAAGGGGGCGGCGCAGCCCCGGTGCGGGGCCCCCCACCCCCGCGCCCCCCCCCCCCCCCCCGAGCCGCACCAGCAGCCCCTCCAGCAGTCCGGGCCGCGGCGCGTCCAGCTCGGCGTCGAGCCGCTCCCAGCCGGCGTCCAGCGCGGCGGGGTCGCCGACAGCCGCGAGCCGGGCCCGGCACTCGGCGCACGCACTGAGATGCGTGTCGGCCGACCAGAGCATCGGCGGCGCCAACTCACCCTGGACATAGGCGCGCAGGTCGTCTTCAGCCACATGCCATGTCATGCCAGCGCCTCTCGCAGTTGCTTGCGGGCACGCTGGGCCCGCGTCTTGACCGTGCCGGGGGGAATACCGAGCAGGACGGCTGCCTCCCGGGTGGTGAGCCCGTCGATGACCGTCGCCTGGAGGACGGCCCGCAGCTCCGGCGAGAGCCTTATGAGGGCGCCCGCGAGATCTCCGTGCTCCACCCCCGCGAGCACGCGTTCCTCCGCGGACGCCTCGTCCCGGTGGCGCAGTCGCGCCAGGGCCTGCCGCAGCCGGCCGCGCGCGCCGTCGCCACGCAGGGCGTCGATCAGGCGCCGCGATCCGATGCGCCACAGCCACCCGGCCACATCGCCCTCCTCGTGGTAGCGAGCGGTGCCGCGCCACACCGCGAGGAACGTCTCCTGGACGACGTCGTCGACCACTCCGGCGTCCGAACAGCGGCTGCGCATGCGTGCGGTCAGCCACGGCGCATACCGCCGGTACAGCTCCTCGAAGGCGTGACGGTCCCCGTCCGCCGCGACGGACCGCAGCAGCTCCCCGTCACTTCTCGTCGTTGCGCTCACAACCCCTCATCGGACGAGCCCCGCCGATCGGTTCACGGATCCGCGAAGAGTTTTTCTTGACATGCCCGCACCTCTTGCCCCCCTTTCACTACTCAATTAGTGAAAGGGGGGTTGTCGATGGTCGAGTACCGCATCGACCGGCACAGCGGCGTGGCCGCCTACGTCCAGATCGTCCAGCAGACCAAGCAGGCCCTGCGCCTGGGCCTGCTGGAACCCGGCGACAAGCTTCCCACCGCCCGCGAGGTCGTCGAGGCCACCGCCATCAACCCGAACACCGTGCTGAAGGCGTACCGCGAACTGGAGCGGGAGGGGCTGGTCGAGGCGCGCAGGGGGCTCGGCACCTTCGTGCGGGGTTCGCTGAGCACCGCCCCCGCCGACTCGCCCCTGCGGGCCGAGCTCGAAGAGTGGGCGTCGCGTGCCCGCGAGGCCGGGCTGGACCGGGACGACGTGGCCGCACTCTTCACTGCCGTACTCGACGAACGCTTCACCGTTCCCGAAACGCACTCCCAGGGGGACCCCGCATGACCGACACGCCCACCGGCCTGGCCGGCCTGGCCGACCGCCGGGCCGCCGACACGGCCCTGGAGGCGACCGCCCTCGGCAAACGCTTCGGCCGCCGCGGGAAGCAGGCGCTGCGCGACTGCACGTTCCGCGTCCCCGTCGGCCGGGTCTGCGCGATCGTCGGCCCGAACGGAGCGGGCAAGTCCACGCTCCTCGCCCTGGCCACGGGTCTGCTGGCGCCCACCGAGGGCACGGTCACCGTCCTCGGCACGACCCCGGCGGCGGCTCGCCCGCGCGTGGGCTACGTCGCCCAGGACAAGCCGCTCTACCCGCAGCTCACGGTCGCCGAGACGCTGCGCATGGGCGCCGAGCTCAACCCCGGGCGCTGGGACGCGGCCACCGCCGACCGGATCGTCTCCGCGGGCGACCTCGCCCCGAAGAGCCGCGTCCGCTCGCTCTCCGGCGGCCAGCGCACGCGCGTGGCGCTCGCGCCGGCGGCCAGCGCAGGCGCGTGGCGCTCGCCCTGGCTCTCGGCAAGCGCCCCGAACCTTCTGGCCCCTGCACCTCGCGGAGACGGGCATCGTCCTGGTCGTCGCCACAGTGGCCGCCGTCGCCGCCTTCGCCCTCCTGCGTCGCTGCACGGCCTGACCCCGGGCGCCCGAACCCGCGTACGTCCCTCAGGGGGGAGGGACGTACGCGCCCCTGCGGCAGCCCCGGCGAGCGCTGCCCCGGGAGGCACGCCCGGAAGACCGCTCCACGCGCGCTCACAGCCCCCTCCACGCGCGCGTGGACCCCGGTGAGCCGTCCCCCGATATCCCGAACGCCATGTCTCCGTAACCGCCGGTTCAGACGGGCTTGCGACGCTCAGCCAATGAACCCCGCCGTGCCCGAGCCCTCGCCGCCCCCGGAGGGGAAGCGCCCCGACGGAACCGCCGCGCTCCCGCCCGCACGTTCCGACGCGCCCGTCTCGCTGCTGGCGCGGAAGAATGGGTCCATGAGCCAGCAGAACACCCGGGCAGAGGTCCAGCACGCACAGCCCTCCGTGGGCTCCATCGCCGCGCACCGTCCGCACACCGTCTCGGCCGCGGTCTCCGACCTGGAACCCGACATCGACGCCGACCTCGACGCGTACGAGGAGCGGCAGCACGAGGGGCTCCAGCTGCCGCAGGGTCGTTTCCTCGACCGGGAGCGAAGCTGGCTGGCGTTCAACGAGCGCGTCCTCGAACTCGCCGAGGACCCCAACACCCCCCTCCTCGAACGAGCGAACTTCCTCGCGATCTTCGCCAGCAACCTGGACGAGTTCTTCATGGTCCGGGTGGCCGGTCTGAAGCGCCGTATCGCCACCGGCGTCGCCACCCGGTCCGCCTCCGGCCTGCAGCCGAACCAGGTGCTGGAGATGATCTGGGCCCGCTCCCGTGAGCTGATGGCCCGGCACGCCGCCTGCTACCACGAGGACATCGCCCCCGCGCTCGCGGAGGAGGGCATCCACCTGGTCCGCTGGAGCGAGCTGACCGAGAAGGAGCAGGCCCGCCTCTTCACGCTCTTCCGGCACCAGATCTTCCCGGTCCTCACCCCGCTGGCCGTCGACCCCGCGCACCCCTTCCCGTACATCTCGGGTCTCTCGCTCAACCTCGCGGTCCGCGTGAAGAACCCCGTCACCGGCCACACGCACTTCGCGCGCGTCAAGGTGCCGCCGCTGCTGTCGCGCTTCCTGGAGAGCTCCCCCGGCCGCTTCGTCCCCGTCGAGGACGTCATCGGCGCCCACCTGGAGGAGCTGTTCCCGGGGATGGAGGTGCTCGAGCACCACGCCTTCCGGCTCACCCGCAACGAGGACCTCGAGGTCGAGGAGGACGACGCGGAGAACCTGCTCCAGGCGCTGGAGAAGGAGCTCATGCGGCGCCGCTTCGGGCCCCCGGTGCGCCTGGAGGTGGAGGAGTCGATCGACCGCGAGGTCCTCGACCTGCTGGTGCGGGAACTGAAGATCAGCGAGGCGGAGGTGTACCCGCTGCCGGGTCCGCTGGACCTCACGGGTCTCTTCCGTATCGCCTCCCTGGACCGGCCGGAGCTGAAGTACACCAAGTTCGTCGCCGGCACCCACCGTGACCTCGCCGAGGTGGAGTCGGCGTCCGCGCCGGACATCTTCGCCGCGCTGCGCACCCGGGACGTGCTCCTGCACCACCCGTACGACTCGTTCTCGACGTCGGTGCAGGCGTTCCTGGAGCAGGCGGCCGGCGACCCGGACGTCCTCGCGATCAAGCAGACCCTGTACCGGACCTCCGGCGACTCCCCCATAGTCGACGCCCTCATCGACGCGGCCGAGTCGGGCAAGCAGGTCCTCGTTCTGGTCGAGATCAAGGCCCGCTTCGACGAGCACGCCAACATCAAGTGGGCGCGCAAGCTGGAGGAGGCCGGCTGCCACGTCGTCTACGGCCTCGTCGGCCTGAAGACCCACTGCAAGCTGTCCCTCGTGGTGCGCCAGGAGGGCGAGACGCTACGGCGCTACAGCCACGTCGGCACCGGCAACTACCACCCGAAGACGGCCCGCCTCTACGAGGACCTGGGCCTGCTGACGGCGGACCCGCAGGTCGGCGCGGACCTCTCGGACCTGTTCAACCGCCTCTCCGGCTACTCGCGCCGGGAGACCTACCGCCGGCTGCTGGTCGCCCCCAAGTCGCTGCGTGACGGCCTGATCGCCCGGATCGACAAGGAGGTCCAGCACCACCGTGCCGGACGTCCCGCGTTCGTCCGCATCAAGGTCAACTCGATGGTCGACGAGGCGCTCATCGACGCCCTGTACCGCGCGTCCCAGGCGGGCGTGCCGGTGGACGTCTGGGTGCGCGGCATCTGCGCGCTGCGCCCCGGTGTCCCCGGTCTGTCCGAGAACATGCGCGTACGGTCCATCCTCGGCCGCTTCCTGGAGCACTCCCGCGTCTTCGGCTTCGGCAACGGCGGTGAGCCCGAGGTGTGGATCGGAAGCGCCGACATGATGCACCGCAACCTCGACCGCCGTATAGAGGCCCTGGTGCGGGTCACCGACCCGGCTCACCGGGCGGCCCTCAACCGGTTGCTGGAGACCGGCATGTCCGACGGCACGGCGTCCTGGCACCTGGGGCCGGACGGCGAGTGGACCCGGCACGCGACCGACGCGGACGGCCAGCCCCTGCGCAACGTCCAGGAGATGCTCATAGACGCCCGGAGGCGCCGGCGTGGCACAGCAACACCTTGACCCGACGGACCCCACGACGGGGCCGGTGACCGGGGACGCCCTCGCGGGCTACCTCCGGGCACAGGCCACGGAGTTCCTCCGCGCGCTGCGGCTGCACCGGGAGACCGGGGGCGCGAGCGGCGCGGAGGGGGCCGCCGACGCGGCGCTCGCCCTGCGCCGCTCGGCCCGTCGTATCAGCGCCAGCCTGCACACCTTCCGCCCTCTGCTGGATGCCGAATGGTCGGAGGAGATGCGTCCCGAGCTGGCCTGGCTCTCGGGCACTCTGGCCCTGGAGCACGCCTGCGAGGCCCGTCTGGAGCGCCTGCTGCTGGCCCTGCACCGGCTGTCGGGGGCGGGCGTGCTGCCGGCCCGGACGGACGGGGCTGCGGGGCGTCGCGCCGCGAGCCCCGCCGGCGCGGTCGAGAAGAGCCGCGCGAACGGAGTGGCCCTGGGCAGTCGTTCCGCCGGGACGCGGGGGGCGGCCCCCGAAGCGGAGCGCGTCGAGCGCTCCCGGGGGCGGGTGGGCACGGCAGCCCCGGAAACCGCCGGTCCCCCCAGCGCGCCGGCCACCCCCGAACGCGGCAACCTCACCGTGGGCGCCGCCAAGGCGGGCGCCCTGCTGGAGCGCCAGCTCACCCTCGCCCGGACCCGGGCCCACTCCACCGCCCTGCAGGCGCTGGGCTCCAGCCGGTTCCACGCGGTCGCCGACAAGGTCGCCTTACTGGCCAGCGAGGTCCCCCTGACCGCCGCCGCCACCCCCGCCGACCTGCGCCCGCTCGCCAGGGCCGCGCAGGAACGCCTCACCGACGCGGTCACCGCCCTGCCCCTGGTGACCGCCGGCCACCCCTACAACGCGGAGGCCCTGATCCACGGCCTGTCGCCGGACCCCGCCCCGCATCCACAGGACGCGCCCTGGCACCAGGTCCGCCTGCTGCTGCGCCTGCACCGCTACGCCCTGGAGGTCCTGCGCCGCGGCAACTCCACCATGGACGTACGTCTGCTGGCCGCGGGCCAGGCCCTCAACCGCCACCGGGACGCCTCGGAGGCGGCGGCCGCCGCGGCGCAGGCCGCCCGGACCCCGCGTATCGCCCCGGCGACGGCGTACGCGCTGGGCGTGCTCCACGCGGACCAGCGGCACGAGGTGGAGGCGGCGAGATTCGCGTTCCAACGTGCCTGGGAGAACAACGCGGTCCGCACCAGCTGAAGAAGCCCCGTCTGAAGAAGATCCGTCTGACGAAGTCCGCCCGAGGAAGCCCGTCCGAAGAAGCCCGTCCGAAGAAGCCCGTCCGAAGAACAGCGCTGAAGAAGTCACCGATCCGACGGAAGCACCGATCTCAAGGCAACACCGATCCCCACAAAGGCGGTGAACCCCGGTGATCCACACGAACGACCCCACCGTGCGGGCGGCCGGCTGCGTCCTGTGGCGCCGCTCCCCGGTCGACGGCGAGCTGGAGGTCTGCCTCGTCCACCGGCCGAAATACGACGACTGGTCGCACCCCAAGGGCAAGCTGAAGCGGGGTGAGGATCCTCTTGCGGGGGCGCTGCGGGAGGTGGGGGAGGAGACTGGTTACCGGGCTGCGCCCGGAGCGGAGCTACGAACCGTCCACTACGTCGCGAACGGCCGACCGAAGCAGGTCCGGTACTGGGCGGCCGAGGCCCTGGAAGGCGAGTTCTCCCCGGACAGCGAGGTGGACCGCATCCTGTGGCTGCCGCCGATGGCGGCGCGGGCCAGACTCACCCAGCCGAGGGACCGCACCCTCGTGGACGAGCTGCTGCACCAACTGCACCTGACATAGTCCCGGGATCGCGCCGTGTCCTCGACGTAAGCGTTCCGTGACCTAACCACACCGTCTACAGGGGTTCACCCCCCGTTCATTTACGGCCTTCGGCGCCTTCATCTGATCTGCCTAATTTCGGCCTTACGCGGTGCGGACCGCACCCCTCAGGACGCGTCCGCACAACACAGACTTTCTCGCACGCCGCCGAATTCAGGACGGCGGCTCCTGGAAGGATCTCCCTCAAGTGAAGCTTCAGCGCATGAACCGGCGGGCCCTCTCCCTCGGTGCTCTCGCCGTCTCCGGCGCCCTGGCCCTCACGGCGTGCGGTTCCGACGACACCGGCGGCAAGAGCAGCGGCGGCAGCGCCGCGGCCTCCGCCCCCGCCGGCAACATCAAGTGCGACGACGCCAAGGGCCAGCTGCTCGCGGACGGCTCGTCCGCGCAGAAGAACGCGATCGACGCCTGGGTCAAGGCCTTCACGCAGGCCTGTAACGGCGTCCAGATCAACTACAAGGGCGGCGGCTCCGGGGCCGGCGTCACCGCGTTCACCCAGGGTCAGGTCGCCTTCGCCGGTTCGGACTCCGCGCTGAAGCCCGAAGAGGTCAAGGCCTCCAAGAGCATCTGCAAGGGCGGTCAGGGCATCGACCTGCCGATGGTCGGTGGCCCGATCGCCGTCGCGTACAAGCTGGACGGTGTCGACAACCTGGTCCTGGACGCCCCGACGATCGCCAAGATCTTCAGCGGCCAGATCAAGAAGTGGAACGACCCGCAGATCGCGAAGCTGAACCCCAAGGCGAAGCTGCCCGACCTGAAGATCCAGGCGTTCCACCGCTCGGACGAGTCCGGCACCACGGACAACTTCACCAAGTACCTGATCGCCACCACCCCGGACAACTGGAAGTACGAGGGCGGCAAGGCCTGGACCGCCCCCGGCGGCCAGTCCGCGTCCGGCTCCTCCGGTGTCGCCCAGGGCGTGAAGCAGACCAACGGCGCGATCGGCTACATGGAGCTGTCGTACGCCAAGGACGGTCTGTCCACGGTCGCCATCGACACGGGCGCCTCCGCCCCGGTCGCGGCCTCCTCCGACGGTGCCACCAAGGCCATCGCGGACGCCAAGGTCGTCGGCACCGGCAGCGACCTGTCGCTGAAGCTGAACTACACGACCAAGGCCGACGGCGCCTACCCGATCACCCTGGTCACCTACGAGATCGTCTGCGACAAGGGCAACAAGGCCGACACGCTGCCCGCGACGAAGGCGTTCCTGCGCTACATCGCCAGCGAGGACGGCCAGGGTGTCCTCTCCGGCATCAACTACGCCCCCATCCCCGCCGAAATCAACGCCAAGGTCCGCACCGCCATCGAGGGCCTGAGCTGATCTGAAGGTGTGGTCCGATCCCGGCAACGGGATCGGACCGCACCGTCCGGTGCACCGCCGCCAGGGGCCGCACTCATGTTCCGGCCCCGCCCGAGCCGCTCGAGACGAGCGACTCCGCAGACCGGAGAACCCGATGGACATATCGACACAGAAACCACAGTCCCCTCCCCCACCCCCGCAGCTGTCCGACACCGAGCAGAAACGCGCGGCACGCGGCGCCACCCGACCCGGTGACCGGATCTTCCTCGGTCTCACCCGCGGGTCGGGCATTCTGCTGCTGGTGATCATGGCCGCGATCGCGGTCTTCCTCACCTACCGGGCCTCCCTCGCCATCAGCAAGGACGAGGGCAACTTCCTGACGACGTTCGAGTGGAACACCGGCGCCGTCCCGCCGGTCTTCGGCATCGCCGTCCTGGCGTTCGGCACGGTCGTGTCCTCGATCATCGCCATGGTGATCGCGGTCCCGATCGCCGTCGCCATCGCGCTCTTCCTCACGCACTACGCCCCGCGCAAGCTGAGCGGTCCCATCGCCTACGTGATCGACCTGCTCGCCGCGGTGCCGTCCATCGTGTATGGCCTCTGGGGCGCGCTGATCCTCGTACCGCACATGAACGGCCTGTTCGGCTGGCTGAACGACTACCTCGGCTGGACCGGCGTCTTCTCGTGGGAAGAGGGTCCCGCGCGCTCGATGCTCACCGTGGGCATCCTGCTGGCGATCATGATCCTGCCGATCATCACCAACGTCAGCCGCGAGGTCTTCCGCCAGGTCCCGCAGATGCACGAGGAGGCGGCCCTCGCCCTCGGCGCCACCCGTTGGGAAGTGGTCCGCATGGCGGTCCTGCCCTTCGGCCGCTCCGGTGTGATCTCCGCGTCGATGCTCGGCCTCGGCCGCGCGCTCGGCGAGACGATGGCCGTCGCCACCGTGCTCTCCCCGAGCTTCATCATCCAGTCCAGCCTGCTCGACCCGGGCGGCGGCACCTTCGCCCAGAACATCGCCAGCAAGTTCAATGAGGCGACGCCGTTCGGCCGGGACGCACTGATCGCGTCCGGTCTGGTCCTGTTCGTCATCACCCTGCTGGTCAACGGCGCGGCCCGCGCGATCATCGCCCGCCGCAAGGAGTACTCGGGGGCCAACGCATGAGCAACGCACTTGTCGCCGACAAGCGCCCCAGCACCCTGCGCGGCGCCAGCCTGCCGAAGTGGTCCCCCTGGGCCATCGCCGCCGGTTCGATCGCCCTCGGCCTCGGCATCAGCGCCGCGGCCGGGCTGCACAGCAGCGTCCAGTGGGCCCTGATCGCCGGGATCATCTTCGTCCTCGGCACGTACGGCATCGCCGCGCGTGTCGAGGGCCGCCGCCAGGCGAAGGACCGCATCGCGACCGCCCTCGTCTGGGTCGCCTTCCTGCTCGCCGTCGTCCCGCTGGTCTCCCTGCTCTGGACCACCGTCCAGCGCGGTGTGAAGGTCCTCGACGTCTACTTCCTGACCCACTCCATGGGTGTGGTCGCCGACTCCGAGACGGGCGGCGGCATCTACCACGCCATCCTCGGCACCCTGGAGCAGGTCGGCCTCGCCACCCTGATGGGCGCCCCGATCGGCGTGCTCACGGCGATCTACCTGGTGGAGTACGGGCGCGGCAACCTCGCCCGGGCCGTCACGTTCTTCGTCGACGTGATGACCGGCATCCCGTCGATCGTCGCGGGTCTGTTCATCCTCAGCATCATGCTGATGTTCGACATGCAGCCCTTCGGCTTCGCCGGCTCCCTCGCCCTGGCGATCCTGATGATGCCCGTCGTGGTCCGCTCCACTGAGGAGATGCTCAAGCTCGTACCCAACGAGCTGCGCGAGGCGTCCCTCGCGCTGGGCGTCCCGAAGTGGCGCACGATCCTGAAGGTGGTCCTGCCGACCTCCATCGGCGGCATCACCACCGGCATCATGCTGTCGATCGCCCGTATCGCCGGTGAGACCGCGCCCGTCCTGCTGCTCGTCTTCGGCAACCCGTTCATCAACGCCAACCCCTTCGAGGGTGCGCAGGCGTCGCTGCCGCTGTACATCTACCAGCAGTACGCGCAGAGCGCGGGTTCGACGGCGGCGTACGACCGTGCCTGGGCGGCGTCCCTCACGCTGATCGCCTTCGTGATGATCCTCAACATGGTGGCCCGCGGCATCGCCCGCTGGAAGGCCCCGAAGACCGGTCGCTGACGCGGCCATTCAGCGACCGATCTGAATTTCTGGAAGTGACGTAAACATGGCCAAGCGAATCGACGTAAGCGGACTCACCGCCTACTACGGCTCCCACAAGGCGATCGAGGACATCTCGATGACCGTCGAGCCCCGCTCGGTGACGGCCTTCATCGGCCCCTCCGGCTGCGGCAAGTCGACGTTCCTGCGCACGCTCAACCGTATGCACGAGGTCACCTCGGGCGGCCGCGTCGAGGGCAAGGTGCTCCTCGACGACGAGGACCTCTACGGCGCCGGCATCGACCCGGTGTCCGTACGCCGCGAGGTCGGCATGGTCTTCCAGCGCCCGAACCCGTTCCCCACGATGTCGATCTACGACAACGTGGCGGCGGGCCTGCGCCTGAACGGCAACTACAAGAAGAGCGAGCTGGGCGACATCGTCGAGCGGTCACTCAAGGGCGCGAACCTCTGGAACGAGGTGAAGGACCGCCTGAACAAGCCGGGGTCCGGCCTGTCCGGCGGTCAGCAGCAGCGCCTGTGCATCGCCCGCGCGATCGCGGTCGAGCCGAACGTGCTGCTGATGGACGAGCCCTGCTCCGCCCTGGACCCGATCTCCACCCTCGCCATCGAGGACCTGATCGGTGAGCTGAAGGAGCGCTTCACGATCGTCATCGTGACGCACAACATGCAGCAGGCGGCGCGTGTCTCGGACCGCACGGCGTTCTTCAACCTCGCCGCCGTCGGCCAGCCCGGCAAGCTCATCGAGATCGACGACACGGAGCGCATCTTCTCCAACCCGTCGGTCCAGGCCACGGAGGACTACATCTCCGGCCGCTTCGGCTGAGCCGACCTGCCGCTTCGGCTGAGCCGACCCGGCGCCAGACCCCTCGCGGTGCTGCATGGCGGTGCCACCGCGAGGCAGAAAAAGGGCCCGCCCCCTGGCTCCCGGGGGGCGGGCCCGTCTCGTACCGGCGACTGCTACAGGAACAGCACGTTCACGATCCAGAAGGACACCGCGGCCACGATCGCCGCCGCCGGCATGGTGATGAACCACCCGAGGACGATGTTCTTCGCCACACCCCACCGCACGGCGTTGACCCGCTTGGTCGCGCCCACGCCCATGATCGCCGAGGTGATGACATGGGTCGTGGAGATCGGAGCCTTGAACAGGAACGCCGTGGTGAACATGATCGACGCACCGGTCGTCTCCGCCGCGAATCCCTGCGGCGGGTCCAGCTCGATGATCTTCCGTCCGAGCGTCCGCATGATCCGCCAACCGCCCGCGTAGGTGCCGAGCGACAGCATCACGGCGCACACGATCTTGACCCACACCGGGATCGGGTCGCCGTACGTCTCGACATCGGCGATGACCAGCGCCATCACCACGATGCCCATCGTCTTCTGGGCGTCCTGCAGACCATGCCCGAGCGCCATGCCGGCCGCTGACACGGTCTGGGCTATGCGGAAGCCCCTCTTGGCCTTGTGGGGGTTGGCCTTCCGGAAGATCCACAGGATCGCCGTCATGACCAGGTAACCGACGCCCAGGCCGACGATCGGCGAGACGAACATGGGGATGACGACCTTCTCCAGCACCCCGCTCCAGTACACCGTCGTCCCGCCCGCGAGCGCGGCGCCCACCATGCCGCCGAACAGCGCGTGGGAGGACGACGACGGCAGCCCGAAGTACCAGGTGATGAGGTTCCACGTGATCGCGCCGACCAGTGCCGCGAAGAGGATGCCCATCCCCTTCGACCCTTGGGGCGTCTCGATCAGGCCCTCACTGACGGTCTTGGCGACGCCGGACCCCAGGAAGGCACCTGCGAGGTTCATCACAGCGGCCATCGCGAGCGCCGCGCGCGGGGTCAGCGCCCGCGTCGAGACCGATGTGGCGATCGCGTTCGCCGAGTCGTGGAAGCCGTTGGTGTACGTGAAGAAGAGCGCGACGCCTACGGTCGCGACCAGTGCGAAGGTGTCCATGAAGGGCTCAGGACTCCTTGACGGCGATGGTCTCCACCGTGTTCGCCACGTGCTCGAACGCGTCCGCCGCCTCCTCCAGCACGTCCACGATCTGCTTGAGCTTCAGCACCTCGATCGCGTCGTACTTGCCGTTGAAGAGGTGGGCGAGCAGCTTGCGGTGGATCTGGTCGGCCTGGTTCTCGAGGCGGTTGACCTCGATCCAGTACTCGGTCAGGTTCTGCATGGTCCGCAGGTTCGGCATCGCCTCGGCCGTCAGTTCCGCGGCCCGTGCCAGAACCTCGATCTGCTGCTCGACGCCCTTGGGCAGTTCCTCGACGTTGTAGAGGACGACCAGGTCGACGGCCTCCTCCATGAAGTCCATGATGTCGTCGAGGCACGACGCGAGGTTGTAGATGTCCTCGCGGTCGAAGGGCGTGATGAACGAGGAGTTCAACTGGTGGAAGATCGCGTGCGTGGCGTCGTCACCCGCGTGTTCTGCGGCCCGCATACGCTCTGCGATCTCAGCCCGGCCGGCGGTGTCCGCCCCGAGCAGTTCCATGAGGAGCTTCGAGCCCGTGACGATGTTGTCCGCGGACGCGGCGAACATGTCGTAGAAGCTCGTCTCCCTGGGGGTCAGACGAAAACGCACGTGGGGTCCTCAAGATGCATCGGTTTCGGTACGGCTGATGCTAGGTGCATCATCCGGCCACAGGAAACGGGCCGTCCATCAGTGTCGCCCATCAGACAGAGTGACTCTGGCCGAGGGTCCCCTACCCGGCAAACTTCGCTAACATATACCCACCAGGGGTATATGTCCGCAATCTGTTCACCATCTGCCCGCCATCCGTTCACAGGAGGACGCCATGACGACCACCGAGGCCGGCGCAGCCGCGCCCTCCGCTCCTCACGACACTCCCGATCACGACCGCGGAGTGCACGGGTACCACAAGCAGAAGGACGAACACCTCAAGCGTCTGCGCCGCATCGAGGGACAGATCCGAGGCCTGCAGCGCATGGTCGACGAGGACGTCTACTGCATCGACATACTCACCCAGGTGTCCGCCTCCACCAAGGCCCTGCAGTCCTTCGCCCTCCAGCTGCTGGAGGAGCACCTGCGCCACTGCGTCGCCGACGCGGCCGTCAAGGGCGGTGACGAGATCGACGCGAAGGTGGAGGAGGCGACGAAGGCCATCGGCCGCCTGCTGCGCACCTGAACGCGCACCTGCGCGGGGGACGCCCCCGGCTCACCCGCCGGAGGCGTCTCGCTCCTCGGCCACTCTCAGCACCTCGTCGATGCTCTCAAGACTGAGCCGGTCCTGGGCCGCGGAGGCCGCGATGATCAGGTCTCCGCACAGCTCGATCTCGGCGAGGGCCACGTGGTCCTGAACTGCCGTACCGCCGACCGGAGCCACGCGCATCACCTCTTCTCTGCCGTCACCGCTTCCTAGAGTAGGGAGCGGCCTACGCACCGCGCATGGCACGGAAGGGCTAGTTCTCCCCACCCTGGGGAAAACCCTTTGCTCCCGTCTTACTACTCAGCGATCCGCCCGGCGTAGATGTCGCCCGAGTCCGGCAGCCGTACGTCGACGGGGACCCCGAAGTCGTACAGCAGCGTCGTCGAGGCGACCGCCACGGCGCCCTTCTGCTGCCCGTTGACGAAGCTGAAGCGGTGCCGGACCTTGCGGATGCGGCCCTGGTCGTCGAGATAGACGTCGAACGGCACCCGAGCCGTGGCGAACCCTTTCGCCGCTGCCGACAGCGATTTTCGGCCACCTTCCGAGGCGTCGAGCGCCGCCGCCGTCAGGTCGGCGGTCCCGCGGTAGTGCCGCACCTCGGCCCCCGCGACCTCCGTCTCGCCCACGTATCTCGCCGTGCGCGTGCCGCGCAGGAGTTCCGCGGCGGCGAACGGATCCGTGACCCCGCCGGTCACCAGGTTCCCGTCGGACATCGTCGCCGTCTCCACCCGCACCCACTTGTCGGCGGGCACCCCGGCGCCCCGGTTCTTCATGAAGAGGGCGCCCGGTGCGAGAAGTTCGGTGATGGGCCGGTGCTCGGTCACCCCGGCAGGGTCCTGCGGAAGCAGCACCTTCAACCGCCCCAACTGCTTGCGGTAGTCGTAAACGCCCTGGCCACGGATGGTCACCCGGGTCCCGCCACTGGCCATCTCCATCGACGTACGGGCCTTGGACGTACCGGCGTCCACCAGCCGGTCGGCGGCGTGGCGGAGCGTCGCGACCGCGTCGCCCGCAGCGCGCGCGTCCTCGACGGCGGACCCGCTGCCGGAGCACCCACTGGCGCCGACACCGACGCAGGCCACCAGCCCCGCCACGACGACCGCCCCGCCCACCGTCCGCCTGTGCTGCCCCTGCCGCTGCGCCATCGCCCGCCGACCCCCAGCCGGTACGTTCGTCACGGACTCCCGTCGTTCCGGTTAACGACGGGTAGGGAGCGCCGTCACGCGTGGCGGAAGGCTTGCACCGGGCAGGCAAGCCCTTTACCCGGGCTGGGTAACTTGTCAGAGTGACGCAGCAGGACAGGTCGGCCCCTCCGCTGACCGACCAGGAGCACCGCACCACCACCGTCGAGCAGGGACCCTTCTGCCTGGCTCGCTGCACCTGCGGCTGGCGCGGCCCGGCCCGCCGGGCGAGAAGCCAGGCGCGGACGGACGCCGCGGCCCACACGGCAGGCTGAGCGTCCCGTGGAACCCTGAGCGCCGAAGGTCCGTCTCGCTCCATGAAGCCTACGGAAGGCGCAGGACATGGAACGGCGATTGTTCATCGGGGGCGGCGCGGCCGCGATCGCGGGGGTCGCGACGGCGGCGTGCCAGGGCAACGGCGGCGGGACGAACACGTCCTCCCACTCCGCCATGCGGACCACCGCGGCCACGGCCGCCGCCAACTGGGCGGCCCTCGCCCGGGACCTGGACGGCTCCCTCATCCGCCCCGGCGACGCCTCCTGGACCACGGCCCACCAGCTGTACAACACCCGCTTCGACGCGCTCAAGCCGGCCGCGGTCGCCTACGTCGCGCACGCCGCCGACATCCGTACGGTCCTGTCGTACGCCCGCGCCCACAGCGTCAAGGTCGCCATCCGCAACGGCGGCCATTCCTACGCCGGTTGGTCCTCCGGCGACGGACGCCTCATCGTCGACGTCTCCCGGCTCAAGGGGGTGCGCGCCTCCGGCAACGACGCGGTGGTCGGCGCCGGCGCCAAGCTGATCGACGTCTACCGCGCACTCGCCGCGAAGGGGGTGACCATACCCGCGGGCTCCTGCCCCACGGTCGGCGTCTCCGGCCTGGTCCTCGGCGGCGGCCACGGCGTGGTGTCCCGGGCGTACGGCCTGACCTGCGACAGCCTCACCCAGGCGACGCTGATCACCGCGGACGGCAAGCAGATCACCGCGAACGCGACGGAGAACCAGGACCTCTTCTGGGCCCTGCGCGGCGCGGGCAACGGCAACTTCGGCGTCGTCACCGAGCTGCGTTTCAAGACCCACCCCGCCCCGCAGGCTGTCACGGGCTATCTGTCCTGGCCCTGGTCGAAGGCGGCCGCGGTGGTGAAGGCGTGGCAGGAGTGGGGCCCGAGCCAGCCCGACCAGATCTGGTCCTCCCTGCACCTGGCGAACTCCGCCGGCGGCACGCCCAGGGTGTCGGTCGCCGCGTTCTCCATCGGCACGTACGGCGAGCTCCAGAACGCGGTGGACCGGCTCGCGGACCGGGTCGGCGCCCGGGCCGGCAGCGTCTCCCTGCGCCGCCGCTCGTACGAGGAGGCGATGGAGATCTACGCCGGCTGCTCGTCCTTCTCCACGGACGCCCAGTGCCACCTCCCGGGCTCGACCCCGGGTCGTTCCCCGCAGGGCAAGCTGGGCCGCGAGACGTACGCGGCCCGCTCCGACTTCTTCGACCGCTCGATCTCGGCCACGGGCATCCAGACGCTGCTCAAGCAGGTCAAGGACGTCCGGGGCGGCTCCGGCAGCATCGCCCTCACCGCCCTCGGCGGAGCGGTCAATCGCGTCTCCCCCACAGCCACGGCCTTCGTCCACCGCCGCTCCCGCATGCTGGCCCAGTACATAGCCTCCTGGCGCTCCGGCACGACCGGCACGACAGCCCAGTCCTGGCTCACCGCGGCCCACAAGGCGATGAGGCCCCACGCCTCCGGCGCCGCCTACCAGAACTACACGGACCCGACCCTGACGGACTGGCGAAAGGCGTACTACGGCGACGCAGCAACGCGCCTGACCCAACTGAAGCACCAGTACGACCCGAACCGCTTCTTCACGTACCCGCAGGCCCTCTGACCACCCAGCCGTCCCCACTGCGGGCATTCGTGCCGCTGGGGCGGCACGGGTGGGCGCAGCGGCACCCCGTGAGCGCCGGGCGGCGCGACCCACCCGCCCCCGGCACCGGCGCAGTGTGCCTACGCCGCGAGGTCCCGCTCCTCCGCCCCCACACGCTCACCCTGAGCGCCCGAAACGACCGGCTCCTGCCCCTCGTAGGACGCCCCTCGAGCCCGAACAAGCCAGCCGACCCTGGGCGACCGCTCCACAGCCTTCGCCACCGGCGTCAACAGGGCCGTCGCCAGCGGAGACAACAACAACGCCACAGCCGTCCCCAGCGCGAACCCGCCCACCACATCCGTCGGATAGTGCACGCCCATGTACACCCGGCAGAACCCCTCGAGCAGCGCGACCCCGATCCCGACAACCCCGAACCGCCGATTCGCGACGAACAACCCCACAGCCATCGCCATGGTGATCGTCGCGTGGTCGCTCACGAACGAGTAGTCGGTCTTGCCGGAGACCAGCACCTCCAGCCCCTGATGGTCGAAGAAGGGCCGAGGCCGCTCCACGAACCCCCGGATCGGCACGTTCACCAGCACGGCGACAGCGGCAGCCAGAGGCGCCCACACCAGCGCCGCGACCGAAGACGCCGCGTCCTCCGCCCCCCGCCGCCGCACATTCCACCAGCACCCCAGCACCAGCAGGATCATCGCCAGCAACAGCCCGTACTCACCGACGAATTCGACCACCCGGTCGAGCCAGTGCGGCGCGTCCTTGGCGAGGCCGTTGATGTCATAGAGCAGGTCGACGTCGGGGTTCGACCCGGATCCGGCGAGTCCAGCCATGGTGCTGCGGCCCCTTCATCGTGTTCTGCCCGGCACACCTCACACGTGTGCCGATCCTGCAACCACCCCCGTGGTGCGTAGACCGTTTTCCGCGCCCGTTCCCGTACGTACGACCGGCTACGACAACAGGAACGCACGCTCCCCGTTAATACGTTCCACTCTCCACCGAAAGATCACTCAGACGTTACCGAAGAGAGACACATCGCCGCAGCTCAGCGGGCGGGTTACCCCTTGGTTCAGACATGCGTGGGGAGCGCTTTCGCGCCATCTTCGGTCACCCGGGTTGCGCCGAAATACTTGCGCGTGTCGATCGGGTCGAACCGGATGACGGCACCCGTCCGGGGCGCGTCGATCATGTACCCGCCACCGACGTAGATCCCCACGTGATCGATGGCCCGGGAGTTGTTCGGATCGGTCGAGAAGAACACCAGATCCCCCGGCAGCAACTCGTCCCGCGAGGGGTGCGGCCCCGCGTTGTACTGATCGTTCGCCACCCGCGGAAGCGTGATCCCCACACTCTTGTACGCGGCCTGCGTCAGCCCCGAACAGTCGAACCGTCCACCCTGCTCAGCGGTACCGGTCCCACCCCACAGATAGGGCGTACCGAGCTTCTTCTGCGCGTAGTAGATGGCGCCGGCGGCCTGCTCGGACGGGTCGACCCTGGAGACCGGGGCGGCGAAGCTCTCCTCCAGTGTGCGGATCCGCTTGACGTAGTTCTGCGTCTCGCTGATCGCCGGAACTCCGCCCGCCCTGATGACGCGGTAGGCCCCCGCGTTGTAGGCCGCGAGCATGTTGTTCGTGACGTCGCCCGGTACGTCCTTGACGTACTTCGCCAGTTCGCAGTCGTAGCTGGCGGCCGATGGAATCGCGTCATTCGGATCCCAGATGTCACGGTCGCCGTCCCCGTCACCGTCGATGCCGTGCGAGGCCCACGTGCCGGGAATGAATTGGGCGATGCCGCGGGCGTCGGCGTTGCTGACGATGCGCGGGTTCCAACCGCTCTCCTGGTAGAGCTGCGCGGCCAACAGCGCGGGATTTATGGCGGGACAAAGGTTGCCCCACTTCTGGACGAGCGACCGGTACGCGGCGGGCACGGCGCCCTTGGCGAGCGCCTTGGTCGCGCCGCCCACCCCGCCCGTGAGGTTTCCGGCGACGAGGTACACGCCGATGACGAGCAGCATCGCGAAGCTCAGGAACAGCCCGACCGCGGCTCCGCCGATCACCCAAACTTTTCGCACGCCTCAACCATCCCCCACCACGGCCGTGTTTACGGCCCTTTCCCGAACCTGTCCGTGTCGTATGCGCTACTTCGAGACGAACCCGCGGCAGTCAATGGTCGCGTACTGCCTCGTCCCTTGGACATGCAGGAAGAGCACGGTCCAGTCACCGGGGTCGTTCTCGACGGGGATGGCGTCGCTGTACTTCTTGCCCCGCACGATCTGCTGGAAGTCGTCGGGGTACGTCAGATATACCCATTCGGTGCCGAGTTCGACGGGTTTGCTGGTGTAGCCGAGGTTCAGATTCTGACTGAGTGCCCCTTCGATGGGCTTGCCGGTGTCAGCATCGATCTCGTGTGGGGGCTTCACGGCGACGGACACGTAGTACGGCTTCGAGGCGTCGGACTTCAGGCGCACCCCGATCTGGCCCTTGCCCGAGGTGTAGGGGTCGTATGTACCCGCCTTGCCTACGGAGCTCTGGAACTGGGCGTTGGGGTTCTCCACCGGCAGGTTGCACGTTCCACCGCCGGTCCGTGACGTCGTGTCAGCCGTCCAGAAGTCGCGCGAGGGGTTGGTCGGCTCGATGTAGGCCGGTGGCTTCAATCCGTCGCTGCCCGCGGTCGTGGGCGCCGCCGAGGTGGTTCCCGGGTCCGCCACGTCGCTCTTGCCCTTGCCGCCGTCGTCGTCGGAGCCGGACAGGAGGCTGAGCACGACAACGGCACCCACCGCCAGGGCCACACCCGCCGCACCAGCGATCAGCCACGGCTTGCCCGGCCGCCGGACCTGAGTCGGCTGGGTCACCTGAGTGGGCGTGTAGCCGTAGCCGTGCGGGGCGACCGTCGGCAGGTCGTGGGCGCCGAGCGGAGCGTGGGCCGGAGGTGCCGGTACCGCGGGCGAAGCCGTCGGTGTGGGCGGAATCGCCTCACCGAGCCCGGCAAGCCGTCCGTAGAACGTGTCCTCGACGAGTGCGGTGCGTACCGCGCACCGCACTATCACCTCGGCGAGGCCCGGCCGCGCCACCGGGTCCTTGGCCACGCAGGACGCGATCAGCGCGGCCAGATCCGGTTCCACACCTGCGAGGTCGATGGCCTCGTGGACGGCGCGGTAGCTCACGCCCGCGGGCTCACCATGACCGAAGGGCGGCCGGCCGGTGGCAGCGTAGGCGAGGGTCGCACCGAGAGCGAAGACGTCCGCGGCGGGACCGACCTCGTTGCGCAACAGCACCTCGGGGGCGGTGAAGCCGGGCGTGCCGGGAGCGAACCCCGCCTCGGTGAGCGCTGTCTGTGCCGCGCTCCGCGCGATGCCGAAGTCGATGAGCTGCGGGCCCTGGGCCGCGAGGATCACGTTCTGCGGCTTGAGGTCCCGGTGGGTCACGCCGTGCGCGTGTACGGCCGCGAGCCCCTCGGCGAGTGCGGCGAGCAGGCCCCGGCACGTCTCGACGGGCAGCGGCCCGCTTGCCACCACGGCCTTGCTCAGCGTCGGTCCGGGGACGTACTCGGTCGCCAGCCAGTACGGCGCCACATCCAACGACGCGTCGATCAGGTTCGCGGTGTACGCACTGCGCACCGCCCGCACCGTCTCCACCTCGCGCCGAAACCGCGCCAGCGCCTCCGGATGGTCGGTGATCTCGTCCTTGATCACCTTGATCGCCACCAGCCGCCCACCGGGCGAGCGTCCGAGGTAGACCTGTCCCATACCGCCGGCACCGAGCCGGGCGAGGAGTGTGTGCGCGCCTATCCGCGCGGGGTCCTGAGCCTTCAGTGCGTCCACTGAACGACCATGCCACACGGCACAGTTCGCGCCACATGGGGCACCCGATGCTCACGGATCCGCAGCCGCGTCCCGGTACAGCCCCGCCGCTTCCTTCCCCAGCACCACGCTGTACGAGATGTCGGGCGTCACCCCACCCTCGTCGAGCCCGCCCAGGACACCCACGACCTGCCCGTCCCCGTTCACCCAGGGACTACCGCTCGTCCCACCGGTGAAGTCGGGGCACTCCAAGCGCTGCTGGGTCCGGCTGTGGAGGGTCGGCCTGTTGGTGCAGCGGATGGGCACCTCGCGGGAGTCGGGATAACCGGTGACGGTGACGGCGGTGGCGCCGGTGGCCACGCCGGTGACGAACGAAAAGCCACCCACGACGTCCTCGACGTCCCTGTCCCTGTCCCCGTTCTCGGCGAGGACGGCGAACGCCACGTCGCTGTCCTCGTCCTGCCCGCTCACCCACCCGTCCGGGAGGAAGGACCGCTTGACCTTCCACAGCCCGTAGGGGGCCTTCCCGTCCCGGTACCCGGGCGCGAAGACGAGGTCGCCCTTCACACCGGAGTCCCCGAGGCAGTGCGCCGCGGTGACGATGAGGTTGTGGTGCGGGCTGTGGACGACGGAGGCGGTACAGAAATGCTCACCTTCGAGCTTGCCGGAGCCGTCGAACAGCGCCCCCACCCGCGCGGACCGAGCCGTCGCCACGGCGACATCGGTCACCCCGAAAGGACCGAGCCCGTCCCCGGCGGCCGCCTCGGAGGCGGAGGTGACCGCCAGCAGCACGAGGAGGCAGAGCACGGTCTGTGGTCGGGCGGTGCGCTTCATCGGGGTCACTGTGGCCGACGAAGGTGAGAAACCAGTCAGCTCCGCCGCCACTACCGACACTCTGCCCACAGCACCTTCCCTACCCCCACTTCCGCCGCGCCCCACCTGTCCGCGCATGCCCGTACGAGGTGCAGTCCACGCCCGTGTTCGGCATCAGCCTCCGGCGGTACGACGAGGGAGACGCCGTCTGCCGGGACGAACCCGGACGGGACCCGCGGATTCGTGTCCCACACCCCGACCCGCAGCCCACCGTCGTCCGTGGAGCGGAGGCGGAGGGCGTAGGGACCGGCGGTGTGCAGGTGCGCGTTGGTGAGGAGCTCGGCGGCGAGCAGCTCGGCGGTGGGGGTGAGTTCGGCGAGGTGATGGGCGGTGAGGACGGTACGGAGGGTGGAGCGGGCGATGCCGGGGGCGCGGAGGTCGTGGGGGAGTTGGAGGGTGTAGGACCAGGGCGGGGTTACGGTGGGCATGGAAGTGTCCGATCACTGTGAGGAGTTGGGGAAGTGCGGATGGTGGTGACCCAGTGACGGTGCCGCCCCGTCGGACGGTGTGCTTCTGGGCGAGGCGCCTGAGTCATAAACTAGCGGCGTCCGTGTAACCCTTTAAACGATTCCCGTGAAGCAATTGACATACCACTCGTGTGAGTGACATGCCAGGGCAAGGAGGCGGGCAAGCCGGTGAGAAGCAACCCGACGGGTCGTCAACTCCGCTTGGGCAGTGAACTGCGGAAACTTCGAGAGCGGGCAGGCCTGACAGCCGCACAAGCCAGTCAACTGCTGGGCGTGAAGCCGAACCAGATCAGCAACATGGAGGCCGGCCGAGCGGGCGTCAGCGCCGAACGGGTACGCGCGATGGCCTGCACTTACGACTGCCCGGACGCGGCCCTCGTCAAGGCACTGGCCGGGATGACGGGCGACCGCAGACGCGGCTGGTGGGAGGAGTACCGCGAGATCCTGCCCGCGCCCCTCCTCGACCTGGCTGAGCTGGAACACCACGCCCAGGCCGTGCGCGACGCCACCACAGCCCGCATCCCGGGCCTGCTCCAGACGCGCGAGTACGCACTCGAGATCTTCCGTCAGGCGGTCACCGAACTCTCACCGCCCGACATCGAGCACCGTCTCTCGTTCCGCATCAAGCGCCAAGCGGTGCTCTACAACGCGGAACCCACCCCGTACGAGGCGATCGTCCACGAGGCCGCCCTCCGCATGAAGGTCGGGGGCCCTGCGACCGCCCGGCAACAGTTGCAGCACCTGCTCGACATGAGCGACCACGACCACATCACCCTGCGCGCCATCACCTTCGACGTCGGGGCCTACCCGGGGTCCGGACAGTCGATCACCTACGCACACGGCCCGGTACCCCAACTGGACACCGTCCAGCTCGACCAGTCCCACGGGGCCGCCTTCCTCGACGCCGAGGCGCAACTTCACAAGTACCGGTCCCTCTTCGAACGGGTCGAAGCCGTGGCGCTGAGCCCTGAGAAGACCCGCGACCTGGTCCACCACCTGATGCGAAACCTGTAAGGAAGCTGATGAACTGGCAGAAATCGTCCTACTGCTCCGAAGGCAACTCCTGCGTCCACATAGCCACCACCCCCCAAACAATCCACCTCACCGAAACCAGCGACCCCGCCGAAGCGATACTCAAAACCACCCCCGCCGCCTTCGCCTCCCTCCTCACCACCCTCAAGAAGGACACCCCCCGTGCCTGACGTCCCCCCCGACCTCACCTGGGAACGCGCCGCCCCACCCGACGCCACCGGGCCCGGCCCCTGGATCGAGATCGCATTCGGTGAGGGGGACGACCCCGAGACGCCGGTCTACATCCGCGAGACCAGCGACCCGGAGAACGTGGTGACGACCAACCGCCGCAAGTGGGACGCCTTCGTACTCGGCGTCCAGGCGGGCGAGTTCGACCACTTCGTGGAGGGCGTCCAGGAGACGCCGTGAAGGGGTGATTGGCGAATTTGGGCCAGTTCCGACGGCCGGTGAAGAGGTGAGAGTGGCCCAGATCCGCCAATTCCGCGACGGATCCCATCGCTCGACCTCGAAGACCCGCGTTGGCTCCACAGGCCGCCCGGAGCGCTCCCGAAATCTGCGCCCTTTCTGTGCCCCGCCTGTGCCCCAGGTCAAGCTCCGCCCATCCCCCCACCATCGCCCCGCCATTGCTCAGTAAGCCCCCTGCCCCCTTCAGTAAGGCGGAAGTCAGGATTCCCGAACCCTTCTTGTTGTCACGTACTCAACAAGACACAGTCAACGGCGGGCCGCCGCCCGCCGCCGGGGACCACGTACCGGTGGCCACCTCCACCCGCACCGCCCCTGTCAACCACTCCCAGGAGGCAGTACGTTGCGTACGACACCCCCCAACTCCCCCACGCCCTCCGGCAGACGGCTGCGCCTCGGACGGATCGGCTCCGCCCTCCTCGGCACCGCCACGCTCGTACTCGCCGGACTCGGCACCGCGGCCCACGCGAGCGCGGCCACCACGACCACGGCGAAGGCCACGGCCTCCTCCAAGGTGACGTGGACGGCCACCCCCTGCGCCACGCCCAAGCACAAGGGCGACCTGACCTGCAACTCCCTCCGCGTCACCGGCGGCATCACCGCCTTCCAGAAGCACCGGGCCCAGGCCGACGGCATCACCCCGAAGGCCGCCGACGCCTCCACCCCCTCCGGTTACGGCCCCTCCGACCTCCAGAACGCCTACGGCCTGACCGCCGCCGCCGCGAGCCACGGCTCCGGCGAGACCATCGCGATCGTCGACGCCTACGACGACCCGAACGCCGCGGCCGACCTCGCGAAGTACCGCTCGTACTACGGCCTGCCCTCCTGCACGACCTCCAACGGCTGCTTCAAGAAGGTCAGCCAGACCGGCTCCACGACCTCCCTGCCCACGGCCGACAGCGGCTGGGCCGAGGAGGAGTCCCTCGACCTCGACATGGCCAGCGCCGTCTGCCCGCAGTGCAACATCCTGCTGGTCGAGGCCAAGTCCGCCTCCATGGCCAACCTCGGCACCGCGGTGAACGAGGCGGTCAAACTCGGCGCCAAGTTCGTCTCCAACAGCTACGGCGGCGGCGAGTCCTCCTCCGACACCTCGTACGACTCCTCGTACTTCAACCACCCCGGCGTAGCCATCACCGTCAGCGCCGGCGACGAGGGCTACGGCGCGGAGTACCCGGCGGCCTCCAAGTACGTCACCGCGGTCGGCGGCACCGCCCTGAAGACGTCCTCCACCAGCCGCGGCTGGACCGAGTCCGTCTGGAACACCTCGAGCACCGAGGGCACCGGCTCCGGCTGCTCCGCCTACGACGCCAAGCCGACCTGGCAGACCGACACCGGCTGCTCCAAGCGCGCCATCGCCGACACCTCGGCCGTGGCCGACCCCGCGACCGGCGTCTCCGTCTACGACTCCTACGGCGTCACCGCCGGCTGGTACACCTTCGGCGGCACCAGCGCCTCCTCGCCCATCATCGCCGGTGTCTACGCCCTCGCCGGCACCCCGGGCAGCGGTGACTACCCCTCCAAGTACATCTACAGCGCGGCCGGCACCTCCGCCCTCAACGACGTGACCAGCGGCAGCAACGGCACCTGCAGCTCCACCGCGAGCTACCTGTGCACCGCGAAGTCCGGCTACGACGGCCCCACCGGCTGGGGCACCCCGGAGGGCACGGGCGCCTTCACCGGCTGATCCTCCGTCACACAGCGTGTCGGCGCGGGGCCGTGGGGGCTCCCGCTTCCGGCCAGGGGACGAACGGGCCGCGGCAACCAGCCGCGGCCCGTTCGCGCGCCATGAGAAAATCAGCCTGAAGGGTGGCTCAACGACGGGACCACACCCCGGGTTCCGATCCGGCCTCGTTGCCCGGCGTTACCCGCCGTGATACACAGAGTGACCATACGATTCATGTCCACCACCCAGGTGGCAAGCTATTCGTACGAAACCCGCCAATCAATGACGTCAAGTCGACATGCGACAGCGACATTGTCGGCGACAATGAGGCCTGACCTCTGCGCACCGCAGGGGACTGCGGAACAACCCATACAGGGGCGGTGACTAATGCTCTTTGCGGCCGACAAGGGAGACATCAACACCATCATCGGCGGGATCGCTCCGGACTGGGGCCCCTTCGGCAGCCTTGGCAACGAGGCCAAGGTGATGATCGAGGTCGTGATGGCGGTCGCCATCCTGCTCTGCCTCGGCATCGCCATCTGGGGCGCGGCGAAGCAACGCATCGGCGCGACGGCCCTCCGGGACACCTTCAGCGCGGAACAGGGCAAGGGCCTCATCATCGCCGGCCTGACGGGGGTCTTCATCATCGGCTCCCTGGGCACGCTGTTCACCATCGTGTACGGCATGGCGGTCTGACCCCTCCCGACCCCTCCCTCCTCTCCGGGCGCGCCCGGACCCCCTCTGAGGTTGCGTTTCCCTGATGTCGAGTCACCACACCGCGCCCGCGCGGGAACCAGCACGGCTACCGTCGTACTTCTACGCTTTTCAGTACGACGGCGAAGGGGCGTACGCGGCATGAGTCCCGGGGACGAGCAGGGCTACGGCGATCCGGCGCGCGCCGACGACGGCGGCGGGTACGGCTACGGCGGCAGCGGCCACACCCGCACCCGCCTACCCGAAACCGACCCCTACGGCGGCGCCCGCCGCCCCGGCCGCTCCTCATCCCGCAGCCTGGTCACCGTCGTAGCGGTAGTGGTCCTCCTCATCGCCGCGATCGCCTTCGCGAACCGCGGAGGGGGCGATTCCGATTCCGCGTCGGGCAGTACGGGCGACAAGCCGAAGACAGCCTCCACTGCGGCCAGCGGGACGGATCCGGTCGGGACGAAGAAGGCAGAGATCCCGACCGGGTACGCCCGTGACGCACAGGGAGCACAGAGCGCCGCGGCCAACTACTCCGTCGCGTTGGGATCGGCCGAGATGTTCAGCACAGCCAGACGGCACGAGATCGTGGACACCGTCTACGCGCCCGATGTCGCCGAGGCCCGCCAGGCCGATCTCGACACCGCTTACTCCAGCGAGAAGTTCCTGACCAACATCGGCCTCACCAAGGACGGCACCGCACCGGCCGGTCAGACCTTCATCTCCCGGGTCATTCCCGTGGGCACCAAGGTCACCGCGTCCAGCGCGAACAACGCCACCGTGGAGGTCTGGTACACCTCGCTCTTCGGCCTGTCCGGCGCGGCCTCGACCAACCCCGTCTCGGAGAGCTGGTACACCACCACGTACCAGCTGAAGTGGGTCGACAACGACTGGAAGATCACCGACTTCGACCAGAAGGACGGCCCCGTGCCGGTCGGGCGCGACCAGAGGGCCTCCACCGCCGACGACATGACGAAGGCCGTCGAGGAGTACGGAGGGTTCACGTATGCGCGCTAGCCACCGCTTCCTCAAGGTCACAGCCGCTGTCGCCGCTGTTCAGGCGACCACGGTCCTGCTGGCCACCCGCGCCTTCGCCGCGCCGACCCCCAGTCCCGACCCCTCGGTCACCGGCTCACCCTCGCCGTCACCGTCGCCGTCGCCGTCCACCAGCGACACCTGTGACCTGATCCGCGGCGCAGCCCGCAAGTACTGCGAGCGCGGCAACAACCGCTCCGGCGTCACCCGTAACCCCAGCGTCAGCGACACGCTCGACCCCCTCTCCTCCCTCGCGAAGGGCTGCGCGGAAGCCGCAGCCTGGACCATCGACAAGCTGAGCGAGGCGGTGAAGGAGACGGCGAACGTCGACTTCACCAACGCCAAGTTCCTCCAGCAGTACGCCGTCGTCTTCGCCGCGTCGACGATCCTCACGCTCCTGCTCTGGCTCCTGGCCGTCGCCAAGCGAGCGGTAAGGGGCGTGCCCCTGTCCACCGCCATCTCGGAAGCGATCGGCTTCCTGTGGCTGACGGTGCTGGCCTCCGCCTTCACCCCCCTGATCCTGTACACGGTCGTATCGGCGGCCGACGGCGTCACCGACGTCCTCGCGAAAACGACAGGCGACCAGGCGGACACGTTCTTCGGCACGTTCTCCGGCGCCCTCGCCAAGGGCGAGGACATCGGCGGCGGCCCCATCATGCTGATCGTCGTCTCCCTCGTGTCGATCCTCGCCGCCGGCGTCCTCTGGCTGGAGCTCGTCGTCCGCGCCGCCCTGCTCTACGTCGGCGCCCTCCTCGGCACCGTCGTGTACGCGGGCCTCGTCGACAAGAACCTGTGGGGCCACGTCCGCCGCTGGGCCGGCATCATGATCGCCGTCATCCTGGTCAAGCCGGTCATCGTGATCGTCCTCGGCCTCGCCGGCGCACTCTCCGCCGACGACGGCCCGAACGCCTTCTCCGCCGTCGTCTCCGGCCTCTCGATCATCCTGCTCGCCATCTTCGCCAGCGCGATGATCTACCGCTTCGTCCCCGGCTTCGGCGACGAGATCGCCCACTCGCGCAACAACCGCATCATGCAGGGCGCCGAAGGCAAGGCCGCGGCCGTCATCAGCTCCCCGGCGACCCTCGTCGCCCAGGGCATCAAGACACACAGCACCCGCGCCGACAACAACGCCGGCCAGGCCGCCTCCAGCGGCCCCCGCCCGTCCAACCCCGCCTCAGGCGGGGTTGCCGCACACAGCACCCGCACCTCCAACGGTGGCGGCGGAACTCTCCCCTCCGCCGCACCCCCGCCCCGCTCCAGCGCGGTCAACACCCCCCACGCCAGCAACACCCGCAACAGCAATACCAACCGCACGGGAGGTGAAGGGCGTTGACGACCGAGTCCCACGTGTCCCATCCGGTCACGCCCCGCCGTACATATCTGATCGGCCGCGCCCGGCCGAACGCGATCGTCGGCCGGAATCGTGAAACCGGCGAGATCGCGCTGATCATCGCGGGCGCGTTCCTCGGCATGATGTGCGGGCTCCTCGTCCCCGTCCTCTCCCTGCGCATCGTGCTGCTGATGGGCTTCCCGCTCGTAGCGCTGGCCGCCGTCTACGTGCCGTACAAGCACCGCACGTTCTACAAGTGGTTCGAGATCAACCGCAGCTACAAGAGGACGCTCAAGCAGGGCACCGCCTACCGGTCCTCCGTCATGGAGGCCGGCACCCGCCTCGACGGCCGTGAGATCGAGGTCGGCCCGCCGCCCGGCATCGGCCGCATCAGCTGGCTGGCCGCCCCGTTCGGCCCCGACGAGATCGCCGTCCTGCTGCACGCGGACCGCCGTACAGTCACGGCCGCCATCGAGATCGAGGGCCCCGGCGTCGGCCTGCGCGACAGCGAGGACCAGGAGGCCCTCGTCGACCGCTTCGGCACCCTCCTCAAGCACGTGGCCAACGGCGACGGCTTCGTCACCCGCCTGCAGATGCTCGCCCGCACCCTCCCCGCCGACCCCGACGCCCACGCCAAGGACGTCGCCCAGCGCGGGGACGACAAGGCGCTGCCATGGCTGCAGCAGTCGTACGACCAGTTGCAGTCGATGGTGTCCACCAGCAGCGAGCAGCACCGCGCGTACCTCGTCGCCTGTATGCACTACACCCGCGAGCTCGCCGCCGAGGCACACGCCATGGCCCGCGCAGCACGGCCCCAGAACGGCCGCAAGCTGGACCGGGACGCCGGTCTCGCCGTCGTCATGGCCCGCGAGCTCACCGACATCTGCTCGCGCCTGCAGGAGGCCGACATCCGGGTCCGCCAGCCGCTGGGCCAGGGCCGCCTCGCGTCCCTGATCCACTCCATGTACGACCCGGACCACCCCATCGACCACATCCAGGCCATGACCAAGCGCAACGCCTGGCCGGCCGAGCTCGATGCCATGGAGCCGACCTTCCTCCAGGCCAAGACCCGCGAGTCCGCCACCCGCGAACCCTGGTGCCACGCCACCGCCTGGGTGAAGGAGTGGCCGATGACACCCGTAGGGGTGAACTTCCTGGCCCCACTCCTCGTCCACACCCCGGACGTCATCCGAACGGTCGCAGTGACGATGGATCTCGAGCCCACCGAGGTAGCCATCGAACGCATGCTGACCGAGAAGACCAACGACGAGGCCGAAGCCTCCCGCGCCGCCAAGATGAACCGCACCGTCGACCCCCGCGACATCGCCGCCCACAACCGCCTCGACCAACGCGGCGAGGACCTCGCGAGCGGCGCCGCGGGCGTCAACCTGGTCGGCTACATCACCGTGTCCTCCCGCTCCCCCGAGGCCCTGGCCCGCGACAAGCGGACCATAAGGGCCTCGGCCGGCAAGTCGTACCTCAAGCTGGAATGGTGCGACCGCGAGCACCACCGCGCCTTCGTGAACACCCTCCCGTTCGCCACCGGCATCCGAAGGTAGGGCTTTAGCATGCGGGATCCGCTGTCCGTGCTCACCGACGCCTTCACCTCCTTCCTCTTCGGGAAGGTCGAGACGACCCGCCTGCCGGTGCGCACCTCCACGGGCCAGGCCCAGGCGGTCTACCTCCCGACCGCCGCCCCCGGCCTCGGCGACTCCGGCGTGATCATCGGCCGCGAGGTCTACTCCGGCAAGGGCTACATCTACGACCCCTTCCAGCTCTACGGCCAACAGCTCCCGGCCCCCCACTGGCTGGTCCTGGGCGAGTCCGGCAACGGCAAGTCGGCCCTGGAGAAGACCTACGTCCTACGCCAACTCCGCTTCCGCGACCGCCAGGTCGTCGTCCTGGACGCCCAGGGCGAGGACGGCGTCGGCGAGTGGAACCTCATCGCGCAGGAGCTGGGAATAACTCCCATCCGCCTGGACCCGATGGCCGCCCTCGACCACGGGATCCGCCTCAATCCCCTGGACCCGGCGATCACGACCACCGGTCAGCTCGCCCTCCTGCGGACCATCATCGAGGTCGCGCTGGGCCACGGCCTGGACGAACGCTCCGGCTTCGCCCTCAAGGTCGCCCACGCCTACGTCAACGAGACGATCACCGAACGCCAGCCGGTCCTCTCCGACATCGTCGAGCAGCTACGGCACCCCGAGCCCGAGTCGGCCGAGGCGATGAACGTCGCCATAGACGACGTACGGGCGTGGGGCCTGGACGTGGCCCTCGTCCTCGACCGCCTCGTCGACGGTGACCTGCGCGGCATGTTCGACGGCCCCACCACGGTCGGCATCGACCTCGACGCCCCCCTCATCGTCTTCGACCTGTCCCACATCGACCGCAACTCCATCGCCATGCCGATCCTGATGGCCATCGTCGGCGTCTGGCTGGAGCACACCTGGATCCGCCCCGACCGCAAGAAGCGCATCTTCCTGGTCGAGGAGGCCTGGCACATCATCAACAGCCCGTTCGTGGCGCAGCTGTTCCAGCGGCTGCTGAAGTTCGGGCGCCGGCTGGGTCTGTCGTTCGTGGCGGTGGTGCACCACTTGAGTGACGTGGTGGACGGCGCGGCCGCGAAGGAGGCAGCGGCCATCCTGAAGATGGCCTCGACGAGGACGATCTACGCCCAGAAGGCGGACGAGGCGAGGGCGACGGGCCGGGTCCTCGGCCTGCCCAGGTGGGCGGTGGAGATCATCCCCACCCTGACTCCCGGCATCGCCGTCTGGGACGTCAACGGCAACGTCCAGGTGGTCAAACACCTCATCACCGAGACGGAACGCCCCCTGGTCTTCACCGACCGCGCCATGACGGAGTCCTCCATCGACCGCGCCGCCGAGGACGCCCTGCGAGCGGCCGAGCGGGAGGCGGAGGCACGTGCGGCGGCCTTCATGGAAGAGCACATCGGCGACCTGGACGGGTCGTCCGAGTCGACGGTGGCATGAGATGAGACGCGACGACCAGCAGCAGCAACAGCAGGGAGGCATCCCCGACGGCCTGTTGATGGGCATACTCGGGTTCCTCCTCGGCATGACCCTGCTGGTGTGGACGGCCACGGGCCTGGCCGGCCTCTTCTCCCACGGCTCCTGGCCGGCCGGAGTCACCTTCGCGCGCACCCCCCTGGCCATGCGCCACCTCATCGGCCGCCCCCACGACCTCCCCGGCGCCTGGCCCGACGCCCCAGCCACCCAACTCTCCGGCTACGGCCTCTTCTGGGGCCTCTTCATCGGCCAGCTGATGATCCTGGTCGTCCTGACCATCTTCGTCATGGGCACGCTGGCCCGCTGGCGCGCGGTGCGGGCGAGACGACGCGAGGAAAGAGCAGCGGCTCTGGAACGGGCGACGGGGGCGACGATGCCGCCGGAGACCGCGGGGAGCCACGACGTACCGGCTCCGGGCCACCACGCCCCGTACGAGACCCAGCTCCCGCGCAGCCACACCGCGTCACTCCCGAGCCACCACGAGGTCCCGGCTCCCAGGCCGACCCCGGAGCCGACGGAGCCCCCGACGCAACCCCATCCCGGTACGACGACAGCGCCCCTCGCGCAGCCCCAGCCCCAACCGTTCGCTTCTCCGTTCGGCGGCGAACGGACGGGCGGGTGGGAAAAGATCCTCGTAGCCCCCAAGGAAAGCCGCTACACCACCGCGGCCCAAGCAGTACGCGACGCGGCAGGCCCCGCCCTGGTCGTCACCTCCAACCCCGCCCTCTGGCAGGACACCAAGGACGCCCGCGCCAAACTCGGCCCCGTCCTCCTCTATGACCCCACCCACCTCTGCGACACCCCGGCCCGCCTCCACTGGTCCCCCACAGCAGGCTGCGAGGACAAGCAGACAGCGGTGCAGCGAGCGGCAGCACTCCTCACCCCCGTCCGCCCGACCGCCCGCCTCGACCAAGCGGTCAGCGACACCGCCGAGACGCTCCTGCGCAGCTACCTCCACGCCGCCGCCATCGACGGCCGCACCGTCCGCCACGTCCACCGCTGGTCCCAGGGCACCCAGATCCAGGACGCCGTACGCACCCTCCGTACGAACCCCAAGGCCGCCCCCGGCGCCGCGGGCGAACTCGAAGCCGCACTCACCGCCCACCCAGAACGCCGGGACATGGCCCACGAGTTGACGACCCGTGCGCTGTCCTCGCTCTCCACGGTGAACATCCGTGAGGCCTGCACCCCGAACCGAACTGACGCCCTCTCCCTGGATTCCTTTCTGCACGAAGGGGGCACGCTTTATGTGGTCGGTGAATCCATCGAGGACCCGAGGACGAACCCCGGCGCGATGCCGCTCCTGACGGCCCTCGTCTCCAGCGTGGTCGAGCGCGGCCGGCGCATGGCCGAACGGTCATCCTCCGGTCGCCTCGACCCACCACTGACCCTCGTCCTGGACGACGTCGCCGCAGTGGCTCCGCTTCCCCAGCTCCCGGAGCTGCTGGCCACCGGGGCGGACCGGGGCCTGCCGGCCCTGGCCCTCCTCCGGTCCCGGGAACAGGGCCGCGCCCGCTGGCCCCACGACGAACTCCCGGTGTAGGGCGTCAGCCCTTCTCGAGGACGAACTCCAACTCGGACTCCTCGTCCCCGTCCGCCAACGGCACGGTCACCCCGCTCGGCCCGAACCCCACCTTGCGGTAGAACCCCTGCGCCCGCCCGTTGTCCTCGTGCACGATCAACCGAACCCGCTCCGCACCGCTCTCCCACGCCCACTGCACCCCCGCGGCGAACAGCGCCTCGGTCAGCCCGCTCCCCCGGTGCTCGGGCCGCATATACACCCCGACGACATGCCCCTGCCGCCGCTCGACCGGGAACCCGGCCCAGTCCGTCGTCCCCGCCTCCTCCATCAACACGGTCAGCGTCCCGGCCCACGCCCCGTCCGCCCCTTCGGCCACGAACTGCCGCACGCCGACCGCCGCCTCACCGCTCCTGGCGGCCCGCTCCTGCCAGAAGGAGTCCGGACGCCCCGCGGCCTCCTCATACGTCTCCAGATAGGCGATCGACGCCACCGGGTCCCGCAGCGCGAGCAACCGCAGCTCCTTCACGGCCGCCCACTCCTCGGCACGTATGGAACGGACGACATGACCCTGGGTGCTCACGGTGTTCATGCCAGCCACCGTAGTACCCAGGTACGACGCCCTCACGCGATATACCGCGACCGACCGACGCCGTACGGCGAACGGACCCGCCACCATGGTCACGTGCCGAAGGAGCAGACACCCGAGCCCCTCACCGAGTACGCCCATCGCATCAACAGACGCATACGCGCCCTCGACGAACGACACCCGCTGATCTGGGACCTGCTCCTCACAGGCTTCTGGGTGGCGGCCGCCCTGGTCGACGCCAGCGGCGGATGGCGCAACGTCGCCCGCGACTCCGACCTCCCGGTCCGGCTCGTCCTGGCCATGAGCCTCGGCTTCTCGGTCCCCCTCCTCTGGCGGCGCAGCCACCCCCGAGCCGTGCTCCTCGCCATGGCGCTGGTCGCGTTGGTCAACGCCTGGTCCGGAGCCGCTCTCCAGGCCGCCCTGCTCCAGCTGCTCGTGATCTACCACATCGCCCTGCGCCTGTCCCAGCGCACGCTGTGGTGGGCGTCGGCTCTGGTCATCACGCCGTTCACCCTGATGGCCGTCCGCCACCCGCGGGGAAGCATGGACCAGGACGTCGTCCCGGTGCTGATGTCCATCGTCACGGCCGCCGTCATCGGCATCGCGGTCCGCACCCGCCGCAACTACACCAAGGCCCTGGAGGACCGGGCCCGCCGCCTGGAGATCGAACGCGACCAGCAGGCCCGCCTCGCCACCGCGGCCGAGCGCACCCGCATCGCCCGCGAGATGCACGACATCATCGGCCACAACCTCTCCGTCATCACGGGCCTCGCGGACGGCGGCCGCTACGCCGCCACCAAGTCCCCGGAACGCGCCGGCCAGGCTCTGGATGCCATCGCCACCACCAGCCGCCAGGCGATGGGCGAACTCCGCCGCCTTCTGGACGTCCTGCGCGAGGAGGAGCCGCCCGCCGACCTCGAACTCACCCCCCAGCCCGCCCTCACCGACCTCGACCAGCTCCTCGACGGCGTACGGGCCGCAGGCCTCCCGGTCACCGCCACCGTCACAGGCACCCCGACCATCTCCTCAGGCAGGCAGCTCGCCGTATATCGCGTCATCCAGGAAGCCCTCACCAACACCCTCAAACACGGCGGCCCCAAGGCCACCTCGGAGTTAGCCCTGTCGTACGCCCCCGCCGGCGCCGTCACGGTCACGGTCACCGACACGGGCCACGGCAGCGTAGGGAGTGACGGCGGGGGCCGCGGCAGCGTAGGCCCTGACGGCGGGGGCCGCGGCCTGCCCGGCATGCGCGAACGCTCCGCCCTGTACGGCGGCACGCTTGAGGCCGGCCCACGCCCTCACCCCGAACAGGGGTGGCGTGTCCATCTGCACCTACCGGAGGAAACCCCGTAGTGACCAGTGTCCTCATCGCCGACGACCAGCCTCTCCAGCGCTTCGGCTTCCGCATGCTGCTGGAGAGCCAGGACGACCTGACCGTGCTGGGCGAGGCAACCGACGGCACCGAAGCGGTCCGTATGACAGCCGAGCTCCGTCCCGACGTCGTCCTGATGGACATCCGCATGCCCGGCCTGGACGGCATCGCCGCCACCCGCCGCATCATCAACGCCGGCCACCGCACCCGCGTCCTGATCGTCACCACCTTCGACCTCGACGAGTACGCCTACGCGGGCCTACGCGCCGGTGCCTCCGGCTTCCTCATCAAAGACGCCCACCCGGAGGACGTCCTGTCAGGCATACGGGCCGTTGCCTCGGGAGACGCGGTAGTGGCCCCGAGCCTGACCCGCCGCCTCCTGGACGCCTACGTCGAGTTACTCCCGGCCCCTGGCCAGGACACCTCCCCGCACACCGATCCCCGCCTGGCCTCCCTCACGGACCGCGAGCGCGAAATCCTCACCGTCATCGGTCAGGGCTGGACGAACACCGAGATCGCGACCCGTTTCCACCTCGCCGAATCCACGGTGAAGACCCACGTGACCCGCATTCTGGCGAAGACCGGTTCCAGGGACCGCATCCAGGCGGTGATCCTGGCGTATGACACGAGACTGGTGAGGCCGTCCTGAAATACGGGCCCTAAACGCAGAAAACCCCCGCACCGTGAGGTGCGGGGGTTTTCCCAATGATTGTTCGGCGGCGTCCTACTCTCCCACAGGGTCCCCCCTGCAGTACCATCGGCGCTGTAAGGCTTAGCTTCCGGGTTCGGAATGTAACCGGGCGTTT